>NZ_JBHXMU010000087.1:0-32683 GCF_042720685.1 Kitasatospora sp. NPDC058492
GGCACACCCCCCGTGGGTGTGCCGGGCCGCTCCGTCTCCCGGCGCCGCCCCCGACCCTGGCCCCGACCTCGCCCGGTCTGGTTCGCGGTCACACGTCCCAGGTGACCGGGAGGCTCTTCACCCCGTAGATGTCCGCGGTCTCCGGCCGCAGGCCGACCTCCTCCGCCGGTACGGCCAGGCGCAGCGTGGGGAAGCGCTTGACCAGGGCGGTGATCGCGACGCTCAGCTCGACGCGGGCCAGCTGCTGCCCCAGGCACTGGTGGACGCCGTGGCCGAAGGCCAGGTGCCCGCCGTACTGCCGCCGGAAGTCGAGCACGTGGGGATCGGCGAAGCGCTCGGGGTCACGGTTGGCGGTGTTGTACGACAGGATGACCGTCGTGCCGGCTTTGATGGTCTGGCCGCCCACCTCGACGTCCTCCAGCGCCGTCCTCATGAACGACTTGGCGACGCTCAGGTACCGCAGCAGTTCCTCGACGGCCCGGCCGGTGAGCGTGGGGTCAACGCGCAGGTCGGCCAGCTGCGCCGGGTTCTGCAGCAGCGCGAAGGTGCCCAGCGCCAGCATGTTCGCGGTGGTGTCGAGCCCGGCCGCCAGCAGGATCAGGCTGACGCCCCTCAGCTCCTCATCGGTGAGGTCGCTGTCCATGAGGTCGCTGAGCACGTCGTCGGTGGGGTTCGCGCGCTTGGCGGCCACCAGCTCCGCGAGGTACTGCTGGGTCGCCGTGTAGGCCGCGATCAGCTCCTCGTCGCTCGTCTCCCCGTTCACGAACGAGTCGATCTGCTCCTGGAAGGAGCCGCGGTCCTCGTACGGCACCCCCAGCAGCTCGCAGATCACGATGGCGGGGATGGGCTTGGCGAACGCGGTCACCAGGTCCGCCGACGGCCCGGCCGCCTCCATGGCGTCCAGGCACTCGGCGGTGATCTGCTCGACGCGCTCGGCGAGCAGCCGCATCCGCCGCACGGTGAACTTGCCCACCAGCGGCTTCCGGTAGCGCCCGTGCTGCGGGTCGTCCATGAGGAGGAACTCGCCGGGCGGAGCCGGAGGAATCTCGAAGTCGCCCACGTTGATGAGCTCCTTGCGCGAGCTGAACCGCGGGTCGGCCAGGACCGACCTGACCAGCTCGTACCCGGTGATCAGCCAGCCGGCCGCCCCGCCGGGGTGGGTGTAGCGGCTGATCGGGCCGTGCCGTCGGGCGTCGGTCAGCTCGGCCGGCGGGTCGAAGGGGCAGCCGGGCGGGCGCGCCGTCGGCAGCGTGGTGACGGTGTGGACGGATTCACCCATGACCGTTCCTCATCTCGCGGAAATGCTTCTTCGGGACTATTCGAAAGCTACGTTGCATTCAGCATGGTCGCAATGAGTTGTAGGAGTTTTCCCTGTTCAGTAGCGGTAAATTGATGCAATGACGCTGAAGTCGAATGCAATGCCGCATTGCAATGAATGAATGCGAAGGCAATACTGGCGGCATGCCAGGAGGACGACTGACCCAGCAGGACCGCCAGCGCATCGCGGCCGGACTCGCCGACGGGCTCTCCTACGCCGAGATCGCCAGACGGCTCGACCGGCCGACCTCGACGATCAGCCGGGAGATCGGACGCAACGGCGGCCCCAGCGGCTACCGGCCCGAACAGGCGCACCGGGCGACGGCCCAGCGCGCGCGGCGCGGCACCCCGGCACCGCCACCCGCGGACGGGCCCTCGGGCAGCCCGACAGGAGAGGAGATCATCGACATGGCGGTCAGGACGGGGCTGCCGAGGATGACGGCGCGCGTGCACGTCGACCTGCTGCTGTCCGAGGACGGCAGGCGCACCGCGGCCGAGCTGACCCGCAGGCTGAACGTCAGCGCGGCCTCCGTCTCCGTGGCCGTGAACTACCTGGTCCAGCACGGGTACGTCCGGCGCGAACGCGACCCGCAGCGGCGTCGCGACATCTACGTGGTCGACGACGAGGCCTGGTACCACTCGATCATGATCGGCTCGCGGGAGACGCTCGGGACGGCCCAGATCGCGATGACGGCCGCGGCGGAGTTCGGGCCCGACAGCCCCGTGGGGCAGCGGCTCGCCAGGGGCGGGACGTTCCTGGAACGCGTCATCCAGGACATGGTGGAGTCCGCCGACCGCTGGCGGCACCTCCTGACGTGACCTCGTGGCGTTACATCAACTCGCTTTCCCCGCAGGCCAGGTGCCCGTCCGGACCGGTGAGGGGAGTGCCGGTCCGGCCGACTCGGCGCCGGGGTAGATTCCCGGGCATGACGACCACCGACCCGCTGAGCCCGGTCTCCCGTACGGCCCTGTCCGTCGCGCTGGTGCGCGCCTACGAGAGCTCCCGCCCCGAACCGCTGTTCACCGACCCCTACGCCGCCGCCTTCGTCACCGCCTCCGGCATGCCGATGCCCACCTCGGGACCGGAGAGCGGCCTCGCGAAAGGCCTGGTGGTCCACGGCATCCTGCGCACCCGCTTCTACGACGACCGTCTGCTCGCCGCCGGCGCGGACCAGGTCGTCCTGCTCGCAGCAGGCCTGGACGCCCGCGCCTACCGGCTCGACTGGCCGTCCGGCACCCGCCTCTTCGAACTCGACCTCGCGCCCGTCCTGACCTTCAAACAGCACGTCCTGGACGAACTCGGCGCCGACCCGGCCGGCGAACGCACCACGCTGCCCGGCGACCTGCTGGACTCGGACTGGCCGCGCCGCCTCGTCGAAGCCGGCTTCGACCCGGAGCGGCCCACCGCCTGGCTGGCCGAAGGACTGCTGGTCTACCTCACCGCCGACCAGGCGGCCGGCCTGCTCACCGCCGTCGGCACCCTCTCCGCGCCGGGCAGCCGACTGCTGCTCGAAAAGGGCCGGGACGTGACCAGCACCCCGCAGGACCCGACCCTCGCCCACATCACCGACCTGTGGCAGGGCGGCCTCGGCCCCCAGACCCACGAGTGGCTCGACGCCCACGGCTGGACCACCCGGCTCACCCTGCTCGACGAGGTCGCCGCCGCGTACGGCCGCCCCTTCCCGCCCGGCTCGGGCCCGAGCACCACAGGGTTCATCGAAGCGGTGCGCACGACCGACAACGGCCCGGCAGGCCCCGCCCGTTGAGGGCGATCGCCCGGGCGGGGCAGGTCCATGGGCCGGGGCTCCCTGTCCTGTCCCTCGGATCGTCCCTCTGACCGGATCCGTCAGCTGTCCCCTCGCCCCTGCGTCGGCCTCGCTCCTGCGCTGCACGTGGGGGCGGGGCATGTAGGTCCTGCGGCGGCCGGTTCGCGGTTCGGTGGTGCTTCGGTGCTGCGCGCTCAACCGGTCGTCGTCCCGTGCGGGATGGTGAGGGTCGTGAGGAGGATGGCACCGGTGGTGGTCCAGCGGCCCTGGCAGCGACCGGGCAGGTGGGGGTGGTGGGCGGTGAAGGTGCGGTCGGGGTGGAGGCGCACGGAGATGCCGGCCAGACCGGTCCAGCGTCGGGTGAGCGGGTAGCAGGCCTTGTAGGTGGCCTCCTTGGCGCTGAAGAGCAGTCTGTCCCAAGGGACTTGGCCGTGAGGTAGCCGGTCGAGCCGGTGACGCTCGTCCTCGGAAGCGGTGAGGGCGAGGACCCCGTCGGGGAGCGGTAGAGCAGGCTCGGCGTCGATCCCGAGCGAGACGACATCGGCCGTGTGGGCCGCAGCGCAAGCGGTGTAGCCATCGCAGTGGGTGA
Organism: Kitasatospora sp. NPDC058492; assembly: GCF_042720685.1. NCBI lineage: Bacteria > Bacillati > Actinomycetota > Actinomycetes > Kitasatosporales > Streptomycetaceae > Kitasatospora > Kitasatospora sp. NPDC058492. The sequence goes on from NZ_JBHXMU010000087.1 coordinate 3,673, forward strand.
TGCTCCCGACGGTCCCCGGCGGCCACTCGGGGGCCCCGCCCGGCCCCGGGAGGAGCGGGACCGGCGGGTGGCCGAGCTGGGCGAGAGCACGACGGGCGAGCGTACGGGCGGCGGTGAACTGCCGCTGCCTGCGGGGAGATCGGCCACTGATGTGGGCGCGCTCCGCAGGAAGGAGCGCGCCCTGGGGCGGCGGCCCGAAGGCCTCGGTGCAGTGGACAGTTGGCGGCAGGAGCCTGCCCAGCTCGGTGGTGAGGGTGGTGGTGGTCACCGCTGCGAAGTGAGCGTGAGTTGGTGGATCTGGCGGGCGAGTTGGTGAGGGGCTTCGAGCGGGAGGATGTGGCCGGCGTCGGAGAGGGTGTCGACGGTGGTGTTGGGGAGGTGGGTTTGGAGGGTGCGGATGTGGGTCTGGCCGACGGAGGTGTCGTGGGTGCCGCGGAGGATCGTGGTGGGGGTGGTGATGTGTCGGAGGTGGGGGGTGTGGTCCATGGTGCTGGTGGAGGCGAAGGTGGTGAGACGGGTGTGGGGGTCGGTGTTGGCGAAGAGGCGCCGGTTGGTCTCCTGGGTGTGAGCGGGGGTGTTGGGGTGGAGGGTCTTCTTGAGGAGCTGGCGGCCGAGTCGGGGGTTCCTGAGGGCGCGCTGGAAGGCCTTCGTCTTCATGATGCGGAGTTCGCCCGGAGGGGTCTGCTGGTCGTCGGCGGCGCTGGCGGCGAGGAGCAGGCCGACGAGGCGCTGGGGCGCGGTGCGGGGGGCGTCGGCGTAGAGCTGGGTGGCATAGGCGAGCGCGGCGTAACCGCCGCCTGAGTGGCCGGCGACGACGACGGGGCGGTGGGGGGCGAGGGCGTCCGCGACGGTGGCGAGGTCGTGCCCGAGTTGCTGGATGGTGAGGGCGTTGGAGCCAAGGGTGCTGGTGCCGTGGCCGCGCTGGTCGTAGGCGGCGACGGTGTGGCCCTGGGCGGCCAGCAGCCGGGCGGTGGCGTGCCAGACGGTGTGGGTGGCGCCCCAGCCGTGGGCGAGGACGATCAGGGGCGTGGTGGTGGCGGTGGTGTCGTGGGGGTCGATGTGGGCGGGGTGGTGGATGGCGACGGTGAGGCGGGCGCCGTCGGGGGTGGTGGTGGCGAGGTCGGTGATGGTGACGTCGGCGGTGGTGGTCACGAGGTGCTCCTGTCTGCGGCTGTGCCGTGTGTGAGTTGGTGGTTGAGGTTGGTGAGGGCGTTGTGGGTGGCTTTGGTGTGTTGGTTGGGGATGGTGTGTTTGGGGAGGAGGGTGGGCCATCCGTGGGGGGTGGTGGTGAAGGTGATGGTGAGTTTGGTGTGTTGGTTGTTGTGGGTGGGGGTGAGGGTGTAGGTGGTGGTGCCGGTGAAGTGGCCGGTGTGGGTGGTGGTGAGGGTGTGGGGGGGTGTGGTGTGGGTGGTGGTGGCGGTGGTGTGGATTTTGGGTCCGGGTTTGGTGTGGCCGTTGGGGTGGATGGTGATGTGGGTGGTGCCGCCGGGGTGTTCGGGGGTGGGGTTGCCGGGTTGGTGGGTGTTGTGGGGGGTCCACCAGGTGGTGGTGCCGTTGAGTTCGGCGATGAGGTGGTTCCAGACTTGTTGGGTGGGGGCGTGGATGATGGCTTCGTTGATGAGGTCGTAGGTGTGCATGGCGGGCCCTCCTGTTCTTTCCTGATGTCCTGATGCCTTGAGTTCCTGAGTTCTTGTTTTTCTGGTCTCTTGCCTTCCCGCTTATCCGGTCTTCTGTTCTTCTGGTTTATTGGTATTTTTGTCTGTATTTCTTTTTGTCGCTTGTCGCTTGTCGCTTGTCGCTTGTCGCTTGTCGCTTGTCGCTTGTCGCTTGTCGCTTGTCGCTTGTCGCTTGTCGTTTGCGGTTTGCGGTTTGCGGTCTGGGTGTCTGGCGTTTTGTGCTTGTCGTTTGTGGTTTGCTTGTTGGTTTATTTGTGTTTTTGTGTGTGCGTGTTTTATTGGTGCATGTCTGCTGTGTGTCTGGGCTTGCTGTGTGTCTGTGTGTGTGGCGTTTTCTGTTTGTGTGCCGGTGCTTGTGCGCCTATGTCTGTGTCGGTGCCTGTGCCTGGTGTCCGTGGCCGGTGTTTGTGTGCTTGTGCTTGTGCTTGTGCTTGTGTGCCAGCGGCCGGTGGTTCGTGGGCCTGTGCGCCTATTCCTATTCCTGCGCCTATGCCGGCACCTGTGCTTGTGCTCGGTGCCTGTGCCTGTGCTTGTGCTCGGTGTCTGTGGCCTGTGCTCGTGTGCCTGCCTGCGGTTTGCTGTGCGTGTTTCTGGTTCTGTGTCTGTCTGTGCCTGCCTTGTGCCTGTGCTTGCCTGTGTCTGTCTGTGTTTGTGTGTGTTGTTAGGGGAAGATGTTTTGGCCGGGGGTGAGGGTGTGGGTGGGGTCGTATTTGTGTTTGGTGTTGGTGAGGTTGGTCCATTGGGGGCCGTAGTGGTTTTTCCAGTCGGTGGGGGTCATGTGGGGGATGGCGCCGACGAGGTAGCGTTTGGCGCCGAGGGTGGTGGCGTGGTCGTAGAGGGTGCGGTTGTGGGTGAGTTGGGTGGTGGGGTTGGTGCCTGGGTGGGGGAAGGTGAGGAGGTCGAAGAGGTAGGTGGTGGGTTCGTTGGGGGTGATGGCGTAGGGGTGGGTGAGTTTGTTGGTGGGGAAGGGGTAGAAGAGGAGGAGGCCTTGGCCGAGGGTTTGGGGGGTGAGGAGGGGGGTGGCGTAGGTGATGAAGTTGGCGGCTTGGGTGGCGGGGATGAAGAGGCTGAGCCAGGGTTTGGGTTGGTTCCAGTAGCCGAGGTTTTTGAGGTTTTGGGTCCAGGTGTCGGCGCGGTAGGTGTATTCGCGGTAGGTCTGGTCGGTGGTGGTGGTTTGGTGGGGGTTGGGGTTGAGTCCGGTGAGGAGGGGTGTGGGGTTGGGGGGTGTGGTGCCGTTGTAGTAGGTGGCGGTTTCGATTTTGTAGAGGGGTGTGGTGTTGGGTTGGGGGATGATTTCGCCGATTTGGGTGTGGAAGCGGCCGTCGTTGAGGATGGTTTGTTGGTCGGTGAGGTAGGTGGTGAGGTTGTTGTAGTAGAGGTTGAAGACGAGGGCGCGTTGGGGGGCGGGGATGAGTTTGATGGTGGCGCGGATGATGATGCCGAATTGTCCGGCGCCGGCGAGGGCGGCGTGGAAGAGGTCGGGGTTTTTGGTGGGGGTGGCGGTGAGGAGGTGGCCGGTGCCGGTGATGATGTCGATGGATTCGACGGTGTCGGCTTGGAGGCCGTGTTTTTGGACGGTGTTGCCGATGCCGCCGATGCTGATGGTGCCGCCGATGGAGAGGTGGAGGTAGTCGGTGAGGCAGGGTGGGGTGAGGCCTTGGTTGAGGGTGGCGTCGGTGAGTTGGGCCCAGGTGACGCCGGCGTCGACGGTGGCGTTGGTGGGGGTGATGGTGTGGATGCGGTTGAGGGTGCGGGCGTCGATGCTGATGCCGCCGTTGGGGGAGGCTTGGCCGTAGTTGGAGTGTGATTCGAGGTCGTTGTCGGTGCCGCTTTGGCCGTTCATGGCGACTTTGAGGCCGTTGTGGCGGGCGTAGTTGATGATTTTGATGATGTCCTGGTCGGAGCCGGGTTTGAGGACGGCGTGGGGGGTGTTGGTGGTGAGGCGGCCGAAGTCGTGGCTGAATTCGGTGAGGGTGGTGGTGTCGGTGGTGAGGGTGCCGTCGAGGGTGGGGATGGGGCAGTGGTTGTGGGTGGTGGGGGTGGTGGTGGCCCAGGTGCGGGTGGTGGTGTTGAAGGCGGTGATGAGGGCGGTGGTGGCGGTGGTGGTGAGGATGGTGCGCCTGGTGAGGGGTTTGGTCATGGGGTTTCCTGTTCTGGGGTAGTGGGTGTGTTCGGGTGGCGTGTGGGTGTTCGTGGGTGGGGTGCTTGATGGTGTGACGGTTGCGGGTTGGCGGTCGGGTGGTGGTTAGTGTGTGAGGGCGGGTGGGTGGGTCCTGCGGGGTGGGCGGCTTGCTGGGTCCGTGTGGGTGTTCGGTTGTTGGTTGTGTGTCCGGTTCGGTTTCCGGTGGGGTGTTCTGGGGTGTGGGCCGGCCGGGCGGCGGGGTCCGTGGGTGGGCGGGTGCCGCCCGGCCGTGTTGGGTGTGCCTGTGTGGTTGTGTGCGTGTGCCCCCGCGTGTGTGCCCCCGCGTGTGTGCCCGCGCGTGTGCCCCCGTGTGTGTCCGGGTGTGTGCGTGTGTGGGGTTAGGGGGTGGTGTGGGTGACGGTGGCGCGTTGGTAGTTGAGGAGGTCGAAGCGGCGGGTCTGGCGGCGGAAGCGGTAGGTGTAGGTGGGCCAGATGGAGGGGTTGTTGCCGTGGTGGTCGGTGTACCAGCTCTGGCAGCCGCCGGCGTTCCAGACGGTGTTCTTCAGGCGGTCGGTGAGGGTCTGGTTGTAGGCGTTCTGGGCTTCGGGGCGGATCTCGACGGAGGTGATGCCGAGTTTGTCGATGGTTTTGAGGGCGTCGACGATGTAGGCGATCTGGGCTTCGATCATGACGGTCTGGGAGGAGTGGCCCAGGGTGGTGTTGGGGCCCAGGAGCATGAAGAGGTTGGGGAAGCCGTGGATGGTGGTGCCGCGGTGGGCTTTCATGCCGTGGGTGTGCCAGGTGTCGCGCAGGGTGGTTCCGTCGCGGCCGTGGATGCGGCGGGCGACGGGGCGGTCGGTGGCGGTGAAGCCGGTGGCCAGGATGATGGTGTCGACGGTGCGGGTGGTGCCGTCGGCGGTGGTGATGTGGGTGGGGCCGATGTCGGTGATGGTGTCGGAGACGATGTCGACGTTGGGCTGCTGGATGGCGGGGTACCAGGTGTTGGAGAACAGGAGGCGTTTGCAGCCGACGGTGTAGTCGGGGGTCAGGCGCTTGCGCAGGCCGGGGTCGGGGACGGATTTCTTGAGGTGGCCGGCGGCCATGTTCTTCATGCCGGTGGTGCGGGTGGGGCGGGACATGAAGAACGCGACGATCTCGCGGCCGTTCTTGTTGAAGGCGCGGCGGAAGCGCTGGTAGCCGGGCAGGTGGCGCAGCATCCAGGTGTGGCGGGGGGTGTTGGGCTTGTCGGGTTTGTGGGCGACCCAGGGGGGTGTTCGCTGGTAGAGGTCGAGGCGGGCGACCTGGTTCTGGATGGCGGGGACGAACTGGATGGCGGAGGCGCCGGTGCCGATGACGGCGACGTTGCGGCCGGTGAGGTCGTGGTCGTGGCGCCAGCGGGCGGAGTGGAAGAGGGTGCCGGTGAAGGTGTCCAGGCCGGGCAGGTCGGGGACGGCGGGCTCGGAGAGGTAGCCGGTGCCGGTGACGAGGATCTGCGCGGTGTAGCGGCCGTGGGTGGTGTGGATGCGCCAGTGGCGGTGGTCGGCGTCCCAGTGGGCGTCGAGGAGTTCGTGGCCGTAGCGCAGGTGGGGTTCGACGCCGAAGCGCTGGGCGGTGTCCTTGAGGTAGGCGTGGACTTCGGCCTGGGTGGCGAAGGTGGACTTCCACTGCGGGTTGCGGGCGAAGGAGAAGGAGTAGAGGTGGGCCTGGACGTCGCAGGCGCAGCCGGGGTAGGTGTTGTCGCGCCAGGTGCCGCCGAGGTCGGTGGCGCGTTCGAAGACGAGGAAGTCGTCGGTGCCGCTCTGCAGGAGGCGGATCGCGGTGCCCAGGCCGGAGATGCCGGCGCCGATGATGGCGACTTTGAGGTGGCGTACGGCGGTGGTGTCGGGGTGGGTGGTAGCGCCGGCGGGTTCGGGCTGGTCGGCGCCGGAGGGGGCGGGGTGTTCGGCGGTGGTGGTCATGGCCGGGGTGTCCCCTTTCAGGCGCGGCGGGTGAGGGTGACGCGGAAGTTGTTGAAGATGTGGTCTTCGAGGGTGTAGGCGAAGATGTCGAGGTAGCGCTCGAAGCGCTGGACGGTGGTCTCGTCGGCCATGGCGACGGCTTCGTCGCGGCGGGCGGCCAGGAGCTGGAGCCAGGCGCGGCAGGCGCGGGCGAAGGACTCGGGTTCGTTGCGGATCTCGGTGACCTCGAAGAGGCCGTCGAGGCCGGCGGCGAGTTCGGGCAGGCGCGGGATGTGGCAGCCCTCGAACTCCTCGCGCTGGAGGAACTTGAGGTCGTCCAGGAGCTGGCGGCGCAGCGGGGGGTTCTCGACGGTCATGGTGTGCAGGACGAAGCGGGCGCCGGGCTTGAGCAGGGAGTGGACCTGCTTGAAGAAGACGCGGTAGCGCTGGGTGCGCTCCTTGGGGGTGAGGGAGGAGAGCACGAAGTGTTCGAGGGCGTTGATGCAGAACGCGGCGTCGTAGGGCTCGCCGTCGGCCTTGTGGTCCTCCCAGCTCTCCACGCGGGCGTGGATGGCGGGGTTGTCGAGGGCGGCGACGAAGTCGGCCTGGGTGCGGGAGAGGGTGACGCCGACGGCCTGCTGGACGCCGTGGACGGTGGTGAGGCGGTTGAGCATGGTGCCCCAGCCGCAGCCGATGTCCAGGACCTTGGCCTTGCCGGCGGCCTGGGCGAGGTCGGTGAAGACGTCGAGCTTGCGTTCCTGGGCCTCGTCGAGGGTGGCGACGAGGTCCTCGCCGTCCTCCCAGTAGCCGCCGGAGTACATCATGGTGGGGCCCAGGATGAGGCGGTAGAGGTCGTTGCCGACCTCGTAGTGGTGGCGGATCGCGTCGACGTCGGGGTTGATGGAGCGGGTCTCGGCGGTGGTCATGCGGGTGTGCCCCTGTTCTGATGGCGGATCGGATGGACCGGATTGGGCCGGGCTCGGCCGGGCCGGACTGGACTGGACTGGGCCGGGTGGTGCGGGTGTCCGGTGGTGCGGGTGTCCGGTGGTGCGCGGCGCCGGGTGGTGCCTTTCCCCGCGTGGACGGCCGTTGCGGTGGCGGTGGCCGCTCTCGTCGTCTGCGGACGGGAGCGCCGGTGAGGGCGGCCGGGTCCGTGCGGTGTGAACGGCCGTGCGGGTGGGGGTGGTCGGGGTGTGTCCGTGCTTGCCTACGGTCGCCCTCCCGCCCCGGCGGGTGCGGCCTGCGGCGCGGTGCGGTGGCCTCGGTGCGGAGCTGTGCGGGTGCGGTCTGCGGCGCGGTGCGGGTGCTGTGCGGTGCGGTGCGGGTGCGGTGTCCGCGTCGCGGTGCGAGGTGGTGGGTGTCGTGCGTGTGGGTGCGGTGTCTCGGGTCAGGTAAGCGCGTGTCTCGCAAGCGGTGCGCAAGCGTGGGCGCAGGGCCGGGGTTGCGGGGCGTTTGCGTGGGGGTGGGTTTCATGCGGTTTCGACAAGACACGCGGCCCCCACGGCCTTCCCGGGTTTTTCCCCGGGGGGTTCTCCCGGGTTCCGTCGCGGTGCGTTCCGTGGCCTGTGGGCGGCGGGGGGCGCGGTGGCGGTGTCCGTGATCCTCCCGGGGTGTCCGGGTCTGTTCTGCCTCATCACGTGTTGGCGCCCGTTCCGGGGCGTCCAGGAAGGAACGATCACTCATGTCCGACATCCCCACCATCGAGGACCTGGCCGCGCAGTTGCAGGCGGTGTCCGGGGCGCAGGAGATCGACGCGGACGCGGCGCTGCAGCACATCGCGGACGTGGACTCGCTGGATCTGATGGAGTGGCTGTACGGGTTCCAGAACCAGTACCCGCACATTCCGGCGGACGAGTCGCTGTTCGCGGACATCGACGACACGACGACGCTGCGGGTGGTGCACGAGCGGATCCTGGCGCTCGTGGGCCAGGCCGGCGTCTGAGCGCGGGGCACTGCTCGATGAGCGGCTTCGACATCACCGGGTGGGGGATCTCCGTCCCCGAGCGCGTGGTGACCAGCGTGGAGCTGGCGGAGCGATTCGGTGTGGACGAGCACTGGATCGTCTCCAGGTGCGGGATCCGGGAACGGCGGGCGGTCGGGGCGGGGCAGAGCACCGCGTCGATGGCGGTGGAAGCCGGACGCCGGGCGCTGGAGCGGGCGGGGCTGTCGGGTGCGGACATCGCGCACCTGATCGTGGCGACGGCGACGCCGGAGCAGCCCTCGCCGGCGACGTCGGCGTTCGTCCACGACGCGCTGAAGATCGCGGGCAGCGCGCACGACGTGAACTCCGAGTGCGCGGGGTTCGTGTACGCGCTGGTGACGGCGGTGGGTCTGCTGCACATGGACCCGCGCCCGATCCTGGTGATCGGTTCGGACACCCACACGCTGACCGCGAACCCGGCGGACCGGGACCTGTCGATCCTGGTGGGTGACGGGGCCGGTGCGGTGGTCCTGCAGCCCGGCCCGGTGGAGCGGGTCCTGGCGTGGAACCTGGGCGCGGACGGCTCGTGCAAGGACAGCCTGAAGGTCCTGGCGGGGGGCTCGCGGATGCCCACCACCGAGGAGACGGTGCGCCAGGGCTTGCACTACGCGCAGATCAACGGCAACGAGATCTACCTGAACGCGGTGCGCTACACGGTGCGCACGATCCGCGAGACGCTGGAGCAGGCGAAGCTGACGCCGGCGGACGTGGACCACGTGGTGCCGCACCAGGCGAACATCCGGATCATCAACTCGGTGCTCGCCCATACCGGGATTCCCGCGGACCGTCTGGTGGCGAATCTCGACCGGTACGGCAACACCGCTTCGGCGTCGATCCCCATCGCGCTGGCGGAGGCGCTGGACGCCGGGCGCATCCAGGACGGCGACACGGTGCTGCTGGCCGGGTTCGGTGCCGGGATGACGTGGGGTTCGGTCCTGCTGACGTGGGGAGGGGCGCGGTGAGCGGCAAGGGCGCCTTCGGGCAGCGGCCCGCCTCCCCGGTGGCGCTGGTCACCGGCGCCTCGGGAGGGCTGGGCCGGGAGCTGGCGCTGGCGCTGGACGCGGCCGGGTGCCGGGTCGCGGTGCACTACAACAGCGCCCGCCAGGCCGCCGAGGAGGTGGCGGGCAAGCTGGCCGGCGACCACGTCCTGGTCACCGGCGACGTCGCGGACTACGCGCAGGTCACCGCGATGTACGAGCGGATCACCGAGGCGCTGGGCCCGGTGGACGTGCTCGTCAACAACGGGGCGGTGCGCAAGGACGCGCTGATGGCCATGCAGAACCCGGTCGAGTGGCGGCAGGTGATCGACACGAACCTGGTCGGTTCCTTCCACACCGCGCGGGTGTGCGTGCCGGCGATGCTGCGGGCCCGCTGGGGCAGGGTGGTCAACATCGTCTCCCCGTCCGCGCTGATCGCCACCGCCGGGCAGACCGCCTACGCGGCGTCCAAGGCGGGGCTGATCGGGCTGACCCGCACGCTGGCGGCGGAGTGCGGGCGCCGGGGGGTGACGGTGAACGCGCTGTCGCCCGGGTTCATGATCACGGGGATGACGGACACCCTGCCCGAGCACGTCATCGCCGGGATGCGGGAGAAGGTGCCGGTGCCGCGGTTCGTCACCCCGCAGGAGGTCGCCCGTTCCATCGGGCTCTTCCTCGACCAGGACTGCATGACCGGACAGGTCATCAGCATCGACTCGGGAGCCTCCATCACCTGACCCCCCCCGCCGGCCCCGCCCGCTGCCCTTCCCGGCCCGCCCCCCTTGGTGAAGACCTGGGGGGCGGGCCGGGCGGCGTTGCGCGGGGCAGGCCGGCCGGGGCGGGGCGGGTGTGGCGCGGGGGTTCTAGGCGAGGACGGCGAGCGCGGCCTCGTAGTTCGGCTCGTCGGCGATCTCCGCGACCAGCTCGGTGTGCAGGACGGTGTCGTTCTCGTCCAGGACGACGACGGCGCGGGCGGTCAGCCCCGCCAGCGGGCCGTCGGCCAGGGCCACGCCGTAGTTCTCGTGGAAGTCGCGTCCGCGCAGGGTGGACAGGGTCCGGACGCTGTCCAGGCCCTCGGCGCCGCAGAAGCGGGCCTGCGCGAACGGCAGGTCGGCGGAGATGCACAGCACCACGGTGTTGGCCAGCGAGCCGGCCTTGGCGTTGAAGGTGCGCACCGAGGTGGCGCAGGTGGGGGTGTCGATGCTGGGGAAGATGTTGAGGACCTTGCGCCTGCCGGCGAAGTCCTGCAGCGAGGTGTCGGCGAGTCCCTCGCCGACCAGCGTGAACGCCGGGGCCTGGCTGCCGGCCTGGGGCAGCGCGCCGCCGACCTGGACCGGGTTCCCCTTCAGCGTGACCTGAGCCATGAAAAGCCTCCTACCAGCGGTGGAATGTGGTGACAACGCCGCCGATCCTACTGCGCGCCTCCGGCCCCGGACGCCGGGTGGCCACCTCTCGGACACGGGAGGGCCTGCGGGTGCCGCCGCCGGCACACCCGCCGGTGCGCTCGCCAGCGGGTCTGCCGGTGCGTCTGGCGGTGCGTCTGGCGGTGCGTCTGCCGGTCAGGCGGACCAGAACGGGTCGTCGTGGCGGGGCAGGACGTCCAGGTTGCCGTTGGGCAGGGTCGGTTCGGGCACGTAGGTGCCGAAGGGGTCGCGGTCGCGGATGACGGGGATGGGGCCGACGGTGGCCTGGAAGGTGATGTTCCCGGCGGCGCCGAACAGCACCGCGACGCCGTATCCGGCGGGCGTGGTGGCGAACATGGCGGGCTGGCGGGGGTTGACGGCGGTGATCCGGTAGCCGCGGGCCTGCCAGCCGCGTTCGGTGACGCCCAGCAGCGCCCCGTACCTGGCGGGGGCGACCCTGGTGGTGACGTGCCGCTCGCGGGTGGCGGTGGCGTAGCCCAGGGAGCGGTCCTGGAGGCCGCCGGTGGTCTGCTCGGTGGAGCGCGGCCAGCCGTCCCAGTGGCGCAGCGGGGGGCGGATGGCGGACATCGCCTCGTCGAGGAGCGCGTCGAGGGTGTGGACGGCCTGTTCGGGGGTCATGGGGGCGGCTCTCAGTGTGACCAGAACGGGTCGTCGTCCGTGGGGATGACGTCGAGGTTGCCGTTGGCCGTCACGGGGTCGGGGGTGGGGGTGCCGAACGGGTCGCGGTCGCGGATGACGGGGATGCGGTCGCCGGCCGCGCCGATGGTGATGTTGCCGGCGTCGTAGATGGTGATGCTGACGCTGTGGCCGTCGGGTGTGGATGCGGCCAGGGACGGCAGGGGGGAGGCGGCGGGGGTGGCGACGGTGTAGCCCTTGGCCTTCCAGCTCTGTCCGACCATGGCGAGCAGGGTGGCGTACTTGGCGGGGGCGACTTTGGTCATGATGTGGCGGTCGCGCCCGGCGGTGGCGTATCCCAGGGAGTGGTCGTCGATTCCCGTGGCCTGCTCGGTGGAGCGGGGCCAGCCGTCCCAGTACTTGAGCGCGGGCCGGACCTGGGCGAGGGAGTCGTCGAGGAGGCCGTCGAGGGTGCGCAGGGCCTGTTCGGGCGGGACGAGCGAGGCGGATGGCAGGGCGGTGGCGCCGCCGCCGACGGCGGTGGTGATGCTGCTGCAGGCCGTCAGGGCCAGGGCCAGGGCCAGGGCCAGTACCGCGGCCGGCAGGGCCGCGGAGCGGGCCGGCGGGTGTGCGGGTGTGCGGGTGTGCGGGATCTTCATCGCTGGGGCTGCCTCGTGACGTTGTCGTACTTGCCCGCCACGATCTGGCCGATGTTGTTGACCGAGTTCGCGGGGTCGTCGGGTGCGGGGTTCTGCCGTGGTTCGTCCATGTAGTGCGAGTGGGAGTCGAAGGACAGCGACTTCCCGTCCGGGACGCTGAAGCGGTTGGCGCCGAAGTCCTTGCTGGCGGGGTCCTGGCCGAACCAGAGCTGGCTGTCGGGGGCGAACGTCTCGTAGAGGTCGTCGGCGACGGGGCCAAGGACGGGGCCCAGGACCACGTCGGTGGCGACCCGGCCCTTGGCCGGCAGGTGGCTGACCGGGTCGTTCTCGGCGTCGCCGACCCACACGTGGTGGGGGTCGATGTGCAGTTGGGAGGCCTTGTCGGCGCCGGTGCCGGGGGAGCCGACCAGGATGATGTCGTCGGCGCCGGTGCCGCCGGGCAGCTGCGCGCCCAGGCCCACCGTGGTGGAGCCGTAGCTGTGGGCGAGGGCGACCAGGTGCGCGGGCGCTCCCTCGTGGGTGGCGCGCAGTCCGGCCATGAACGTGTCGTAGGCGGCGCCGCCCTTGGCGGCGCGGTCGGTGCCCGTCACCTCCAGGGGCCGGGGGTCCCCGTCGAGGACCTTCTCCAGTCCGGGCGGCGGGTCGTAGCCGAGCCAGATCATGGAGGCCACCGAGCTGGTGGGGTCGGCGTTCATCGCCGCGTTCCACACGTTCAGGGCCCGGTCGGCGTCCTTGCCGCCGACGGCGGACAGTGTGGTGCCCAGGCCCGGCACGTAGGCGCTGACGTTCTTCGCGGTGTCGGGGTTGCCGAAGGACAGGATGCCGCGGCCCTGGCCCTGTTCGCCGACGCCCAGCAGGAACGCGGGCGGCTGCTGGCCCGCCCGCCTGTCCAGCTTGTCCCGGATCGCGCGGAAGCCCTCCAGTTTCTGCTTCTCGTCGTCCGACGGGTTCGGCTTGTGCTCGTAGGTGTCGATCAGGTGCGCCAGGTTGAGGCGGTTGGCCTGGTCGCGGGCGGTGGCGGGGATGCCGTCGCGCATGCCCAGCAGGTCGGGGTGGGCCTGGACCAGGCGCTGCTGCTCGTCCGGGGTCAGGCCCTTCCACCAGGAGTTGACCTCGGTGGGGGCGGCGCCGGCGGGCGGCCAGCCGGCCGCCATCAGGCCGGTGCCGAGCTCGTCGACGGCCTTGCGGTCGGCGCCGGCCTGCGCCAGGTCCAGGCCGGTGCCGGTGCGGGCCCGCACGGTCAGGTCGTCCAGCAGCTTGGCGATCTTCTGGTCGGCGCCGTCGGCCTCGGTGACGGCGTGGCAGATGCGGTCCGCCAGCGCCCTGGCCCGCTGCGGCGTGTCGTAGCCGGGGTCGTGGCGTTCGGCCTGCGAGGGCGCCGGCCAGCTGACCGTGCCGTCCTCGGCGACCGTCAGCCCCGCGCCCTGCGCCTCCTTCAGGGCCTCCTTCAGCTTGGACTGCGCCAGCTGGAAGCTCTCCGAGGCCTCGCGCAGCAGCCCCGACACCGCGGACATCTCGGTGTGCGCGGCGTCCAGGCGCCCGCTGGTGCGCTGCAGCGAGGCGTTGGCGGCGCCGGCCGCGGTGCCGACCCACTGGCTGTTGAAGACGTGCTTGGTGACCTCGGTGTTCATCGCCTGGACGTGCTTGCCGAACGCGCCGGCCAGGGTGTCGTAGGCGCCGGCGGCGCCGGCCAGGCCGGACAGGTCCGCGTCGCGCAGCTGGGCGAGGGTGACCATCAGTTCACCGCCGGCGCGTAGGGCCCGGCGCCGGGCGCCTTGAGGGCGCCGGCGTTGCCCGAGTCGGTGCCGCGGTAGTTGCCCGCGGTCTGGCCCAGCTTCAGGCTCACCCCGTCCACCTCCGAGGCCAGCTTGTTCAGGCACTCCTCCCACGCCGCCGTGCAGGCGTGCAGCGACGCCCCGGTGCGCCAGCCCGACAGCGCCGCGACCGCCGTGTCGGAGGGCTCGTGGATGTGCTTGAGCTCGCCCGGCATCGCCTCACCGGTGTCCTTGGCGACCTTCGCCGCCGCGTCCAGGTCCGCCGGGTTCACCCCGAACAGCGGCCCGCCCGCCGGCGGACCGTAGGGCCCGTACAGGCCCGGCCCGTCGGAGCCCGCGTACGCGTTCATGGATCCCGTCCCCCCGCTGGTCGACCGACTGCTGTGCCCGCTTGGGGCCGCCCCGGGGCCCGCACCCGGGGCCGCGGCCGGGCTCGTGGCCGGGGTCCCGTGCGGGCATGCGAAACCGCACGCTTGTACGGTTCGCGTCGAAGCATGGCGAAAATAGCAGATCAGCCCACCGGCGCAGGCCCGGTGACGGCCTGACGGCGGGCTTTCGGCGCCCGCGTCCCGGCGGTGGCGCCCCGTCACCCGGGCCCGGGTCGGGGCGGTCGGGCGGTGGCGCGGGTCTACGGCTGCGGTGGTCGGGCGGCGATGAAGACGAGTTCGCGGCCCGGCCGGTCGGGGGCGTCGCGGACCTCGCGCAGGATGAAGCCGTGTGCGGCCAAGTCCGCCTCCACCTCGCCGCGTTGGAGGTGGGCTGCTGCCCGTCGGCGGTGAACACGCAGGTCCACCGGAAGGTCACCGGGGCCGGCCCGGCCGGGCGTCTCAGGGGGTGGGGTCCGCCGGCCCGGCCGGGGAGGGCCAGGGGTGGGCGGGGTCCTCGGTGATCCGTACCTGCTGCGGGGCGTCGCGGGGGAAGGTCCAGATCCGTCCCAGGGTGCTGGTGGCGGTCACCGCGGTGTCGTCCAGGGTGACGTCGGCGAACGGGTTGGAGGAGCAGGAGATCGCGAGCCACTCCAGGGTGTTCTCGTCGTCGTCGCGGGTCAGCGCGACCCAGCCGATGCTGCCGTGCTCGGACGCCTCGCCGGCGAGCGCGCGGCTGCCGGCGTGGGTGCTGGTGGCGAACGTCGTGTCGACGTCCGTCCAGTCGGTGGGGGTCCACGCGGTGGCCCGCAGCAGTTCCCCCCAACTCCACTGCTGGGCCCGCGGGTCGTGGCGCCGGCCGGCGGGGGAGAACCGCATGAGCTGCATCACCGACAGTGACCCGTCGCCGAACATGATGAAGTCCCCGTGGGGCGCCTCGCGGGCACGCCAGCGCTCATGGACCAGGCCGGACCGGGGTCGCGCGTCGTCAAAAGCCACGCCCGCCATGATCGCACCCGGCAGCGCCCCGGCAACGGCCGGGCCCGAACTCCCCTGCACCGCAAGGCCGGTGCGGCGCCGCACCGCGGCGGGCGACTCGGACCACCCCTTCCACATACTCGGATCCGAGTAGTACGATCCGAGTATCACCAGCCCCGGCCCCGACCCGGGCCCCCGCGTGCGACCACGGAGTGCCATGACCGCCAAACGACCCGCCAACCCCCTGGCCCTCGCCCTGCTCGGCCTGCTCCTCGAACAGCCCCTGCACCCCCACGCCATGGCCACCACCCTGCGCGAGCGCCACCTCGACCAGGCCTTCAAACTGACCACCGGTTCGCTCTACGACACGGTGCGCGCCCTGGCCCGCGACGGCTGGATCGAGGCCACCGACACCGAACAAGTCGGCGCGCGCCCCGCCCGCACCGTCTACCGCCACACCCCCCAGGGCCGCCAGTACTTCACCCAGTGGCTGGACGAACTCATCCGCGAACCCTCCCGCGAATACCCGAAATTCCTGTCCGCCGTCAGCTACCTGGGCGCCCTGGGACCGCACCGCGCCGCCCAGGCCCTGCGCGAACGGGCCGCCGCCCTGCAGACCCGCATCACCGAGAGCGAACAGGCCCACCACAGCGCCACCCGCGAACACCACGCCCCCCGACTGTTCGTCATCGAGGCCGAGTACGGCAACGCCATGCTGCACGCCGAACGCCAGTGGGTGCTGCGCACCGCCGAGGAGATCGAACAGGGCACCCTGGCCTGGCCGGAGGCCGCCCCCGATGCCTGACACCCCCACACCCGCACCTGCACCCGCGCCGGCCCGTACCGGACAGCGCTTACCCGCCGCCGAGGCCGCCAGCGCCGCCAGCGCCGCCGGCGACGCGGACGTCCTGGTCGTCGGCGCCGGCCCCGCCGGCCTGATGCTGGCCTGCGAACTGGCCCTGGCCCGCGTGCGCACCGTGCTCCTGGAACGCGACCCGTCCCCGCCCGGCTTCTGCCGCGGCTTCAACCTCAACGCCCGCAGCCTGGAACTGCTGGAACGCCGCGGCCTGGCCGAGCGCCTCCTCGCCGAAGGCCCCACCGTGGCGACCACCGCGTTCACCGCACAGGCCCGCCTCGACCTCGCCGCCATGCGCACCCGCCACCCCTACGTCCTGGGCATCGCCCAGACCAGGGTGGAGGAGATCCTCACCGAACACGCCCGCCACCTGGGCGTGCGCATCCTGCGCGGCCACCGCCTGAGCGCCCTCGACCTCGACGACGACGGCGTCCACGCCCACACCGACACCCCCGACGGCCCCGCGCTGCTGCGCGCCGGCTGGCTGGCCGGCTGCGACGGCGGCCGCAGCACCGTACGCGAACTCGCCGCCATCGCCTTCCCCGGCACCCCCGCCCGCCGCTTCACCCTGCTCGCGGACGTGGTCCTGACCGACCCCCGGCAGATCCCCTTCGGCGTGAACACGGGCGAGAACGGCACCGTGTTCGCCATCCCCAGGCCCGGCTACGTCCGCCTGCTCACCGCCGACCCCCACCCGCCCCGGGACCGGCACGAACCGCTCACCCTGCCCCGCTTCCAGCAGGCACTGGACCACGCCCTGGGACGCCGCGTCCCGATCGCCCGCGCCCACTGGCTGACCCGCTTCGGCGACGCCGCCCGCCTGGCCGAACGGCTGCGCCGGGGCCGGGTGCTGCTGGCAGGGGACGCCGCCCACATCCACCCGCCCGCCGGCGCCATCGGCGTCAACGCCGCCATCGACGACGCGATGAACCTCGGCTGGAAACTCGCCCTCGTCGCCCGCGGTCAAGCCCCCGAAACCCTCCTGGACACCTACCACAGCGAACGGCACGCGGCCGGCGCCAGGCTGCTGCGCAACACCCGCGCCCAGGCGCTGCTCGCCGGCGACGACGAGGAACTCGCGCCGGTGCGCGACCTGCTCGCCGAACTCGCGCAGGCCAAGGAGACGGCCGGCCCCCTGGCCGAGGAGATCACCGGCATCGCCACCCGCTACCCGGCCCCCCACGGCAGCGGCCACCCCTGGGAGGGCGCGATGGTCCCGGACATCCCCCTGCAGCGCGACACCCTCCAAGACGGCGCCCTGATACCGCTGCTGGCCCGCACCGGCGCCGGCGCCCTGCTCCTGGAGGACACCACCGCCACCGAGGCGCTGCGCGCGGCGGCCGCCCCCTGGGCGGACCGGGTGAGCGCGGCGGCGGTGCGGCCCGGCGCCCTGCCCGACACGTCCGCGGTGCTGGTGCGCCCGGACGGCCACGCCGCCTGGACCGCACCGCCCACCGCACCGCCCCGGGCCGCCGCCGAACAGCTGCTCGCGGCCCTGCACCTGTGGTTCGGGCCGGCGGCGGTGCCGGTGCCGGGGGCGCCCGGCCTCCCGTAGTGCCGCGCGGGGTCCGGGCGCTCCGGCGCTCCGGCCGTGTGCCGCCGGTGCGCCGCTGGGCGAACCGGCGGTGGTGCGCGAGGCGTTGACGGCGTCCGCGGCACAGGTGTCCGCTGTGCCGAGAGGCCCGTCCCGTCCCGCCCGCCCGCCGTCCCGCCCGCCGGGGCAGCCCCGCGGCTGCCCGGGGCGGCGGGTCGCCCGGGCCCGGGTACGGCCTGCGCGCGGTGCGGCCACCGGCTGGGGCCGCTACAGGTTGACGCCGCCGGTGACGTCGATCTTGGTGTCGGTGGTCCAGCGGGCGTCGTCGGAGGCGAGGAAGGCGACCGCGTCGGCGATGTCCGGTACCTGGCCGATCCGGCCGAGGGCGGTCAGGGCGGGGTTGCGTTCCAGGTTCGCCGGGTCGGCCAGCACGTCGGCGGTCATGTCGGTGCGGGTGAGTCCGGCGACGACGGAGTTGACGGTGATGTTGCGGGAGGAGATGTTGATGATCCGGCCGCTGTCGCGCAGCCGTGGCAGCACCCGCTGGGTGAGGAAGAGCGGCGCCTTGACGTTGACCGCGACCATCTCGTCGAACTCCTCGGGGGTGAGGACCTCGATCGGGCGCCCCATGAGGTTGAGCCCGGCGTTGTGGACCAGGATGCCGATCGCCGCTTCCCCGTGCGCGCGCAGCCCGGCCGCCGGCCCGGCCATGAGGGTGTCCACGTCGCCGGGAACGCCCAGTTCGGCGTCCACGGTGAACGCCCGGCCGCCGGCCCCGGCGATGGCCGTGGCGCTCTCCTTCGCCGCCGCCTCGTTGCTGCCGTAGTGCACGGCGACCAGGGCGCCGTCCCGGGCCGGGCGTTCGGCGATGCCCCGCCCGATGCCCCGGCCGGCGCCGGTGACCAGCGCGACCTTCCCGTCGAGGTCTCGCATGTCCACCCCTTGATCATGTTCCGCCGAGACCCCACTGTCCGACCCGACAAGGTCGGACTCACCCGAGTTTGACGTTCACTCAGGCCACGCGGGGGTGACGCCCTTTCCCGGACACGGACACGGACACGGACACGGACACGGACGCGCACGCCTCGGCCCCAGGCCGGCGGGCCGTCGCCCGAGCCGGTCCTGCCACCGCCGGGCTCAGGCGGCCAGGCCGGGGAGGACCTCGGCGCCGGGCAGCCGGGCCGCCGCCCAGCCGGGGAGGATCAGCTTGCCCCGCCGCCGCCCGCTGCCGATGAGCACGTGCGGGGCGGCGGCCACCGCCTCGTCGACCAGCAGCGGCCAGCCGCCCGGCAGGCCGACGGCGGTGATGCCGCCGTACTCCATGCCGGTGGCGGCGACGGCGACGTCCACCGGCGCGAAGGAGGCCTTGCGCGCGCCCAGGTGCCTGCGGACGGCGGTGTTGACGTCCAGGCGGGTGTCGGCGCGCACCAGGCAGGCGGCCAGGGTGACGTCGCCGCCGCGTTTGGCGGCGACCACCACGCAGTTCGCGGAGAGCTCCAGCGGCACGTCGTAGGCCTGGCAGAACACCGCGGTGTCCGCCTTGTCGGGGTCGGTGTCCACGTACAGCACGGATCCGGCCCACCCGTGCGCGTCCGCGTTCGTCAAGGCGTCGGTGACGGGGGCGGCGAGGTCGTCGCAGACCTCGATCGCCGTGCGGACGAGGGTGAAGTTCCCGAACGGGGCGCGCACGTTCTCGTTCATGAAGCGGACTGTACCGCGCCCCCGGCAGGCCTGGCGCGGGCCCTGCCGCTACCCCTGGGGCGGCGAAATCCGGTGCCGGCCGGAGTCGGTGGCGCCGGGCGCGGGGAAGGGGCCCGCCATGGAAGATCTTGCACAGAACATCGATGAGGCGGCCGCCGGACAGGACGGCCCGCCGCCGCACCTGCTCCCCGGCCCGCCGGCGCACGCGGTGCGCCTGGCCGGCGGCGCCGCGAACACCGTCTGGCTGGTCACCCTGGCCGACGGCGGGCGCGTGGTGGTGAAATCCACCCCGGCACTGGCCCCCGACGCGTACGCGAAGGAGGCCCGGGGCCTGCAGGCCCTGCGCACCCACGGCGCCCTGCCGACCCCGCGGGTGCCGGCCCTGCACCCGGACGGCCTGGTCCTGGAAGCCCTCGAACAGCCGCCCGCGCACGACACCGCCTTCTGGGAACGCGCCGCACACGCGCTGGCCGGCCTGCACACCACCACCGGACAGCGCTTCGGCTGGGCCGAGGACGGCCGGCTCGGCCGCCTGGCACAGCGCAACCCCTGGACCCAGGACGGACACGAGCTCTTCGCCCGCCACCGCCTGCTGCGCTACCTCGACGAACCCCTGGCACGCCAGGCACTCGGACCCCGGGGCCGCGCCGACCTGGAACGCATCTGCGACCGGCTGCCCCGACTCCTCCCCGCCGCACCGCCCGTCCTCACCCGCGGCGACCTGTGGCACGCCAACATCCTCGCCCGCCCGGACGCGGCACCGGCGTTCATCGACCCGGCGGTGTCCTGGACATGGGCGGAGACGGACCTGAGCATGATGTTCTGCACCGGCGGCGTCCCCGCCCGCTTCTTCGACGCCTGCCGCGAACACCACCCCCTCACCGACGGCTGGCAGCACCGCATGCGGCTGCTCCACCTGCGCGAACAGCTCAGCTGCGCCGCCCACTTCGGCGCACGCGACGGCCACACCGGCGACCTCCTCGACGTGCTGCGCACCTACCGGTAGCGCGGCCGCCCGTCCGGCCCGGCGCCCGCTGCGCCGTCCTCAGCGGCCTTCTCGTCTGTGGTGGTCCTGCGGTGCGTCGGGGACCAGTTCCTGGTCGTAGCGGGCCAGGAGGGTCTGCATCGTCCGGCGGTCCGGGCGGCCGCCGGCGGCGAGGGCGGCGGCCTCGATGAAGAACTCCTCGAAGCCGGCCGGGGTCAGCGTCACCAGGATCGTGGCGGGGGTGTCGCCGATCGCGGTGAAGGAGTGCGGGTGGGTGCGCGGGACGTGCAGGAAGCCGCCGGGGCCCGCCTCGGTGGTGTGCGCGCCGCACCGCAGGCGGAACGCGCCGCTGACGACGTAGAACGTCTCGTCGTGGCCGCGGTGCAGGTGCAGGGGCGCGCCCTGGCCGGGTTCGAAGGTGGACTCCAGGACGGCGATCGATCCGCCGCTCTGGGCGCCCGCGAGTTTGACGACGTACGGGCTGCCCGGCACGTGGTGGCGCCCGCCGTGTCCGGGGGCCAGGGCGACGGGTTCGCGGTGGGGGTCAGCCACGGCCGGGCTCCCGGCCGGGCTGCCCGCCGGGTTCCGCGCCGGGTTCCCTGGTGAACTCCTCGCGGTGGCGTTCGGCCCAGGTTCGGAACGGTGTCGCGGCGCGGCCGGTGAGCTGCTGGACCGCGGGCGTGACGGTCGCGGCGAACGGTTCGAGGGAGGCGGCGCGCAGCGCCATGACCGCGTCGGCGGTCTCCGGGCGCAGTCCGTGGTCCAGGAGTGCCTGGCGGGCGGCGGGGGGTGGGATCTCGGTGAAGTCCAGGGGGGTGCCCAGGACTTCGGCGAGCGTCGTGGTCATCTCGCCGGGGGTGAGGGCCTGGGGGCCGGTCAGCAGGTGGGCCCGGCCGTCGTGTCCGGGTTCGGTCAGGGCGTGGGCGGCGGCCGCGGCGATGTCGGCGGGGTCGATGACGGACACCCGGCCGGCGGCGAACGGGGCCCGGACGGTGCGGGTCGCGCGGATCGCTCCGGCCCAGGCGAGGGTGTTGGACATGAAGCCCATCGGGCGCAGGAACGTCCATGCCAGGCCGCTGTCCTGGACGGCCTGTTCGCCCGCGCGGTGCCAGCGGGCGACGGGGTCGTCCGCGTCCGGGTCGGCGGCCCGGCCGGAGGACAGCTTGACGACGGCCTCGGCGCCGGCGCGGGCGGCCGCGGCGGCGAGGTTGGCGTCGTGGCGCGGGATGTCGGGGCCGTCGGAGAGCAGGAACACCTTGCGCACGCCCCGCAGGGCGGCGGCCAGGCTGTCCGGCTCGCCGAGGTCGGCGCCGACGACGTCCACGCCGCCTGGCAGGCGGGCCCGTTCGGGGCGGCGGGTGGCGGCGCGCACGGGGGCGCCGAGGGCGGCCAGGTGGCCGACGAGGGCGCGGCCGACGGTGCCGGTCGCGCCGGTCACGAGTATCACGGGGTCCTCCGGGTGTCCTTCGGCAGGCTGTTCTTCGGCAGGGTGCCCTTCGGCAGGGTGTTCTTGGTCAGGGTGTCGAGCAGGTCGTCGTGCCAGGCCAGGTCGGCCTTCAGGCGGGCGAGGCAGTGCTCGAAGATCCACGGTTCCAGGCCGGTCAGGTCGGGCCGGGCGGCCTCGAACTGCTCATCGAACAGGGTCACTTGGTCGGCCACGGCCTGCCGGCGCGCGGCGACGGCCCCGGCGAGGTCCTCGTCCGTGAGGTCCGCGGTGTACTGCAGGGCCAGGTCGACCGGGTCGGGCAGCAGGCGCACCTTGCGCAGGGCGGCGTCGCGCAGGGCGGCGAGCTCCCGGCGGCCCTGGTCGGTGATCGCGTAGACGGTCCGCTCGGGCGGGTTGCCGACCTTCTCGTTGCGCACTACCTCGACCAGGCCGTCGTCGGCCATCCGGTGCAGGACGCTGTAGAGCGATCCGGGTTTGACGTCGGTCCACAGCTCGGTGCGGTCGAGCTGGGCCGCCTGGCGGATCTGGTAGCCGTGCATGGGGCCGCCCCGGGCCAGCGCGCTGAGTGCGAAGAGTCGCGAAGTGCTCACATTGCTAGTCGAACACGACTACAGGTCATAGTCAAACGCGATTATGGGTGCGGGTGCGGGTGCGGCGTGGGAAGTCGGCCGGTCCGACTTCCCGCGCCGACGGGTCCGTTGCCGGGGCGGGTGCGACTCGGGGCGAATCGTTCCTGCGGCCCCGTTGCTCCCCGCAAGGGGCCGCCGGTACAACAGAATTGGCCGTGCCGGCGGTCTCCAACACCTGCGCAGGGAGGTCGTGGCCACCGTGGTGCGGGTCGGGCGGGCTGGTCGGGTCGGAGCTTGTGGGCTCGGTACGCCGATGGGGTCGGCGGGGCGGGTCGTCGGGCCGGACGGCATCCCCGTGGTGCTGCGGCTGTACGGACCTGTCCACGGCCTTCCGCCGGACGGCGGCGCGGCCTATTCCGACGGCTTTCCGGTCTTTCTCGTGCTCGTTGTTCTGTTCGGCCTGGTGATCCTGCCGGTCGAGGCGGTGGGGTGGGTGCGTGGGACGCCTCGCTACCGGTTGAGCGTCGAGGTCGGCGGGCCGCGGCCGCGCAGTCTCGTGCTCGGTTTCAAGTCCAGGGCGCAGGCGCGGGATTGCCGCCGGAGCCTGGCTGTCGGCGTCGGCGAGCACGGCGGGGGAGCGGTGCCCCGCACCCCGCAGGGCGGCGAGGGCGGACTGAAGCGCGAGAAGTCGGCCGGTCCGACTTCCTGCGCGGAACCACCGGTTTGCTGCGGGCCCGCGCCCTGCCGGGTCGCCTGTTCGGCTCCCGCTCAGAGGCCTGGTGGATCCGCTGGGACGGGTCCTTGGCGCTCACGGTACGTCGCAGCCCCGGCCGCGCGGCCGGGGCTGCGACGGGGGTGGCTGGCGGGTCAGGCGGTGGGGAAGTCGCCAGCCTTGACCCCGGTGAGGAAAGCGGACCAGGCGTCGGCCGGGAAGACCAAGGCCGGGCCGCTGGGGTCCTTCGAGTCGCGGACGGCCATGCCGCCAGCGACGACGTTCCCCGCCTCGACGCACTCGTTCGCCTGTGCGCTGTAGCTGCTCTTGTACCAGCCCCGAGCGGAGATCTTCGGCTTGGTCATGCGCTCACCCTCTTGTCTGATCTCTTAACTCGCTGTCTCTGCCGCGATTGCGGTGATCATATCCAGCGACTGGGCGGGGTTCAGGGCTGACGATCGCAGGTCCTCGAAGACGAGCCCGTAGCCGTCGAGTTCTGCCTCTCGTTCCAGGTAATGGCTGCTCGTCAGATTCTCCAGAAACACTGCTCCCGAGGTAGGGGAGCCAGTGAATCCGTACATCACGAATGCCCCGCAGGCGCCAGCGGTCGGACCGATGTCGAGCGGAACCACTTGCAAGGTGACGTTGGGGAGTTGCGCCGCTTCGACGAGGTAGCCCAGTTGCGCGCGGTGTGCATCGGCGCCGCCCACCGGGCATCGGAGGGCCGGCTCCCAGATGATCGCGCAGAGTCGGGCCGGATCGGGCTTGGTCAGAACCTCCTTGCGTTCCATCCGGAGCCTGACCAACTGGTCGATGCGTTCCGGGCGGACAACAGCCGGGTTGGCCTGAAGCAGAGCGCGGGTGTAGTCCTCGGTCTGCAACAGGCCTGGCAGGACCAGTGGCTGCCAGTTCCGGATGTAGCGAGCGTCTGCTTCCAGATCGAGGAAGTCCACATAGGCGGGCGGGATCGTATCGCCGTGGTCGTGCCACCAGCCGCGCTTCTTGCTGTCGCGGGCCAGCGTCTCAAGGGAATCGCGGTCCCTCGGCTCCGTGACGCCGTACAGGTCCATCAGGACGCCGAGGTCCAGTCGGCGGATCCCGACCGCGCCGGTCTCTATCCGGCTGATCTTCGCGCGCGAGCACGCGAGCGCGGACGCGGCGTCCTCGGTGGTCCTGTTCGCTGATTCCCGGAGCCGACGGAGCTCCGACCCCAGGCGGCGGCCGCGGACGGTCGGCCTCGGTTCGTCGGTCATGCGCGATTCCTCCCTTGAACTGCCCAGTCTGCCCCGTGACGGACCGTCGGGGCCACGCGCCTCGCAAATCTGCACGGTTGCAGTCGTTCTTGTTGCAGACAGCATTGGCGCAGTGGCATGCTACAGGGAGTAGTCCATGAAAGACACAGCGTGATCTTGATGGATCGTTACCCGGGCATCCCCATGCCCGCCGACGGTCCTCGGGCCTTGCCTCACGTGCCCGGATCACGCTTTCCCGCTCCGCCGCCGAGGAGGCGTCGCCATGTCCGAAACGCCGAAGATCCCGCCCCCCGCCGTGGGGGAGTACTCCTGCTGGCTGTCGCGCCACCAGAAGTCCGTGCCCATTGCGCGGGGGCTGCTGCGAGGCTTCCTCTCCGACCACCAGGGGGGTGAACTGTTCTTCGACTACTCCGGGTTGGTGCTCGGCGAACTCGTCACCAACGCCGTCCAGCACGCCCGCACCCCGTCCGACCGGCTGCTGTTCGTGCGCTTCGCCCTCTCGGCCGACGACCTCAGGATCGAGGTCCACGACGCCGACTCCCGGCAGCCCGTGCTGCGTCGCGTCAACGGGGACGAGGAATGCGGGCGGGGGCTGTGGCTGGTGTCCGAACTCGCCCTCCAATGGGGCTGCCGACCGTGCGCGGGCGGGGTCGGCAAAGCGGTGTGGGCGGTCCTCGGACCCCAGAGCGGCGCCGCCGCGTGACCACCATCGCGCCGCGCGACTACCCGCACCCGGTCACCGTCGAGATCGGCGGCGTCACCGAGACCGCCACCTTCACCCGGCTCGCCGACGCCCTGGCGGCCGTGCGCACCGCCCTGGCCCGCCTTCCCCTCGACGACGACCACGCCGCCTACCTCGCCGACCTGTTCGCCCCCGAATCCACCGCCCTCATCTCCCGCCGGCTGACCGACTTCGGCGCGCTGCGCACGATCGCCTTCGTCGGCATCCACGCCCACCCCATCCACCTGCGCCCCGCCGAAAGCCCCGCCGGCCCCGAAAGCCCCGACGGCACCGGCAGCACCGCAGACGCCGACGAGCTCCCGGACCCGACGTGAGGCGCAGCTGCGCCCGGGTCGTGAGGTGGTGGTGCCTGCGCGGCCAGTTCTCCCTGCCCGTGCGGGCGTTGAGTCCGGGGCGCCGCGCCGCCCACGCCGAGATACGGCGCTGGGCGGCCGCCCCGGGCAGTGCCGAGGCCCTGCTGCGGGCCGTCGCCGACCGCGCCGCCCGCCAGGCGCCCTCGCGCTAGTTGTGCTGTGACCGGGACCGTTCGCCGTGGATGGGGGCGCCTCTCAGTCTTCCTGCGAGAGGTCTGATCACTCGGCCACTGCCGCGCGCCAGATCCATGAGGTGCGGCGGGGGCGGTCTTCCAGATCGCCCCGGCCGGTGCACCAGAGGAGGACATGGGCCGGGTCACCGGGTGGAGCTTCGGGGAAGAGCCGGTGGAGTACCGCCGCGCAGAGCGGCGCCGGGGGCAGCCATGGCACGCCCAGCCCCTGGGTGATGTCGTGGGTGTGCAGGAGCACCTCGGCGACACCCATTGCCGCAAAGCCTGACGAGTCGCAAGGACCCCAGTGCCAGGCCCGCGCCTCCGGGCTGGCCGTGGCCAGTGCACTGCCGAGCAGCCCTGCGCAGGCGGTGACCACCTGGAGCACCTCGCGTGGGGAGCTGTCCGGGCGGACGGCGAGGTCGAAGGGCAGGTAGGCGTCCGTCGGGCGTGCGGCGATCTGCCCGGCGTAGGCCAGCAGGTCATGGGCGATGTGGGCGGCCGTCGTCCAGCAGCTCCATTCCAGCGGACCTGCCGGTACCGACCAGTCCTCCGCGTCGTGCGGGCCAAGTACCCGCATCATCTCGGTCACGGCCTCGTTGACGTCTCGGTTGTCGATGTAGCGCATCCGGCGATGCTACGGCTGCGACAGGAGGGTTCATCCGCCACGGTTGGGCTTCCGCGCTTGCGAGGGGGCGTCCGCCCCGGCGGAGGCCCTTCTCGCCGGGGATGCGTGCGCGTTCACGGCGTTGGGCGGCCAGGACGTCGGGGTGGCGGGGTGGCGGGCGTTGGCGTTGCGCCAACGGAGGCGGCGGTGCAGTTCACGGTTCTGGACGGGGCGGTTGGGGTGGCTGGAGTTGGCGAGGGTGAACTGGCGCAGCGGTCCGAAGTGCGCCTCGACGGGGTCGGCCCAGGAGGCGTTGGTCGGGGTGAAGCACAGCTCCACCTTGTTCTTCCGGGCCCACTGGCGGATCTCGGCGCCCTTGTGCGTGGAGAGGTTGTCCACGATCGCGTAGATCGGGGCGCCGTCGGGGCGGGCGGCGCGGATCGACTTGAGCGCGGCCAGGCTATCGGCGGTGCCCTTGCGGCGACGGTTGACGCCCCAGAGGGTGTCATCGCCGATGGAGTAGCAGCCGTGGAAGTAGGTCATGCCGTGGGTGTGGTGGTAGGTCGCCGGGACCCGGTCCGGCCGGCCCTGCTCGGCCCAGCAGGATCCGCCGGTCGGGCGTATGCCGAGCGGCCCGAACTCGTCGAACGAGAAAACGCGGTCAGGGAAGCGGTCCGGGACGTGCTCGATCCGGTCCAGCTCGGCGTCGCGGCCGGGGTCGGTGGACTCCTTCCAGGTCTTGGCCCGCCGGAAGGTGGCGCCGCGTCGGGCGGGCAGGCAGCGCAGGGCCTCGCGGTCGATGCGGATCACCCGGCCGTGGACCTTGCGGATGTAGGCGGCGAGCTTGCGGATGGACCAGCGGGTGAAGGGCTGGGCGAGCTTGGTCGGGCGGGTGGCGGCCGTCTGGACGACGAACATTGGATGGGATGTCAGCCCCCGTCCAATCGGCCCCAGCCTTCGCCCAGGCAGGAAGCCGGTGAACCTATGCGGTCAGAGCGCTGGCGTCCGTCCCGCGCTGCTGCGGGGCGGAGAACGGGATCGATCCCGGCCAGACTGTCGCGCAGCCGACGGGCCCCCAGGGCGACGCGGTCGTCGGCGGCCCGCGACAGCTCCTCGCACAGCCGTACCGCGTCGTCCCGGTCGTCGGCGAAGACGCCGAACACATCGCGGACCGCGGTGTGGATCCAGTCGCCGTGGTTGTCGTCGGCCACTGCCAGTGCGGACGCGACGATCGCCAGCCCGGCCAGGTCGTTTCGCCGCAGCAGGGCTTGTGCGCTCACCCGGGTGACGAAGGTGTCGCCTGCGTCGAGCACGAGCGCCAGCAGCGGCCCGCAGGCCTCCCTCAGCTCGGCGAAGCCTGCCAGGGCGCGACCGGCGTCCGCCCGGTCGCGGTAGTCGCGGCTGCGCCCGAGCTCGGCCAGCGCCGCGACGGCCGCCCGCCGCATGTCCCCGTCCATCTGTCTGTCCACCCCTTCCGAGAGGTCCGGCGAAAGTACCACCGGGGCGCTCCGCGGGCTGATCCGCCAAGATCGGCCGGACAGGGCCTAGCCGCAATGCCACTGACTTTGCGGTCCTCCGCGACCCTCCGACCGAGGCATCGCCACAGGTCAGCGGCTCGTGATCGCTGTTAAGTCAGTGGCATTGGACCTAGCCGAACAGGACGGCCAGCCGGGTCCGGTCGTCCTCGGGCCGCAGGAGCAGCGCGTGGCTCCTGCCGCTCGCGGCCGCGCCGACGAGGACCGGCAGTCCCCAGTCGGCTCCCAAGCGCGTCTCGCGTCCCGTGACGGAGTCGCGGTAGCGGTCTGGAGCGCCGGCCCACAGCGCGACCGGGGTGGCGCCGTCCAGGACCAGCAGGCCGTTCGTGTGCTCCGTCGTGAAGCGCAGCGCGTGGTGCCCGGGGCCGTGGACCGGCCAGACCGCGAAGGGCCCGTCCGGCAGAACGCCGGCCGGAGCAGTGGACCGGGCGCCGGTGCCGTCGAGGCGGACCGCGCTGACCCGGCCGTCGTCGGCGACGGAGTACAGCAGCGCCGAGCCGTCGGAGTGGGCTTCGGCGAGCAGCAGAAACGCCTCCTCGGGGTCCCGCAGGACGGGACGTTCCCGCTCGACGGCGAGGGTGTCCGGGGTGAGGATGCGCAGCGTCGCGGGTCCCGCCGGATCCGCGTCCAGCGCGAGTACTGCCAGCTGCGCCCCGTCGGTGCATACCACCGCGTACTGCGACTGAGGCAACGGCAGCCGCACCGGGCGGCGGACCCGCCACCGGGGCCCGCCGGCGCCGGACTCCAGGTCTGCCGCCTGGACCCGGGACGGCCGGCGTTCGTCGAAGACGTCGTCCAGGTGCCAGAAGGCACGGTCGCCGATCCACCCGACGAAGTCGCCCGCGAAGGCGGAGGTGCGCGGCGGTTGTTCCCACCTGCCCCGTCCCCGCAACGGCAGGAGGGTGTCGGGCTCTTGGTCCACGCCGTCCTGGAGCACGGACATCCGAACCCAGGGGTTGCCGTCCGGGCCGGTGTACAGGGCTGGATTGACGCCCTCGTGCTCCACCGTGATCTCCTCCACACCGTCCGGACCGACCGTCAGGTAGAGGGTGTCGTCGCCGCCGTCCGCCCTGTGCCGGTTGGCGGCGACCACCACCGCCTCGCCCGCTCCACCGCAGACGCTGCGGAACGACAGCCCGCCCTCGTCCCTCAGGGTGACCAGCCGAGCGCCGGAGGCCGTGTCGATCCGCCACTCGACCGGCGAGGAAGCGGAGGTCAGTTCACGCATGCAGCCCATCTTAGGGAGGAGGCCGGTCGGGCCGACGGCGCGGCGAGCGGGACGCGGCGGCCCGCACGGCCGTCCCCCGGCGGTCACACCGCTGTTCGCGCAGCACGACCACCGCGTCGTCGCCCTGATCCAGTTGCGGCGCCGGTCGGCCGGGCCGGGGCCTCAGCGCCGAGCGTGGCGGACCTTCAGCCGTCCGAACCCGGTGGTCCCGGAGATCCGGATGGTGGGGCCGCCGGGGGTGGGGTGCCGCGGGGGCTTGTAGCGGGCCTCCTTCCAGCCGGCGTGCATGCCCTCGATGTCGACGACCGCGTCGTGGGGCACCGTGATCCTGGCGCCGCCGGTGCCGAGTTGCAGTTCGATGTCGACGACCGGGTGCTCGAAGATCGCCCGGGACAGGTCCAGGTGCACCCTGCCGAGCGCGGAGGCGACCTTGAGGGTCCGGGGTACCCGCCAGGCGCCGCTGCGCCGGATGCGTCCCGTGGCGGCGCCGATCGTCGTCTCGGTGCCCGCGCCGGGCTCGGGGAGCGAGGCCAGGGACCGTGCGAGTGCGCCCTGCGTCCTGGCGGTGAGCGCCTGGTCGAGGCGTTCGTCCATCTCCTCGTGGGAGATGCGCCCTTGGCTGTACGCCTCTTGCAGGCGTTGCACGGCCGTGTCGCGGTCGTCGTCGCCGGCCAGGGGCGAGAGGTCTTCCGGCAGCGAGGTCACCGCCACAGCCTAGTACTGCAACCGCATCTGGGGGGTGTGTCCTCGGCGTTTGTAGTGGGAGTTGCGGGCGCGGGCTTGGCTTCGTCGTCGGAAGTGTGACCAGTG
>NZ_JBHXMU010000088.1:0-32538 GCF_042720685.1 Kitasatospora sp. NPDC058492
CTTCGCAGGGGGCCCCTGCCCGGCGCTTCGCTCCGGGCAGGGCAGTACGCCTCCGCTTCGCTCCGGCGGGATTCCCGCGCAAGCGCGGGAATCGAATCCTCCGCTTCGCTCCGGATGAAATCCTCGCGCAAGCGCGAGGATTGAATTCCGCAAGCGGAATTCCCCGCTGGCAAGCCAGCGGTAGGACACGCCTCCGCTTCGCTCCGGCGTGTTCCCCCGCAAGCGGGGGAACTGAATTCCGCAAGCGGAATTCGATGAGCTGACCGGCGGCAGTGCATCGCTCGTGCACTGTGTAAGCCCAGTAACTCCGGTCCACATCCCACCATTTGACCTCCCCCCATCTCACAACAGGTCAACGCCAACGCCCGCCCCCTATCCTCCTGTCGAGCCTGGTGGACTCCGCTTCGCTCCGCCCACCCTGAGCTCCCGTCACCATTCACCCTGAGCCGTCGACATGGGGAAGCGTGCCACCCGAGTTTGCGGGTGGCACGCTTCGGTGCATCGTAATGATGCACTGTGTAGGTTCAGTGTTCCTGCCTGGTGTCAGTACTGGACGTCGATCGCCTGGATTCCGGTGAACTCGACTTCGAGTCCGGCGGCGCGTCCGCCGTCCTTGAAGTAGGTTTCCTGGAATCCCTCGGCCATGATGGCGCGCATCTGTTGGTCACCGGCGCCCTGGTCCTGGGCGGTGAAGAGGCGGCCGGCGTAGGCGGGTGGGAGGTGGACGGTCAGGTGCCGTAGCCGGGCCTCGTCGGTGGTGCCGACGGGGGCGGTGTAGCCGAAGTAGGCCCACACCTCGACGGTGATGCCCGTGCTGGTGGCGGCCTTCTTGCGGGCCCGGCGGCGGATGCCGGGCTGCCACACTCGTTGGACCTCGCGCTTCAGGGCTTCGCGCAGTGCGGCCCTGGGGGTCTTGCGTTGGCCGGCGAGGTAGCGCTCGACGGTGCGGCGACTCACACCGAGCCGGGCCGCCAGGACGGCGGTGTCGCCCTTGGCCGCCTTGGCGAGCAGCCGCATCTGGGCCTGCGCGCTCTTGGGTGGCGCCTTGGTGAAGTGCTCGGGCGCGGCCCGGTCGATCGCGTCGGTGATCTCCTCCACAGCCTCCTACTTCCCTTCGATGGTGCTGCTGTCGTAGCCCTTGATGTGGCGGGCCGGGTTGATCGGCTGGTCGCGCTCCAGCCAGTCCACGACGGTGAGCATCTGCTGGATGCCCTCGACCTTGGCCAGGCCGGGGGTGGCGCCGAGGCGGAAGGTGCCGGGCAGCACCTTGCCCGAGCCGGTGAGCGGCAGGAAGCCGAGCGGGTCCGTGGTCGGGGAGGCGTAGACGACGCAGTCGTTGTTGACGCCGAGCGGGTAACGGCCGTTGGCCTTCGCCACGTTGGCCATCTTGCGGTGCATGTTGACGCGGGCCTTGGCGATGACCGCGGCCCGGATGTCCGGGCGCCAGGTCTCACGCTCCAGCGCCGGCCACGGCTCGCCGGGCTTGTAGGTCAGGCCCTGGGGGCGCTCTCGCAGCTTGCCGATCCCGAACTTCACCGTCGACTTCACCGCCGAGAGGACCATGGCGATCTGGTGGTGGCGCCAGGTGGCCGAGGCGAGCTGGTCGTCGCCCATCGCGGCCAGGTGGCCCAGGCCCTCCGCGGCGAGCGCGGCGCGCAGCGCGTCCAGGTCGGTGCCCGCGTTCTTGAGGAGGCGGTGGGCGGTCATCGCGGCGAGGAAGGCGCGTTCGTCGGTGTCCTTGTCGGTGGGGATGCCGGCCTCGGCCATGGTGGTGACGTAGGCCTCGCGGAGGCGGTCGTGCCAGGGGTCGAGGTAGGCGCCGCTGTGCTCGCGCAGGTAGGCCTCGGTCGGGGTGACGTCGTGGCCGAGTTCCTGGGCGTAGGCGACGGTGGGGGTGGTGTACCAGGCCGGGCCGGTGGGGGGGTTACCGGTCGGGGTGAACGGGCTGGGCAGGCGGGGGTCGGTGGGGATGTGGGACAGGTCGACGAGCCAGCTGCCCGGGGTTTTTTTGTCGAAGTGTGGGTTGGTGACGTGGAGCGGGCCGGACAGGCCGACGTTGAGGCGGGCGGCGGCGGCGAGGTAGGCGGTGTTGATGTCGATGCCGACCGCGAACGGTTCGATCATCTCCGCTTCGGAGAGGGTCTCGACCGGGCGGATCCACTGGTAGGACTCCTCGTCGAGGAAGCCGCCGGTCCAGCCCTGTGCGGCGGGGTGCTCCGGCGGGACCTCCGGTGGCGCTGCCTGGACGACTTCGGTCAGCGCGCCCGGGTTCGGTCCGGACACCCACCCGCCGCTCTGCTCGTCGCGTACCGCCCTCGTGGGCGGGCGTAGCGCGGTCATCAGTTCCAGGCCGCTGGTGGCGCTGGAGCCGCGGGGGGTGATGACGCGTTGGGCGTAGACGCCGAGGACGCGGGCGAGGTCGGGGGCGGGCAGGTGGGCGGCGTCGCCCCAGGCGCGGGTGTCCAGGGCGCGCCAGGGCAGGACGGCGAGTTGTACGCATTGGCGTCGGCCGTCTTTGACGGGCTTGTAGATGCGGGCCCAGGGGCCGAAGCCGCGGCGGGTGAGCTGCCATTTGGAGCGGGCGAGTGCTTTGACGATCTTGTGGTCGTCGGGCAGGCGCTGGGTGCGGCGGGTGGCCGGGTCGTCGTCCAGGGTGGGTGGCAGGCCGAGTTTCTGGGCGGCGGCGGCGGTGAGGACGATCAGGGGGTCGGAGTCCTTGCCGTTGCGGTGCAGTCGTGGGGTGCCCAGGCCGGATTCGGTCAGGGCCCAGGTGACCAGTTGTGCGAGTGTGGTGGCGGGGCATTCCAGGAGTAGGCCGCCGACTGCGTAGGCGGTGCCGTCGTCGTCCAGTACGGCGAGTGGGCCGTGGGGGTATTGGGCGTCGCTGTGTGGTGTGGGGCGGGCTGCGGGGCGCAGCGGTTGTGGTTGTTCGGCTGGTTGTTCTGGCGGGATGCGGTCGGGGCGGGGGCTGTCGTCGTCCGGGTTCGCGGTGTCGTCGGTGGTGGGTTTCGGCTCGGCCTTTGTGGGGGTGGGGGTTGGGGCGAAGGCGGCCGGGATCTCTTCGACTGTGCGGGCGGCGGGGGCGGGAGTGGGGTGCTGTTGGGCCCAGCCTTCGAGGAGGCGTGCGTAGGCTTCCAGGCGTGGTGGCCTCGGCTCGGAGCG
Organism: Kitasatospora sp. NPDC058492; assembly: GCF_042720685.1. NCBI lineage: Bacteria > Bacillati > Actinomycetota > Actinomycetes > Kitasatosporales > Streptomycetaceae > Kitasatospora > Kitasatospora sp. NPDC058492. The sequence continues at coordinate 3,163 of NZ_JBHXMU010000088.1, forward strand.
GCCGGCTTCCCAGTTCTTCACGGATTGCACCGTTGACTTCAGTACCTGGGCCAGTCGCGCTTGGGTGACTCCGGCGGCCTCTCGGAGGCGTGCTCTTTCGGTTGGCTCCGGCAGTTGTGGGCCTGGGTCGTTCAGTAGTGCGTCCACTGCTGCGAACAGTTCGTCCTGTGTGGGCATCGGAACTCCACCTCCTGGCCCTACACTAGTCCATTTTTAACCCTGGAATTGAAGCTCTTTGGTGGTGGTGGGGCCTTGTCTTTGTGGCTGTTCCATGGGGTTTTTGGCTGTCTGGCTGTTCGTTGGCGGAGGTGGGTGCTCTTAGCCCTGGAACATCTGGTGTTCGCGGTGTGGTGACGGCGGCGGTTGGGGGGTGTTGGGCGGGTTCGGGGTGGCGTCCGGTCACATCCCGGCGGCGGCCGGCCAGACGGTCGCGGCCGCGGCGGCGAGGAGCCCGGCGTTGAGCGCGACGCGGCGGTCCCCGCCGGTCAGGTGCACGGCGATCGCGCCGGTCTGCAGGAGCACGAACCCGACGGCCGCGGCCAGCCCCGGCGCGACACCGACCGCCGGCGGCAGCAACAGGCCTGCCGCGCCCAGGAGTTCGACCGCACCCAGCGCCCTGACGGCGGGCAGCGGTACGCGGTCCACCCAGGCCATCATCGGGCGCAGCCGGTCGCGGTCGCGGGTCGCCTTGAGTGCGCCCGCGTAGAGGTAGAAGGCGGCGAGCGGTATGGCGAGGAACCAGTAGGCGATGGTCATGACGTCCTTTCACGGTCACCGCCGGCGGGTGACCGGTCGGCTTCAGGCCAGGTCGGCGGCGGGCTCGGTGACGGGCCTGGTGGCGGGCTCGGTGGCGTAGCGGCTCATCGTGCGCAGGCCGGCCTCGGGGGTCGGCGGCCCGCCGTCGGCGGCCATGTCCCGCAGGTCCCGGAAGTACTGCAGGTACAGGTCGGGGGTGAACACGCTGAGCATGACGGCGCTGTGGTCGCTCACGTTGGCGAAGGTGTGCGGGGCGCCGGGCGGGACCATCACGAACGTGCCCGCGCCCGCGTCGTGGTGCTGGTCCCCGACGGTGAAGCGCACCGTGCCGGAGATGACGTAGAAGCCCTCGTCGTGGCGGGCGTGGCGGTGCTGCGGCGGTCCGGGGGTGTGCGGGGCGAGGAGGGACTCGGTCACCGCCAGACGGTGCCCGGTGTGGCTGCCGTCCTCCAGGACGCGCATGCGCGTGGTGCCCATGACGATCGTCTCGCCCTCGCCGGGGGCGACCACCGATACGGTGGGGCCGGCCTGCGGTTCACTGGTCTTCGCTGTGTCGGTCATGTTCCGAGTCCACCGCCGGGGCCCCGCGGGTGTCCAAGACCCGTTCCGCCATGCCGATACCCGGGGGGTATCGTCGCAGCGTGGAGCTACGTACCCTGCGCTACTTCGTGGCGGTCGCCGAGGAACTCCACTTCGGCCGGGCCGCCACCCGCCTGCACATGAGCCAGCCGCCGCTGAGCCGGGCGATCAAGCAGCTGGAGAGGGAGAGCGGCGCCCTGCTGTTCGCCCGCTCCCCCGCCGGCGTCACCCTCACCCCGGCGGGAACCGTGCTGCTCGACGAGGCGCGGGCCCTGCTCGACCGGGCCGAGCGCCTGCGCGCGCGCGTGGCCGCGGCGGCCGGCGCCGCGACCCTGACCGTCGGCATCCTGGGCGACGGCACCGACCCCGGCATCACCAGGCTGGCGGCCGCCTTCCGCCGCAGCCACCCCGGCGTCGAGATCCGCGTGCGCGACACCGACCTGACCGACCCGACCTGCGGACTGCGCGCCGCACTGGTCGACGTCGCCCTGACCCGCGCGCCGTTCGACGACACCGCCCTGGCGGTGCGCGTGCTGCGCACCGACCCGGTCGGCGCGGTCCTGCGCGCCGACGACCCGCTGGCCCGGCGCGGCCGCCTGGAACTGGCCGACCTGGCCGGCCGCCGCTGGTTCCAGTTCCCCCCGGGAACCGACCCCCGGTGGCAGTCGTACTGGAACGGCGGCACGCCGCGCGAGGGCCCCGTGGTGCGCGGCGTCCAGGAATGCCTGCAGGCCGTGCTCTGGAACAGCACGGTCGGCCTGGCCCCGCTCGGACACGACCTGCCCGAGAACCTCACCACCGTCCCGCTGGCCGACATGGCGCCCAGCCCGGTGGTCGCGGTGTGGAACGACGGCGACACCAACCCGCTGGTCCGCTCGTTCGCCGAGATCGCGACGGCCGCGTACCGCCAGGTGTGACAGGTGTGAGAGGAGGCCGCCCTGCGAGAGGGTGGCGTCCGTCGAAAAAAAGTGGTCCCGGATCCGCCCGCCGTGTCGATCCGCGGCCACGCCGTTCGACCTGGGATGGAGAGGGCCGGAAAGCGGCCCCCGAGCAAGGAGTGACGATGTCGAAGTACATGCTGATCATGCGGGGCACGGACGAGAGCGTCGCGAAGATGATGGAGACGCCCTTCGAGGAGATGCTCGAAACGGTGGGCCGCTTCAACGAGGAACTGATCCGGGCGGGCGTGCTCGTCGCCGCCGAGGGACTGGACGACCCCTCCCAGGGCGTGGTGGTCGACTTCAGCGGACAGAGCCCGGTGGTCACCGACGGCCCGTACGGCGAGACGAAGGAACTGTTCGGCGGCTTCTACGTGATCGACGTCGCCTCGAAGGAGGAGGCCGTCGAGTGGGCCAAGCGGCTCCCGGCCATCACCGGCTCGAAGGTCGAGATCCGCCGCGTACCGGGCATCGAGGAGTTCCCGCAGGACAACGAGTGGATCGCCAAGGAGCGGGCCTGGCGCGAGCGGACCGGCCAGCACTGATGCCCACCACCCCCGACGGCCCGCCGAGCACCGAATCGGCCCGGCGGGCCGCCGAGGCCCTCTGGCGGATCGAGTCCGCCCGGATCGTCGGCGCACTGGCCCGCTACACCGGGGACTTCGCGCTCGCCGAGGACGTCGCCCAGGAGGCGCTCGCCGAAGCACTCGTCGGCTGGGCACGCGACGGCGTGCCCACCAGCCCGGTGGGCTGGCTGCTGGCGACCGCGCGCCGGCGCGCCATCGACGCCTTCCGCCGCGCCTCCGCCCTCGACGAGCGCTACACCCTGCTCGCGGGCCAACTCGCCGAGGGCCAGTTCAGCTCCGGCCCGGCCACCGCCTCCGGACCGCCGCACGAACTGCCGTGGGACCCCGACCGGGTCGACGACGACGTCCTCGCGCTCATGTTCACCGCCTGCCACACCGTGCTCTCCCCCGAGGCCCGGGTCGCGCTCACGCTGCGCGTGGTGGGCGGCCTGTCCAGCGAGGAGATCGCCCGGGCGTTCCTCGTACCCACCGCCACCGTCCAGGCCCGGATCACCCGGGCGAAGAAGACGATCGCCGCGGCGCACGTGCCGTTCGAACTGCCGCCGGCCGAGGACCGGCGCGAACGGCTCGGCGCCGTCCTGAGCGTCCTGTACGTGATCTTCACCGAGGGCTCGACCGCGACCGCCGGCGACCACCTGCTGCGCCCCGACCTCGCCTACGAGGCACTCCGGCTGGCCCGGACGCTGGCCGCCCTGCTGCCCGCCGAACCGGAGGCGTGCGCACTGCTCGCACTGTTCGAACTCACCGCCGCGCGCTTTGCCGCCCGCACCGCACCCGACGGGGAGGCGGTGCTCCTGGAGGACCAGGACCGGCGCCGGTGGGACCGCTCCGCGATCCACCGCGGCCTGGCCGCACTCGGCCGCGCCGCCGCCACCGGACGGGGCCTCGGCCCCTACGGCCTCCAGGCCGCGATCGCCGCCTGCCACGCGGCGGCGCCCTCGGTGCAGGAGACCGACTGGGAACACATCGTGCTCCTCTACGAGGCACTCGGCCGCGTGGCCCCCTCCCCCGTCGTCGAACTCAACCGGGCCGTGGCCGTCGCCATGGCCAACGGACCCCAACAGGCGCTCCACCTGGTCGACGAGCTCGCCGCCTCCGGCCGGCTCTCGGGATCGCACCTGCTCCCGGGCGTACGCGGCGAACTCCTGACCCGGCTCGGCCGCACCGCCGAGGCCCGCGCCGAGCTGGAACTCGCCGCCCGGCTGTGCCGCAACACCCGCGAGCGGTCGGTGCTGCTGCGCAAGGCGGCCGCGCTGCCATGACGCCCCCGCCCGGGCGGGCGGGGACGACTCGTGCCCGGCCGTCACGAGCGGGGGCAGAACTCCGCCTCCAGCTCGGAGGTGAACACCGCGATCGGCCAACTCCCCTCGGCCCAGTCGCCGTTGACGTTGGTGGCGAGCAGGTGCCGGCCGTCGCGGGTGCCGAACGCGTAGGACCACGAGCCGTTGATGGCGCCGCCCATGCCCCAGACGGTGGGGCCGCAGTCGAGCCTGATGCCCGCGACGCCCAGACCGTAGTCCGCCTGGTCGATCCACTGGTGCCCGGTCGGGATCATCGTGAACATCTCCCGCTGCTGGGCGGGCGGCAGGAGCCGTCCGCCCAGCAGGGCGGCGAAGAAGGTGTTCAGGTCGCGGACGTCGGAGACCATGTCGCCGGCGGCCCAGCCCCAGGACGGGCTCAGCTCCGTCACGTCGTAGGCGGTGGCGTTCGGCCCGGTGAGCCCCAGACGCGAGTACTCGCGCCCGTGCGGCCCGTGGATGGCGGTGTCGTCGGAGGAGGGTTCGTAGGTGCCGGTGAGGCCCAGCGGGGTGGTGATCCGCTGCTCGATCTGCGCGGCCAGGGTGCCGCCGGAGGCCCGTTCGACGATCAGGCCGGCGAGGACGTAGTTGGTGTCGGAGTAGGTCCAGCCGGTGCCGGGCGCGAAGTCGGGCCGGTGGGCGAGCGCGATCCGGACGAGCTGTCCGGGGGTGTAGCTGTCGAAGCGGTGCCGCAGGAAGGGCAGGCCGCTCGCCTCCTGCCGGACCTTCTCGTCCATCGCGTAGTTGTAGATGCCGCTGGTGTGGTCGAGGAGCTGGCGCACGGTGGTCCGCTCGCCGTCGTAGCCGGGGGCGTCGAGGAGGCCGGGCAGCCAGCGCTCCACGCTGTCGTCGAGGCTCAGCCGCCCCTCGGCGGCGAGCTGGAGGACGACGGTGGCGACGAAGGTCTTGGTGGTGCTGCCGATGCGGAACCGGTCCTGCACGAGACGGGCCCGCCCGGTGGCGAGGTCGGCGACGCCCGCACTGGCGAACCACCGGCGGTCGCCGTCCCGGACCTCGGCGACCGCGCCGGGCAGACCGCCCGTGGCCACCGCCCGGTCCAGCACCCGCTGGACCCCCGGGTGCCCGCCCCTGCCGCCCGGCGCGGACGCGGCGAACGCCGGTGCGGCGGCGGCGCCGGCCAGCACGGCCCCGGCGAGCAGGGTGGCGACGGCTGCGCGCGTGGTGGTTCCCATGGCGTGTTCCCCCTCGATGTGGTGTCGCGGTTCGGGAAGAAGCTACGAGCAAATTCACATAATGGTCAATACGAAACCTGCCGATGGTGGATGTATTCGCAGGTAGATACCACAATATTCTTGCAATGACCCCCCCCCAGTTAATGCAACAGAACGTCGCGACTCCATTGCAACAGTGGGCGAGCCGGACGGATACTGTTCACGCGACGGAAGGAGACGAGGACGGATGCCCGGAGCCAGGCTGACCCCGCAGGACCGCCACCGGATCGCCGCCGGACTGGCCGAGGGGCTGGGCTACGGCGAGATCGCCCGGCAGATCGAACGGCCGACCTCGACCGTCACCCGCGAGATCGCCCGCAACGGCGGGCCCTCCGACTACCGGGCCGAACACGCCCAGCGCGCCACCGCACAGCGCTCCCGCCGCAGCGGCACGACCGCCCGACCGGCCGCCGCCACCACGCCGCCGGCCGAGGGCCGCGACCCGCAGGCGGTGAGCGAATTCGCCGACGAACTGGCCGAACTGCTGGTGCACAGCGGCCTGCCCCGCATGGTCGCCCGGGTCCTCGCCTGCCTGTACGTCACCGACGACGGCAGCCTCACCGCGGGCGAACTGGTGCAACGGCTGCAGGTCAGCCCGGCCGCCGTCTCCAAGGCCGTCGGCTACCTGGAGGGCCAGGCGCTGATCCGCCGCGAACGCGGCGAACAGCAGCGCCGGGAGCGGTACGTCATCGACGACGACGTCTGGTACCGGGCACTGCTGGCCAGCGCCGAACGGAACACGATGCTCGCCGGCGTCGCCCGCCAGGGCGCCGAGACGCTCGGCCCCGGCACACCGGCCGGCGCCCGGATGGACGACGCCGCAGCCTTCCTGGACCGGATCGGCCAGGACATCGTGCGCTCCGTGCGGCAGTGGCGGGAGGAGAGCCGGCCCGGATCGCGGACCGGCTGATCCCGGACGCCCCCTGCGGGGCGGTCGGGTGAGATGCGCAATGGTCCGGGCGGGTGGGGCTCCGCACCCGATCGGGTGCCGTATCCGCGGATACGCGGCGGGTCTTCGACAAGGCGGTCGCGGCGGGCCGGCCGTCGACCCCCGGGGCGTGCCGGCGGCCCGGTGGGGGCTGGTTCAGGCCGGGGGCCGGGGGGCCGACCGACGGGGGGCCGACCGCCGGGGGGCCGGAGGCCGGAGGCCGACCGCCGGGGTAGAGCCGGGTGCGCAGTTGCGTCTCGGAGCTGCCGGGCGACGCCCCGGGGGCCCCGGGAAAGCGTTCGTCCGGGGCGGGTGCGCCGGGCGGGGGGGGCGACGAACCCGGCGGGAGGGCGCGGCCCCGCGGGGGCGGCCGGAGGGCGGCGACCGGCTGAACCGGGCCTGTCCGGTGCCCCGTTCCTCCGTGAAAGGCAGCTCTGTCGTGCTGCCGTCACTGCCGATTTCCGTGGAGGACCGCAGTGCATCACCGTTCCCGTCCAGTGGCCAGGGTGCTCGGCTCGGGCGCCGCCCTGAGTCTGGCGCTGGCGCTCACCGTGACCGCCTCCCCCGCCCTGGCCGCGCCGCCGGGCCCGACCGCCGAGTCCGATCCCGTCCCCGCCCTGGTGGCCGGTCAGGGCACCGCCGCCCCGCAGTTGGTGACCGGGCTGTCCGAGGCGGCGCCCGGCGGTCCGGTCGAGGCGGCCCGGGCCCATCTCGCGGCCCACCTGGACCGGTACCGGGTCGATCCGGGGCAGCTGACCGAGCTCGCGGTCGAGCGCACGGCCGCCGACCGGCGCACCGTCAGGTTCCAGCAGTACCACGGCGGCATACCGGTGCTCGGCGGGCAGTACCTGGTCCGCCTCACCGGCGAGGGGGCCGGCCAGCGGGTGGAGTCGGTCGGCGGCAAGTACTTCACCGGGCTGACCGCGCCGACCGCCCCCGCCGTGCCGGACGCGGTGCTGCGCAAGCTGGCGCTCGACTCGCTCCCCGACCCGCGCGCCCGGGCCGGGGCCACCGCCGAGGACCGCGGCCTGGTCGTCCTGCCGGGCGGCACCGGCCGACTCGCCCGGCACTTCACCGTGCACACCGCCGGCCCGGGCAACGGCGAGCCGCTGGTCCGCGAGGTCTACGCGGACGCCACGCTCGGCGTGGTCGCCCTCGCCCACGACTCCTCGGCCCCGTACCAGGTCAGCGGCGCCGACGACACAGGGGCCGGCACCGCCCGTGGCGCGGCCGCCGCCGAGCCCGCCACCGGGACCGCACCCGACCTCCTGGGCCGTACCGTGCCGGTGAACATCTCCCGCCAGCCGGACGGAAGTTACCAACTCGTCGACCTCACCCGGCCCGTCACCATCACCACCTACGACGCGACCGGACGGGACTACAACGAGTTCAGCGGCCGACTGCCCGACGGCAGCCTCCCCGTCGCCTCCCCGGGCCCGGCCTTCCCCGCCTCCACCGGCACCAGCGGCGCCACCGACGCCCACCTCAACGCCGCCGCCGTGTACGGCTTCTACCACGACCGGCTCGGCCGCGACGGCCTGGACGGCAAGGGCGGCGCGATCACCTCCGTGGTGAACGTGAGCAACCGCGGCAAGCCCTTCCCGAACGCCGCCTGGGACGGGCAGAAGATGCTCTACGGCAACGGCAACGCCAGGTTCCTGCCGTTCTCCGCCGCCCTCGACGTGGCCGGGCACGAGATGACCCACGGCGTCATCCAGCACACCGCCAACCTCGTCGGCGACGGCCAGTCCGGGGCCATGAACGAGGGACTCGCCGACTACTTCGGCAACGCCATCGAGGTCACCGCCCGAGGCATGTCCATGGACGACCCGGCGGCCGCGCTGATGGGCGAGAACCTGTGCCGCACCGGCACACCGCAGGACTGCGCGAACCGCCGCCTGGACGACCACCGCACCACCGTGGACGACTACCTCGGCGCCGGGCTCGACCTGGACAACGGCGGCGCGCACCTCAACGCCACCATCTTCAGCGGCGCCCTGTGGGACATCCGGCGCACCCTCGACCCGCTCACCGCCGACCGCCTCGTCTACCGGGCGATGGCCGAATACCTCACCCCGCTCGACGACTTCGTCGACGGACGCAACGCGGTGCTCGCCGCCGGCCGGGCCCTCAAACTCAGCGGAGCCCAACTGCGCAAGGTGGCGGCCGCGTTCGACGCACACGGGATCAAGGCCGGCTGGCAGAACCGGCTCGGGACGGACACCCGCCCGCTGCTGCCCGGCACCTCCGCCCCGGTCGGACCGGCCGCGGGCGGAGGCCACTGGGTGATGGGCAACACCGACCCGAACGGCAAGGGCGCGACGGCCCTGTACACCGGCTCCACCACCGCCCCCGGCACCCCGACCCGGCTCAGCCCGGACGACGGGCGGATCCACGGCTGGGCCGCCACCGACGGCACGTCCGCCGTCTGGCTGGCGATCGGGCCCGACGCCACCGGCACGTGGGGGACGGAGGTGCTGACCCGCCCGCTGTCCGGCGGCCCGGTGCGCAGCGTGTTCCACTCCCCCGACCAGTCGCCCGGCAGCGTCCGGGTGTCCGGCGGGGACATCGCCTTCACGGTGACCGACAACGACACCGGCCGCACCCGGGTCCGCCTCTCCCACGACGGCGCCCCGCCCGTGGAACTCCCGCTGCCCGAGGGCCACAACCTCACGTCCTTCACGTCCCTCGCGTTCAAGGACGGCCTGCTCGGCTGGATCGAGTCCTGGACGGCCGACGGGGCCGGCGTCCAGGCGCCGACGGTCTTCTCGACCGCCACCGGCAAGGTCGCCGCCCAGTACCCGGTGAGCACCCCGAACGGCACCGACCCGCCGTACCTCGCCTCCCCGCTGCTCGCGGGCGACCGGCTGCTCTGGCTGGCCGCCCCGGCCGACCGCACCCGCCCGACCGCCCTGCGCTCCGGCGCCCTGGACGGCTCCGGCGTGCGCGACCTGCTCTCCGCCGACTCGCCGTACACCCCGGCGGACATGGAGCTCACCGCCACCGACCAGGCCGTCACCTTCCTGCACCGCGGCGCCCAGCCGAGCAGCGGCTGGTCGAACGCCGCGCTGCCCAAGCTGTACCAGCTGCCGGTCGGCGGCGGCACCCCCGTGCGGGTCTCCTGCAACCGGGGCAGCCAGTTCCACGCCGCCGCCGACCAGGGCACCCGGGTGGTCTGGCTGGACGCCACCGCCGGGCGCAACGACCTCGTGGTCCGCGACCGCCCGGCCGGGTCCTGCTGATCCGAGCGCGGCCGCGTCGTTCGCCCCGGTGCCGGCGGGCACCGGGGCGGACGGCGAGGCGGGCAGCGGATCCGGGGTGGACGGCGGGTGCCAGCGCGCTGTGCGCGGTTTGCCAGCGGCGGGCCACAGGCTGGGGCCGTCCAGGTCACCCGGCAACCAGAGGGAACTGATCCATGTCGCCAGCTGCTTCTCCTTCTTCTCCTCCTTCTTCGGCTGCCCCTTCGCCGTCCCGCGCGGGGTGGTCGCGCCGCCTGCGGCTGGCGCCGCTCGTGCTGACCGCGTCGGCCCTCACCGTGGGACTGGCCGCCGGTCCGGCGCTCCCGGCCCCCCTGACCACCGCCGGGTCCGCGCCCTCCGCGACCCGGGGCGAGGCCGAGGCGCAGCGGGCTCAACTGGAGGAATTGGAACGGCAGTTGGTGGCTGCCGGGGCGCCGGGGGTGGTGGTGCGGGTGGACGACGGCCGGGGCCGGCCCGTCGAGATCGCCGAGCAGGCCCCCTGGGCCGCGGCGGACCAGCGGCTCGCGGTGGGGGACGAGTTCCGGATGGGCTCCAACACCAAGACCATGATGGCCGTGATCGCCCTGCAACTGGCCGCCGAGGGGCGGCTCGCGCTGACCGACCCGGTGGAGGCGTGGCTGCCGGGCCAGGTGCCCGACGGCCGGGCGATCACGCTGCGGATGCTGCTGAACCACACCAGCGGCCTGGCCGACTACACCGAGGACCCCGCCGTCCTGCCGTCGATCCTCGGCAAGGACCCGCACCGGTGGACCTCCGCCGAACTGCTCGCCGTGGGCGTCAAGCGCCCGGCGCTGTTCCCGCCGGGCACCCGGTGGTCCTACAGCAACACCGACTACGCGGCGGTCGGCGCCGTCCTGGAGCGGGTCACCGGGGCGAGCCTCGCCGACCTGGTCCGGGACCGGATCGCCCGGCCCCTGAACCTGAAGCACACCTACCTCGCCACGGACGGCAGCTGGCGCGGCCGCCACGTCCGCGGCTACGAGCCGGACTCCGCCCACATGCCGGCGGGGGTGCCCGCCGCGTTCCGGGACGTGGCCGGGGTGCACCGCGACGGCCGGGTGGACGTCTCCGGCAACGACCCGGGCTGGGGCGGGGCGGCCGGGGCCGTGGTGTCCACCGCGCAGGACTGGTCCCGCTTCTACAACGCGCTGATGTCCGGCAGGCTGCTGCCCGCGGCCCAGCTGGCGCAGCTGCGCACCACCGTGCCGATGGACCCGCAGAACCCGGTGGACGGGCCCGGCTCCGGCCTGGGCATCGAGACGGGCCGCACCCCCTGCGGCACCGTCTGGGCCCATGACGGGGGGATCACCGGCTACTCCAGCACCAACCTCACCAACGGCACCGGCAGCCGTACGGCCACCGTCCTGATCGCGACCGAGTTCCTGTTCGAGTTCGGGGCCGACGCGAAGCTCACCGCGGCCGGCCAGGCCCTGCAGAGTGCGGTGACCTGCGCCATGTTCGGCAAGCCGGCCCCGGCTCCGGGTCCGGCTTCAGGTCCGGCTTCAGTTCCGGCTCACTGACGGGGGCGGCCCGGCCGCGGGTGCGGGTGCGGGTGCGGGTGCGGGTGCGGTGATGATCGCGGACAGCAGGTCCCTGGCCTCGGTCCGCGCCATCGCCGCACCCGCGGCGTGCGCGGACGCGAACCCGGCGGCTCCCAGGTCGGCCGTGGCCCGCCCGGCGATCCTGTGCACGTCGGTGTCGCCGAGGTCGTCCGAGCCCCGCAGCAGGTCGGCGGCGCCGAGCAGGAGCGCCGCCTTCCCCGGCCGGCCGCGGCACAGCTCGATGTCGGCGGCCGCCACCGCGATCCGGGCCGCGACCGCCGAGTTCCAGGTCAGCACCAGGTGCACCGCCGGGTGGTCGAGCCGGCGCACCGCCGCGTCGGGCAGGCCGTCCGCGGCGTCCAGCTGCGCGAGCACGCCCAGCAGCAGGGCGGTGAGGTGCGAGGGCACCGGCTGGCTGCCGGGTGCCTGGGCCAGGGCGGCCAGGGCGTGTGCGCGGGCCTGCTCCCGTTGCCCGGCCCGCCACTCCAGCTGGGCCAGGCCCAGGCACACCAGGGCCCTGGGCTCGGCCCATCCGGCCTGCGCCACCTGGTCGAGCAGGCCCGCCAGCTGCCGCCGCGCGCCGTCCGCGTCCCCGGCCTGGGCGCGCATCAGGGCGGCCTGGACATCGCTGTCGACCGTGTCCTCCTGCATCCCGAGCTCCTGGAAGTACCGGGTGGCCCGCTCGTTCATCGCCAGCGCGCCGGCCAGGTCGCCGGAGCGCCGCCGCAGCGAACCGAGGGTGCTCAGGGCGGTCGCCATGCCCCACCGCTCGCCGAGCGCCTCGAAACCGGCCAGCGCGTGGGCGAGGAAGCCCGCCGCCTCGGTGACGTCCCCGGTGTGCAGGGTCAGCAGGCCCCGCACGAGCAGGGCGAACGGGCCGCTGGAGGGGTCCTTGCGCTCGCCGTCCGGGAAATCCGCGGGGGCCGGAGGGTCGGGCGTGTGCGGCGGCGGCTGCGGGCCGGCGATGGCCGCGGCCAGCCGGGCCAGCTCCAGCAGGGGGTGGACACCGGGGTCGACGCCCGCCATCGCCGCCTCGATCCGGCCGAAGGCGGCCGCCCTGTCCTCCGGCCGGCCGATGGACTCGGTGCCGACCTCGTACGTCGCGATCACCAGCGCGCGGGCCGCCGGATCGGCCGGCCCGGGGACCTCCAGGACCCGTTCGAGCAGGTCCAGCGACTCCGGCGGATAGCCCCGCATGGACCAGAACCAGCACAGCGCGGCGGCGAACCGGACCGCCGTCGCGGCGTCCCCGGACTCCACCGCCCAGCGGATCGCCGCCAGCAGGTCGTCCCGCTCGGCCGACAGCCGGGCCAGCCAGCGCAGCTGGTCGCGGGTGCGCAGCCGCGGCTCCGCGGTCTCGGCCAGGGCGAGGAAGAACCCGCAGTGGCGTTCGCGGGCGGCGCCGGCCTCCCCGTGGCGGGTGAGCTGCTCCAGGCCGTACTCCCGGATGGTCTCCAGCATCCGGTAGCGGGGCTCGCCCGTGGCGGCGGCTCCGAGCGGGTGCAGCAGCGACTTGTCGACCAGCGCCGCCAGTAGCTCCCGGACGTCGCGGGCCGGGGCGTCGGGGGTGGGGACGTCGCGGGCCTCACGGTCGCCCGAGTGGTGGTCGGCGTGCGGGGCGGCGAGCCCGGCGACCGCCTGCGCCGCGTCCTCGGTGAAGCTGCCGGGCGCCACCGACAGCCGTTCCAGCAGCGTCCGTTCGTCGGCGGCCAGCAGCTTCCAGCTCCAGGCCACCACGGCGCGCAGCGTCTGGTGCCGGGGCAGGGCGGTGCGGCTGCCCCGGGTGAGCAGCCGGAACCGGTCGTCCAGCCGGGCGGCGACCACCTCGGCGGGCAGGGTGCGCAGTTGGGCGGCGGCCAGTTCGATCGCCAGTGGCAGGCCGTCCAGGCGGCGGCAGATCTCGACCGCCGCCGCCGGCGAGCCGTCCTCCTCGGCGAAGCCGGGGCACACGGCGGTGGCCCGGTCGTGGAACAGCCGGACCGCCGCGCAGGCGCGGGCCTGTTCGGGCGTCGAGCCGGGTTCGGGCAGTTCCAGGGGGAGCACCGGGTGCAGGTTCTCGCCGTCGATCCGCAGCGGCTCCCGGCTGGTGGCCAGGACCCGCAGCCCGGGGCACCGGCCGAGCAGGGTCTCGGCCAGCGTGGCCGCCGCGTCGATCACGTGCTCGCAGTTGTCCAGCACCAGGACCGGGTCGTCGTGCGTGAGCACCTCGGTCAGGCGGTCCAGGATCTCCTCGGGGGTGCCGGGGCGGCGGGTCGGGGCCGCGGCGTTCTTGGGCAGGTCGGCCTCGCGCGTGCGCAGGGCGTCGAGCACCGCGCGGGGCACGTCCGCCGGGCCGGCCGGGGCCAGGGCGACGAACCACACCCCGCCGGGCGGTGTGAGCCGGCGGCCGGCGGTGGTGGCCAGCCGGGTCTTGCCGGACCCGCCGGGGCCGACCAGGGTGACCAGGCGGGCTCGGCCGAGCAGCTCGGCCACCCGGCGGATGTCGTCCTCGCGGCCCACGAAGCTGGTCAGCGGCGCGTCCGGGTTGCCGGGCGGCCGTGGTCGGCGGGGTTCCGGCCGTTGGGGTGGCGGCTGTTGGGGTGGCGGCTGGTCGTCGGGGGTGCGGTGGACGGCTGGCTGCTGGTGGTCGGGGGGTGCCGGGAGCTCGCCGCGCAGGACCGCGAGATGGGCCGCCCGCAGCTGCGGTCCGGGGTCGCTGCCGAAGGTGTCGGCCAGCCGGGCGCGCAGCCGCTGGTAGGCGGCCAGTGCCTCGGCGCCCCGGCCACCGGCGGCCAGGGCCCGGATCAGCTGGGCGTGCAGCCGTTCGTGCAGCGGGTGCCGCGCGGTCAGCGATTCGAGTTCGGCGATCAGCTCCGGTCCGGCGCCCAGCGCGAGGTCGGCCTCGATCCGGTCCTCCAGGGCGGCCAGCCGCGCCCGCTCCAGCCGCCGGGCCTCGGTGTCGGCGAACGGCGCCTCGCGCACGTCCGCCAGCGCGGGTCCGCGCCACAGGGCCAGGGCCTCCCGCAGGGCGGCGGCGGCCTCGGCCGGCCGGCCCTGCGTGTGCAAGTGCCTGCCGGAGAGGGCCAGTTGCTCGAACCGGGCGGTGTCCACCGCACCGGGCTCGACGGCCAGCCGGTACCCGGCCGGTCCGAAGGTGAGCAGCGAGGGGTCGCCCAGGACGCCCCGCAGGCGGGACACCAGTGACTGCAGGGCGTTCGCCTGGTCGGCCGGTGGCGCCTCGGCCCACAGCGCGTCCACCAGGGCCTGGGGCCGGACGGCGCGGCCGGCGTCCAGCGCGAGGTAGGCCAGCAGCGCCCGCAGCCGCGCGCCGCCGATCGGCAGCGGGCCCGCTCCGGCGTCCAGTACCAGGGGTCCAAGCAGGCCGACGCGCACCGGGTCACTATCGCAGCAGCACCGGTTCGAGCGTCAAGTCGCCGGGCGGCACCTGCGCGCCCGACCCGGCCGTGGGCGGCGTCCGGGGCGGTGGCCCGGCGGGGCCGGTGGCCTCGCCGGTCGCCGGCGGGCCCGCCCGTCACGTCCTCGGGGCGGCGATGGGGGGCCCGGGTGAACCGGTAGCCCCGGACAGCCATCCCCGGTAGCGCTCCGCATACGCATGTGTGTGGATGGTGACAGGACGCCATTTCGTGGCAGTCCGATCGACCATCACCACCCTTATCTGGAAGGGCTCTTCCCCCATGCGTACTGCGCGCCGCGTCCTGACCGTCTCCGCCCTCTGCCTCCCGCTCGTTCTCGGCGGGGCGACCATCGCCTCCGCCGACACGCCCAACAACATCCCCTCCCTGAACTACGACCACGGGGCGTTCTCCGTCGGCCCGAACGGCAGTGCCCTGCACATCACCGATGTCCAGTTCGGTCCTGACGGTGCCTCGTTCCTCGACGCCGCCGTCGCGGTGGGCCCCAACGGTGTCGCCGGCTACGCCACCGAGACCGGTATCGGCATCGGGGGCTGATCCCCTCCGCTCCCCCATGCCGGGTGCCCCGGGACGAACCGTCCCGGGGCACCCGCACGCCCGGAGCCGGGGGCCGCGCGGGGCGGCGGCGTTCACCCGCCCCCGCGCGGGCTGACGAGCATGCGGATGTCGTCGGCCGCCCAGAGGACGAACCGTTCGATCGGGACCACCCGGTGGCCCGGCACGGGCCGAAAGCGCAGGCGCTTGAGGAGGACGGCCAGCAGCAGTTCGCACTCGACCATGGCCAGGGCGGCGCCCTCGCAGCTGCGCGGGCCGAACCCGAAGGGGACCCAGGCCAGCCGCGCGCGTCCGGCCGCCTGCTCCGGGGTGAAGCGCTCGGGGCGAAACCGTTCGGGCTCGGGCCAGTGGTCGGGGTTCAGGTGGATGGCCCAGAACGGGTAGAAGACCACCGCCCCGGCGGGGACCTCGTACGCGCCGAGGGTGAGCGCTTCAGTGGTCTGGCGCGCGCCGTACGGGCCGGGCGGGTAGAGGCGCATCGACTCCTGGAGGACCGTCCGCAGGTACGGCAGGCGCCGCAGGTCGGCGTACCCGGGGGCCGGGCGGTCGCCGAGCACGCGGTCCAGTTCCCCGGTGACGCGTTCGGCCGCCTCGGGGTGGCGGCCCAGCAGGTGCAGGGTCCAGGAGACGGCCACGCCGGTGGTGTGGTGGGCGGCGAGCATCGTCGCGAGAACGGTGTCGCGGATCCGGGCGGGGCGCTCGCCGGCCTCGACCAGTGCGCCGACCAGGTCGCCGCGGTCGGCGCGGCCGCCGTCGCGGTGGGCCGCGATCACCCGGTCGACCGTCGCGCGCAGGAGGGCGAGCGCCCGCGCGGTCCGCTCGGCGCGCTCCTGCGGGTCGACGGCGGGGGGCACCTGGTAGAGCCGTTCCAGGTAGTCGGCGAGCACCTCCTCGAAGGCGGCGGCGACGACGTCCGGGCCCTCGACCTCGCCGCCCAGGGCGTACGCGCAGATCATCCGCAGGGACAGGGCGGTCAGGTCCTGCTGCAGCGCGACGGCCTCGCCCCGGGCGCCCCGCGCGACCCAGCGGTCCGCGAGGCCGGTCGCGAGCGCGGTGAAGCGGTCGAAGGCCTGCTCGTGCGAGGGGCGGCCGGCCAGGACCGAGAACAGGGTGCGGCGCCACGGGGCGTGTTCGTCCGCCGGGAGCACTTGCAGGTTGCCGGCCTCGAACAGCGGGTCCAGGAAGGAGAACAGGCGCTCGGGGCGGCGGTCCAGGTGCGCGGTGGCCTCCAGTAGCACCGGGTCGGCGACCGACACGGCCGTCTCGGCGCCGGGCAGCTGGAACCGTGCCACGGGGCCGTACTCGGCGTGCAGCCGCAGCTGGTAGGCGTGCAGCCCGCCCGCCTGCGCGATGGCGCCGACCCCGCCGTCCGGCCGGGGGTCGGGACCGGGGATCTTCATCGGACCTCCTGGTGACGCATGGTCGGATCCGCCGCCCGGACGGTGGACGCGGGCGGCGCAGCGCCGACGGCCGTGGGGACCAGGATCGCGCGGGAGCGCGTCCGGCCGGCAGTGGCGACGCCGGGTGAAATTGCCAGCGCTTGCAACCAATCGGCGCACACAACTATTGTGGTGTCACGCAAAGTGCACCTGCAATCATTCGCGAAGGCTTCCCCTCGCCCCTCCCGCCCCCGGCCCCGCCTCCGCCTCCGCCTCCGCCGACAGGAGTCCGCCCATGAGCACCACCCTCTTCACCCCCTACACCCTGAGGACCCTGACCGTCCCCAACCGCGTCTGGATGGCGGCGATGTGCCAGTACAGCGCCGCTCCGGACGGCGACGCGGCCGGCGCCCCGACGGACTGGCACTTCGCCCACGTCGCGGCACGCGCCACCGGCGGCACGGGGATGATCATCATGGAGGCCACCGCCGTCAGCCCCGAAGGCCGCATCACCCCCTACGACCTCGGGATCTGGAACGACACCCAGGTCGCGGCCTTCCGGCGGATCACCTCCTTCCTGACGGCGCAGGGCACCGTGCCGGCCCTCCAGCTCGCCCACGCCAGTTGTTCCGACTATCAGGTCATCCATCAGTTAGCTGACCAGCCACGACGTAGCACAGAGCCCCCGGAATGACACCACCAAGTGTCTCCGGGGGCTCTGCTGCGTGGAGTGCGATGTCGTACGGAATCCCGCGCCCGCTTGTCACTCGATCTCGGTACCTTCGACGGGCTTTGCCCGCAGCTTGTCCAGCAGTCGACGGAAGTGGGTTTTTGCTGCCCACGTCCCGTACTCCTGTGTGGGTGCGGCCATCTCGATGACGTGGTGCGCTCTCGCCTTGAGTACGGCGCCCCACACCACGGCGTGCTGCTGAGCACTGCGCCCGCACTCGTGCGGCTCCCCGGGGAGGCAGAGCGGAAGCGGGTCGCCGATCTTGTTCGCCGAGTGGCGGACATACCGAGCGACATCGAGCCACTGATCAGGGGTCCGAGCCGGCTGCCACCCGTTGGCCATGTCGCCGGGCCATGGTGTCCAGTCCTGGCCGATCCCGTCGCCGTGGTCGTCCACTTCCGCTCCCTACTCCGCCTGATGGGGCTCCGAGCCTAGGCGATCGACGCCCCGGGCGGGTCGCAGTGGCCCAGCGTCGGCACACACGGCTGACACGGGCCGCACATCGGAAGGAACTGCGGCGGCGGGCAGGCTTGAGCCTTGTCGCACTTCCGTTCGATCTCGGCGAGGGCAGCGGCGAGGCGTTCGCCCGACCAGATGTCCGCCAGCGACATTTCGAGCACGTTCCCGACCGGCATGAACCGACCGAGGACGCAGGGCACCACGTCGCCGCTCGGCAGTACGGCGCACTTCTCGTGCGCGCAGTGCCCACACAGGTCGGACACCTTCGGTTGCACCCCTCGGCTCGCCCTGCCGAACGCCCTCGTTCGGTCGCCGCCTACCTCCGTGAGCCCCAGACTCAGGAGGTCGGTTGCGGCCTGGACGGTCCGCTGACCGGGGTTGACGGCGATCACCCCGCCCCGGATGGGGATTCCGAGGGAGACGGCCCTCTCGACGTTCGAGCGGGTCTTCCGGTGCGACCCGCGGGTCTTAGTCACGGCGTCGTGGTCGTCGCCCTGGTCGCTGTAGTAGGACGTCGCGAGGCTGACGTTCCGGCTCGCGAACGTCTCCCACAGCTCCGGCGTGATGTGGGTCATGTTGCTGAAGACTTCGACGGACAGTTCACGGTCGCGGGCGTGGCCGATCAGGTCGGCGAGACCGGGGTACAGCGTCGGTTCGCCGCCGATGAACTGCACGTGCGCACCGCCCATGTCGGCGATCTGATCGATCACCGACCGCCAGTCGAGTTCGGTCATGATGCCGTGGTCGCCCTGCGGACCCGAGTCCGCGTAGCAGTGGGAGCAGGATTCGTTACAGAACCCGGTCACCTCCAACCACACGAACTCCAACCGGCTGGGGAGGGTCTTGGTACTCATGTGCGCCTCCTTGAGAGTGCCCGCCGGGGGGCGGGCAGGACCGTCCGCAGCTCCGGGCGGAGCCGCGGCGTTTCTCGGGGATGGTGATGGCCCGTCACTGCCGTGGTCACGGACGGAACGGGAGTCTGTGGGGTGCTACTGGGCGGACTTCGGCGGCCGGTTGGGGTGCCTCGCCTCGTACGGGTTCTCAACGTGCGGGGGGCCCGCACACGCGAGGGCCCAGAACTTTTCCTGGCCGTTCTGGTCGAAGTGGCGGAACTGCACGGCGGTCCGCGTGATGATTCCGGTGATCGGGTTGTGCTTCGTCGCACGCCGGACCACTTCGCCCCTGCGTCCGTCGTGGTGGACGTACCAGCCGCCCAAGGGCGTTGACACACAAACCGGACGCCCGGCGGTGGCACTGACAACCGCTCGCGTTCAGTTCCACCTCCAGCGCATATGCGGCGGTCTCGAACGTCTCGTGCGGGTCCGGCTCTGCGTGGTGGAGTCGGTGCCGTCTCGGGGTCGGCATGGTTCTCGTCTCCCTGTAGGTCTGGTGGTCCCGCCCGTCCGCGACGGGGGATGCGCGTACGGACGGGACCGGTCCCGCGCAGGGAAGCCCACTTCACGGGTGCAGCCACCCGGAGTGGCGGCGCGGGAGTCTTCGGGGCTTACGCGGCGTGACGCTCGTCGGCCGGCTCGCCGACGTAGAGCAGCGGCAGCCTGATGCCGACCAAAGCGGCGGCGACGGCCTGGCGAATCCTGCGTTCCATGAACGGCAGTGTGAACATGGGGAGTTTGTCCATCGGGACCCACCGGAGTTCTTCGATCTCCGCGGCGGCCCCAATGGGTACCGAGAGAGCGGCGGCCGCGGCGTCGGGCATGACTCCGCCGTCGAGCACGATGTTCAGCCCCTCGGACGCGCCGTGTCCGGGTTGGCCGGGATCTGATCAATCGCCAACGCGTGCGTGAACTCGCGCTTCAACCCGATCCCCTCCGCCAGTTCACGAGCGGCGGCGTCAGCAAGCTGCTCGCCGGGATGGACGCCCCCACCGGGCAGGATGTGATCCTCCCGGTAGCGCGGCCTAACCAGCAGGACGTCGCCGTTCTGGCGGCGGATCAAGACCAGAACGCCGATGCGACGTCGCGGCGGGCGTGGGGGGGGGATGGTGCTGTATGCCACGGGTGGTCCCTCGATGGTGGTAGATAGATGGGCCCGCCCCGGGCATCCGGCCGCGACCAGTGCGTAAGTACCGTCCCCGGGGCGGGGGTTCCGGCCAGAGGATCAGGACTCCTCTGGCCGGTGGTTGAGGGGCGACCGCTCCCCGCCAAGGCGCGTTGGCGGGGAGCGGTGCGGCTCAACAAGGGCCGTTCGCCAACTGCCCTCGGACCCATCCGGCAGGGGAGGTCTTCCTGCCGGTACCCGTCCGTTCGCGGCCATCTTTCGCGAACGGACGTTGAACCCCGTCGTCACAGAGGATGAGCACTCGCGCTGCGACGACGGGAACTTGTCAGTCCGGCGGGCCCGGTTCCCATCCGCACCACTGGCCGGCCGGAGACTCCACCACCCACTCACGACCGCTGCCCTGCTCGCGCTGCGGGCGGGCAGCCGGCTCGGCCCTCAGTCCCATGCACAACCGGATCGCGGCCAGCGCCTCAGGAGTACATCGAAGGTCTCGCGGATTGGCGGCAAGTACGTCAACTCGACTGGCGTTCAAGTGACTTCACCCCTTCTTCGAGCGAGGGAGGGGGCGCACCTCGGGCTGGAGAGAAACCGCTCAATGTCCCGGTCTTGCAGCCGGATGCGACCCCGGGGCGACGCGAGCCGCCACCGGCCCGCGCGCCACCGACCGATCAGCCGGCTCCGAGTACGGAACGCCATCTCGCCAACGCGGCCACGAATGGCGAGGGTCGCCACAGCAACCCGCCTAGCAACGAAACTTCGCTTCAAGGGCGTTACCTTCCCCGCTTGACGGCCGTTGCGGCGGCCAGTTCGACCGTCACGAGAGCGGCCGGCGGTGCGGGTTGCATCCCGTACCCGGCGCGATCTCCCTCGGGTTGCACTGTCGCAGCTGATCGGGCTTGGTCGTCCACTCCGGCCCCCCACCGAGCGGCCTCAGGAAGGCGGCCCCGCAGAGGAGTTCCACGAAGACCCCTTCCCGCGGCTTGCCGTCGTCGTCGCAGTGCGCCAAGTCCTTCACCACCTCGTGTCGAACGAGGCTGGACAGCACGGGCACGGACTTCGGGTCTTCGGACATGGGGGTCTCCGCAAAGATGCCATGGGGGATGAGCGCTTCAGCGTCTCGCCAACGGACAACTGCGCTCCGTGGCTGCGTGACTACCAGGGTGGCCCACTCTCCCCTACCATCGGAAGGTCCTCAACTTCCCAGTTAACCCAGGGGATTTGGAGTTGATCTTGTGAACCGCAAGAAGCTTGATCCACAGAAGTCTCCGCGAGATGCCTTCGGGGTCCGTCTTCGCATGTCACGCGAGGCAGCGGGCCTGAAGCAGCATGAACTCGGCGCCCTGATGGGCTACTCAGACACGCACATCTCTGCCGTCGAAACGGCCACCAAATCCCCCAGCCTTGACTTCGCGCGAAAATGCGATGAGCACCTTGGGCTGGAAGCGACCCTAGAGACGATGTGGTGGGGACTGAGGGCTTCCGCCCTGCTGGAAGGGTTCCCGGAGCACGCGGCACAAGAAGCTCGCGCAACCCGCATCATGGTCTTCGAAGCAAACATCGTGCCTGGGCTGCTCCAGACCGAGAGCTACGCCGCCGCGTTGGCCGCCGCCTCTGTTCGACGGGGCCGAATCACGGAGGCTCAGGCCGCCGAGCGGTTGAGGGTCCTCGCGAACCGGCAACAGCTACTTGATCGTGACAAGCCCCCACTGATCCACGCTGTTCTGGATGAAAGCTGCATCCGTCGAGCCATAGGAGGCCGGGCCCTGATGGCGGAACAGCTGTCTCACCTGGAGGCCCTAGCCGCCCGCCCAAACGTGATCATCCAGATCTCACCGTTCTACCTCGCGGAACAGGCGCCGTTTCGCGTCTCCATGACCCTGCTCGGCTTCGCGAACCGAAAGGTGGTTGGCTACTCCGAGTCCCTTGAACGCGGCTACGTGGTGCGGAGCCCTCGCACTGTCGCAGCCTGGGAGGACGACTACCATCGACTCCAGGTTGAAGCGCCATCCCAGGTCGCTTCGCTGGAGATGATTCGCAAGGCACGAGAGGAACTGAGCTACCATGACTCCCCACCCTGACGAGCTGTCTCGTGCTGCCTGGTACAAGTCGACTTACAGCGACAACGGGGGCACCTGCGTAGAGACCACTGCCGACTTCCCTGGCCTGGCGCCCGTCCGTGACTCCAAGGACCCCGAGGGTCCTGCCCTCGTCTTCCCTGCCGACGCCTGGCAGTCGTTCGTCACCGCCGTCCGTTCCGGAGAGTTCGGCGACGTCTGACGTCGGTGTGCTGCCCTGAGACCCCGCCGCCCCTTTCCGGAGCGGCGGGGTCTCGTCGTCTCCTACCGGCATTTCCGGCACAGCTGTCCTGGCCTCTGGACATGCTTCCCGCACAGCCCATCGCGCCCCTGGCACTCGTGCGCGTGCGGCCGGGGCCCTGCGGTTCCGGCGGCCCGGTTCCCCGTGGAGGCCCGCCCCGCCGCCCGCCGGTCCCGCGCACCTGTGATCAACTCTTCGGGTACCGCGGCGGGGACCGCGGCACAGGACGAACCATCAAAGGGGGATGGTCACATGGTCGAACTGTCGAACGGTGCGATGACCTGGGTGGCGGCCGGGGACAGCATCACCCGGGCCGCCCTGCACACCCACGGCGCGCGCGGCTGGGTGGAGCACGTGCAGGAACGCCTCTGCTGGCAGCTCGGCCGGCTGACGGACGTCGTGGTCAACACCGGCGTGTCCGGCTGGCGGGCCACCGACGTCCTCGGGGCGTACGACTTCGTCATCGGGCGGTTCGCACCGGACGTGCTGTCGCTCTCGCTGGGGACCAACGACGCCCCCGCCGGGCTGGAGGGGCTCGGGGAGTTCCGCGACGCCATGCGCGAGATCGTCGCCCGGTCCGCCGGCGCGCAGATCGTGCTGCACACGCCGCTCGTGGCCAGCCATGCCGGGCGCGCCGCCCGCCCCGAGCTGCCCGCGTACTGCCAGGCCGTGCGCGAACTCGCCGCGGAGACGGGCGCGTTGCTCGTCGACCACGAGGCGTACTGGCTCGCCGAGTTCCCCGACGGCGAGGCGATCCCGTGGCTGGACGACCCCACACACCCCAACGGCGTCGGCCACCTGCACCTGGCCGACCACACGCTGCGCACACTGGGGCTGGGCGAACTCACCGCCCTGTGAGCGGGCCCCGCCGGGCGGGCCGTCGGGGCGGTTGCCACTGGTCCTGGGCTGATCGGGGACTGGGCGGCGTCCGGAATTTTTGTCGGGTCCCTGTCTAGTTCGCTTGCGTCCTGGTGTGGTGGGATGTGCCCGTCACGGGATTTGAGGGCGCTGACGGGGGTGCGCGGTGAGGGGTGGACGGCTGTGCGGGCTGGACGGGGACGCGGCGCGGCTTGCCGCGGCGGGCCTGGTCCGGCTGGGTGCGCAGGAGTGGGTGGGCGACGCGGCCGGGGCTCCGGCGTGGCTGGGGCGGATGCGGGCGGCGTCATTCGCGGACGCCTGGCTGGCGTTCGGCGAGCCGCCGGCGCCGGGGCTGCGGGTGCCGGCCGGGGAGGTCCTGCGGGCGCTCGCGTACCGGGCGGCGGAGCTGGTGCTCCAGGCGCGCGAGGGGGACGTGCCGGCGGTGCTGGAGTGGCTGGGCCGGCGGTCGGCGGAGGCCCGTGAGCAGGCGGGCCGGGCGGAGGTGACGCACCCGGCCGAACCGGCCGCGCTCGCCCTGGTGTGGCACGGCGTCCAGGCGGTCACCGCCGACGGCGGGGGCGGGGGCGGGGGCGGGTGCGGGGGCGCTTCGGCGGCCGAGGGCCGGGAGGCGCACGGCCGGCGCATCGACGAGCGGGGCGAGGCCTACGTCCGGGAGCGGCACCACCGCCGGGACACCCTGGCGCTGATGCTGGCCTGTGCCCGGATCGCGGCCGCCGCGCTGGTGGAGTCGTGCGGCGGCGATCCGGGCCGGGTGGACGGGTGGCTGGAGGAGGACGCGGCCCGGTACATGGCGCTCGGCGGCCCGGTGCCGCTGTGGGTGCCGGGCCGGCCGGGGCAGCCCACGGGGTGAGGCGGCGCTCCGGCGGGCGGGGCTCAGCGGGCCGGGAGGCTGAGGGTGGCGTGC
Organism: Kitasatospora sp. NPDC058492; assembly: GCF_042720685.1. NCBI lineage: Bacteria > Bacillati > Actinomycetota > Actinomycetes > Kitasatosporales > Streptomycetaceae > Kitasatospora > Kitasatospora sp. NPDC058492. The sequence goes on from NZ_JBHXMU010000088.1 coordinate 26,936, forward strand.
AGGCCGCCGCCGGGGGCGGGGGTGAGGCCGAGGTCGCCGTGGTGGGCGTCGGTGATGGCCGCGACGATGGCCAGGCCGAGGCCGTGACCGCGGCGGGCGGGGTCGGACTGCGCGGTGCGGCCGCGGCCCCGCAGGAAGGGCTCGGTGAGGGTGGGGACCGTCTCGGGGGCCAGGCGGGGGCCGGTGTTGGTGACGGTGAGCCGGACCCGGCCGGGGCCGGCGGGGTCCGCCCCGGTGGTGACGGTGACGGATCCGCCGGTCGGCAGGTTGTGGCGCAGCGCGTTCTGCAGCAGGTTGACGGCGGCCTGGCGCAGCAGGACCGGGTTGCCGGTGGCGGGGGCGGGCCGGCAGTCGGTGGTGACGGTGACGCCCAGGGCGGCGGCCTCCTCCTGGACGGCGGCGAGGGCGTCGCGGGTGGTGTGGGCGAGGTCGAGGGGTTCGAGTTCGGGGGCGGTGTGGCCGAGGTCGGCGAGTTGGAGGAGGGCCTCGCTGATCTCGATGCCGCGCTGGTTGGTGTCCTGGAGGCGGGCGACGAGGGTGGTCCAGTCCTGGCGGGCCGGGTCGGCCGCGGCGACCTGGAGCATGGTGCGGGTGATGGCCAGGGGGGTGCGCAGTTCGTGGGAGGCGTTGGCGGCGAAGCGCTGCTGGGCGTCGAAGGAGCGCTGGAGGCGTTCGAGCATCTCGTCGAAGGCGTCGGAGAGGTCGGTGAACTCGTCGCGGGGGCCGGCGAGGGCGATGCGGTGTTCGAGTGCTCCGCTCGCGGCGCGGTGGGCGGCACTGGTGATGTCCTGGAGGGGGCGCAGGACGCGGCCGGCGATGAACCAGCCGCCGATCGTGCCGACGGCGGTGAGCAGGGCCAGGGCGTAGCCGGAGATGGTGAGCAGGGAGCGGAGGATCTCCTGGCGGGAGGGGGCGGAGAGGCGGTCGCGGGGGTTGGAGGAGGTGAGCGGGTAGTTGGGGATGTAGCGCATGCCGATGTAGACGACGGCCAGGCAGAGGGTGCCGGTGATGACGGCGAAGAGGGTGTAGCTGAGGGTGAGCCGCAGGCGGGCGGTCAGGCGGCGCGGTCGCGGCGCGGGGCGGGTGCGGGGCGGGGCGCTCACGTGGGGGTGCCGTCGGTGAGGCGGTAGCCGACGCCGGGCACGGTCTGGATCACCCAGGGTTCGCCGAGTCGTTTGCGCAGGCCGGAGATGGTGATGCGGACGGCGTTGGTGAACGGGTCGGCGTTCTCGTCCCAGGCGCGTTCGAGGAGGTTCTCGGCGCTGATGACGCCGCCGCGTGCGGTCATCAGGACCTCCAGGACGGCGAACTGCTTGCGGGAGAGGGCGACGTAGCGGCCGTCGCGGTAGACCTCGCGGCGGAAGGGGTCCAGGCGCAGTCCGGCGTATTCGAGGACGGGGGGCGCGGCCTGGGCGGGGCGGCGGGCCAGGGAGCGCAGCCGGACGACGAGTTCGGCGAGGTCGAAGGGTTTGGTCAGGTAGTCGTCGGCGCCGAGTTCGAAGCCGGCGACCTTCTCGTTGAGGCGGGCGGCGGCGGTGAGCATGAGGACGCGGCAGCCCAGGCGGTGCTCGACGATGGTGCGGCAGACGTCGTCGCCGTGGGTGCCGGGGATGTCGCGGTCCAGGACGACGACGTCGTAGGTGTGGACGGCGAGGCGTTCGAGGGCGGCGTCGCCGTCCGTGACGATGTCGCAGGCGATCGCCTCCAGGCGCAGGCCCGCCTGGACCGCCTCGGCGAGGTAGATCTCGTCCTCCACCACCAGGACCCGCACGCGCTGTTCTCCCGTCCCGCTCTTGCTGTCGTTGCCGTTGCCGTTGCCGCTGGTGTCCATTGGACACGAACGGGCCTATCGAAAACGTATCGGTTAGTGCAGACGTCCTGGTAACACCGCATTTCCTCCCATGGTGTGGCCGCCGGGTTTCCCCGTCGCGGCGAGATGACGAGCGCCGGGAGGCAGCGATGGACGGGACGACGCGCCAGGAGGCGACGCGGTGGCGGACGGCGGGAGGTGGCCGGCGGGCGGTGGCCGTGGGCACCGGGGCGGTGGTGGTGCTGGCGCTGGCCGGCGCCTGCGCGGCCGCCGATCCGCCGGCGACCGAGGCGGCGCTGCGGACCCTGGCGGCCACCGTCGCGCCGTTCTCCTCCTCCCTCGCTCCGGGCTCCGGCTCCTCGGCGGGGGCGGACGGCGACATTCCCGACGGCACGACGCTGACCCCGTTCGACACCGGGGCCCCGGCGGTGGGCAACCTGGACGGGCCGCTGCTGGAAGCCGTCCAGCAGGCCGCCCGGGACGCGCGCGCCCAGGGCATCGAGATGACCGTCACCTCGGGCTGGCGCAGCAAGGAGTACCAGCAGCGGCTGCTCGACAAGGGGGTGGCCAGGTACGGGAGTCTGGAGCGGGCCAGGCAGTTCGTGAACACGCCGGAGAAGTCGGCGCACGTCTCGGGCAAGGCGATCGACATCGGCCCGACCAATGCCGACTACTGGCTGATCCAGCACGGCGCGCGGTACGGGCTCTGCCAGGTGTACGCCAACGAGATCTGGCACTTCGAGCTGCTGACCAGCCCTGGCGGGACCTGTCCGGCCCAGTTGCCCGACGCGGCCGGGTAGGGGGCCGTTCATGATCCGATCGCAGGAGGGGCTCGCGCCGGGGGCGGGAGCGGGCCCGCAGGCGGGGGCGGGGAGCGCTCCGGCGGGTGTCTCCCGCCCGGGCGGCCGTCGATGCCGTCGGGAGCGGCAGCAACGCCCGCCGGTCGGGCGCTGGCGGCGCGGCCGCGTGGCCGCCGCCGTGGCCCTGCTGACCGCCCTCGCCCTGGCCGGTCACCGGCGGGTGCCGAGCCTGGGCGTCCACTTGGGGAGCCTGTGGGAGAGCGCCCTGCCCTGGGCCGGCGTCGTGGTGCCCGCCGTCCTGCTCGTCGCCGCGCTGCGCCGCGCGCCGGTGCCGGCGTGCGCCGCGGTGGTGCTGGCCGCGGTGTGGGCCGTCGTGCTCGGGCCGGTGCTCGCCGGCGGCGGCCCGCCGCCGGGGGGCGGTGCGGGCCCGGCCGGCGGTGCGGGCCTGACCGTGGTCACCCACAACGTGAGCGCGCAGAACCCGGACCCCGCCGGCACGGCCCGAGCGCTGCTCGTCGCCCGCCCCGACCTGGTCGCCCTGGAGGAGGTCACCGACGCCGCGCTGCCCGTCTACCAGCACGTGCTGGACGCCGAACTGCCGCACCGCACGCGGATCGGCACCGTCGCGCTGTGGAGCCGCCACCCGCTGACCGACGCACGGCGGCTGACCATCGACCCGGGCTGGAGCCGCTCGCTGCGGGCCGAAGTCCAGGCCCCCGGTGGGCCGTTGGCCGTGTACGTGGTCCATCTCGCCTCCGTCCGGCTCAACGTCACCGGCTTCGCCACCGCTCACCGCGACCGCAACCTCGCCGCGCTCGGCGCCGCGCTGGACGAGGAGCCCCTGCCCCGGGTGCTGCTGCTGGGCGACCTCAACACCGCCGCCGGGGACCACGCGCTCGCCCCGGTCACCAGTCGGCTGAGCTCCGCGCAGGACAGCGCGGGCGGCGGCTTCGGATTCACCTGGCCGGCGGTCTTCCCGCTGGCCCGGATCGATCACGTCATGACCCGGGGCCTGTCCGCGACCGCCGCCTGGACCCTGCCCGCCACCTCCAGCGACCACCTGCCCGCCGCCGCCCGGCTGACGGCGTGAGGGGCGTGCGGGTGGCAGGCGCAGGGGTGGCAGGCGCGAGGGCCGGTGTCAGGCCAGGAGGTCGGACTGGAGGGTGACCACCTGGCGGAAGGCCGCGTCCGGGACGCCGTCGGGGTTGGTCATCGTGACGACGGCGACGAGGTCGGAGGCGCAGAGGTAGGCGACGCGGGCGTTCGGGGTGCCCTTGGCGCCCTTCGCCGTGCTCTCCTGGGCGTCCAGGTGGACGCCCTCGACGGTGTCCCAGGCGCTGTGGGAGGTGCTCTTCGCGCCGGGCAGGGCATTGGGCCTGGCGTCGGAGCGCAGGGAGGAGAAGACGTTCCAGGACTCGAAGGAGGCACCGAAGCGCAGCAGCCGGATCTGGGTGCGGGTGCCGTCGGAGGCCGTCCACTCCCGGACGGTGGCCGCCCGGCAGGCGTCCCGCAGGAGCAGCTCGCGGAGCGCGGCCGGGTCCCGCTGGTCGGCGAGGATCGCGTCGCAGGTGACCCAGTCGGCCGGGGCCTGGCCGGCGGGGGCCGTGGACGGGCTCGCGCCCGCCGAGGCCGACGCCGAGGCGGAGGCGGAGGCGGTGGCGGTCGGGCTCGGGGTCGCGCTCGCCGACGGGGTGCCGGTGGCCGAGGCGGTGGGGACCGGGTAGAGCGCCGGGGTGAGGCTGCCGCCGGCCTCCTTGGGGGAGGGCAGCAGCAGGTAGCGCAGGTCCGCGGCGTGCAGGGCGCCCTTGCCGCCCGTACGGTCCGGCGCGCTGCTGCCGGAGGGCAGCGGCGGCAGCGTCAGCGGCGGGAAGGTGTAGCGGCCGTCGCCCGGGGTGGCCAGGCCGGGCAGGTCGGTGCGCTCGGGGGCGGTGACGGCCAGCGCGGCGCCGGTGCCCGCGAGGGCGAACACCAGGGTGGCGGTGGCCCAGCGCGCGGCCGCCCTGCGGCGGGCGCTGCGCCGGGCGAGGCGGGCCTCGTGCTCCTCGGGAGTCTCCGCGGGGGTCTCCGCGCCGGGAGCGGCGGGGATCTCGGCGGGGGTGCCTGCGGGGGTCTCGGCGAGGGTCTCCGTGGCGGCCTCGGCGGGAGTGCCCGCGGGGGCCTCGGCGAGGGCGGCGGGCTCGTGCGGGGTGGCGTGGTCGGTCATGCGGACGCTCCCGGGCGGGCGAGGCGGTCGAGCTGCAGGGTGAAGAGGGCGACGATCCGGTCCTTGGGCAGCGGTGCCACGCCCTCGACGTTCATGACCACCAGCAGGTCGCCCTCGGCGGCCGAGCACTCCAGGTAGTCGATCGGCGCGGACGGCGGCGCCGGCATCAGGTAGCAGTGCGCCTCGGGGTGGCCCGGGATCTCCGGGCCGATCCGGAACAGGCCGGTGTCGCCGGTGAAGACCGCGGTGTACTCGTTGAGCTTCTGCACTTCCTGCTGGTTGAACTGGCGCAGCTTCAGGCCGACCACCAGGTCGTCCTCGGTGGTCCGGTACGTGCGCACGCCGGTGGCCTTGACGTGCAGGCCCTCCCAGTAGGAGCGGAGCTTGTCGCGCTTGTCCTTGGGGATCTGCTGGAGTTCGTCGTCCAGTTCGGCGGACAGGAACTCGGCGCCGAGTTCGGTGTCGTTGCCGTAGCCGCCCTCGTCCGGGCCGGGTTCGTAGCCGGCCGGGACGGGCAGCAGCAGGTCGCGCAGCGAACCGAAGTGGTTGCCGTTGGACTTGGCGCCGAACGGCGTGGCGGTCGCGGTCGGGACGGGCGCGGCGGACGGCCCGGCGGCGACGGCCGGGGCCGGGTCGTCGTACTGGGTCTTGATGATGCCGACGCCGATGGCCACCCCGGCCAGCGCCGCTGCGGCCGTCGCGGCACCCGCGCGCAGCAGGCGGCGGGAGGCGGGGCGCGGGGCGGCGGGAGCGGTGGGCGCGGCGGCGGTCGGCGCGGCGGGCTCGGCGG
>NZ_JBHXMU010000089.1:0-32335 GCF_042720685.1 Kitasatospora sp. NPDC058492
TCCGGCGTTCCGGCGTTCCGGCGTTCCGGCGTTCCGGCGTTCCGGCGTTCCGGCGTTCCGGCGTTCCGGCGTTCCGGCGTTCCGGCGTTCCGGCGTTCCGGCGCAGGCTGGATAGGGTCGGGGTTACCGGCCAGTCGCCCGCAGGAGAGCAGCCCATGAGCACGCCGCCGTTCCTCACCCTTCCCCGCTGCGCCCGCGCGCTGCGGCTGTCGACCAGCCGCGGCGGGTTCGCCGCGCTGCGGGCCGAGCCGGACGGGCCGGTGCGCGGCTCGGCGCTGCTGGTGCCGGGCTTCACCGGCAGCAAGGAGGACTTCATCGCCCTGCTGGAGCCGCTGGCGGCGGCCGGCTACCGGGTGACCGCCGTCGACCAGCGCGGCCAGTACGAGACCGGCGGCCCGGACGACCCGGACGCGTACGCCGTCGAGGCGCTCGGCGCGGACGTCCGGGCGCTCACCGAGGCCGTGGCCGCCGACGGCGGCGGGCCGCCGCACCTGCTGGGGCACTCCTTCGGCGGCCAGGTGGTCCGGGAGGCGGTGCTGGCCGCAGCCGCGGACGGCCCGTCGCCGTGGCGCTCGCTGACCCTGATGTCCACCGGCCCGGGCGCGATCGACCCGGCCGAGGCGGCCCGCACCAAGCTGCTGCTGGACGTGCTGCCGGTCATGAGCCTGGAGGAGATCTGGCAGGTCATGCGGCAGATGGAGGAGGGCAGCGGGGACCAGAAGCAGCGCCCGGAGCCGGCCGTCGCGGAGTTCCTGCACCGCCGCTGGCTGGCCAACGTGCCGCTGTCGCTGAGCGTCACCGGTGGTCATCTGGTCGCCGCGCCGGACCGGGTGGCCGAGCTGGCCGCCGCCACCGCCGGCCTGCCGGTGCTGGTGCTGTCCGGGGTGCGGGACTACGCCTGGCCGGTGCCGGAGCAGAACCGGATGGCGGAGCGCCTGGGGGCCCGCCGGGTGGTCGTCGAGGACGCCGGCCACTCCCCCAACGCCGAACGCCCGGCCGCCACGGCCGGGGCGCTGGCCGCGTTCTGGGCCTGAACCGGGCCGATCCGGAGAGTGGTCTGAACCACTTCTCGAAGTTCGACCGTCTTCAACACAGGACAAAAGTCGTTAGTTACGGTAATCTTTGATTCTGTCCGGGAATCATCGCCGGCCTCCGCGTCGGCGCGAATCAGCCGAAACCTGGACTTCACGGGCGGGCAACGACCCGGAAGCACCACCACGTCACCGTGGTTCACGAGGCACCAGACGCACCGGGCAAGCAGGGGGAGCCCTTGCCGCAGCAGACCGCCGCACGTACGAACCGAGCGATCCGGCCGCACCGCCGGACCCGTAGGACCCCTCAAGGGCTGGTATCCACCCAGCCTCAATCGCCCCGACCGACGGGGCAGGAACAGGAGACGCCCATGACGAAGACCATGCGCTTCGAGATCGTTCGACTGGACGACGCCAACGGCTCCGCCGCCGACCGCCTGATAGCCGACGCCGAGACCGTCCGCGAGTTCGTCCAGGCCGCCGCCCGCACCGGTGAGCGCCTGCTCATCCGCCCGTGCCCGACCGTCTGACCACGCGCGGCGCCTCCGACCGGGAGTCCTCACCCGCCGCCGACGAGCCGGGAGCGTCCGATCCGGACGTTCCGATACCCGACTGACGCCCTGTCACCGCGATCGCCGATGACGGGGCGTCAGTGTGTCCGGGCCCTGCGCCCGTCGACGTTTGCCGCCGCCCGCCACGGGACATCCCCCAACGGGAACCGCCCGTGCCGCGCCGCCCCACCCCGCGCCGAACGGGCCCCGCCACCGACAGGTGCCGCCGAGCCCTCCGTACGGGTGATCGTCCTTGACGCGGCGGTCCGGAGGGAGGAGCGTTGTCGCCTATGAGGGGCGAGCCAAGCTGCCCGAGGTGCGCCGGTCGGGTCCGCGCCCCCGGTCTGTTCTCAGACACCTGGCAGTGCGACCGGCACGGAGCCGTGCACCCGATGCAGCCCGTGCTGCCACCGAGCGTCGAAGCCCTGGGCGTCGCCGTCGCCCGCTCGCAGGTCCCCGTCTGGCTGCCCTGGCCGCTCCCGGTCGGCTGGCTCTACACCGGCATCGCCCACGTCGGCGACGACGTCTCCGGCGCCCGGGCCACCGCCGTCGCCTGCTCCGGACCGGCCCCGCTCGGCGGCTTCGGCGAGCTGGTGCTCGTCGCCGAGGAGCTGGGGGTCGGCCTCGGCGCCCGCTACGCCGGGATGCCCGGACCCGATCCGGGCGACTCCGTCGGCCTCTACAAGCCCGCCGACGCCAAGCTGCTGGCCGCCGGCCGGCCCACCCCGATGTTCCACATCCCGGACGCCCCGGCCGACCGCGCGGTGTTCGCCGGCGAGGCCCGCGGCCTCTGGCTCTGGGCGGTCGCCTGGCCCGAGCAGTCCGCCCTGGTGATGTACGACGAACTCGTCCTCACCGACCTGCGCGAGGCCGGCGCCGAACTGGACCTGCTCCCCTGCGGGGCCCTCTCCCCCCGCCTGCTGGGATAAGTCCCGTCCGGCCGGGGCCTGGCGCCCTGTCCTATCCTGGGCGGCACCCCGAGCCCCCAGGAGTCCGCCCCGTGCGCATCGACCTGCACGCCCACAGCAACGCCTCCGACGGCACCGACAGCCCGGCCGAACTGGTCGCGGCGGCCGTGGCCGCGGGCCTCGACGTCGTGGCGCTCACCGACCACGACACCGTCGCGGGCCACGCCGAGGCCGCCGGGGCGGTGCGTGCGCTGCCGGACGGCAGCCGGCTGACCGTCGTCCCGGGCGCCGAACTGTCCTGCGTGGTGGGCGGCGTCAGCATGCACCTGCTGGCGTACCTGTTCGACCCGGACGAGCCGGAGTTCGCGCGCGAGCGGGAGCTGGTGCGCACCGACCGGTTCCGGCGCGGGCGGGCGGTCGTCGAGCGCTGCCGCGAACTCGGCGCGGACATCAGCTGGGAGCAGGTGCAGCGGATCGCCGGGGCCGGCGCGGTCGGGCGCCCGCACATCGCCAGCGCGCTGGTCGAGGCGGGCGTGGTGGCCACCGTCTCGGACGCCTTCACCGCCGAGTGGCTGGCCAACGGCGCCCGGGCGGACGTCCGCAAGCACGAGACCGACCCGATCGAGGCGGTCCGGCTGGTCCGGGCCGCCGGCGGGGTGCCGGTGTTCGCCCACCCCGGCGCGGTCAAGCGCGGGCGGACCGTCCCGGACCAGGTGATCGCCGACCTCGCGGCGGCCGGGCTGGCGGCGCTGGAGGTCGACCACACCGACCACGACGAGGAGACCCGGGTGCGGCTGCGCGGCCTGGCCGGCGAACTGGGGCTGCTGGTCACCGGCTCCAGCGACTACCACGGCAGCCGCAAGACCGTCCGGCTCGGCGAGCACACCACCGATCCCGCGGTGTACGAGGCGCTGCTGGCGCAGGCCACCGGCGCGAAGCCGATCGGCGGCTGAGGGCCGCACGCCGGGGTGCGGGGGTGCGGCGGGAGCGCGGGGCCAGGACGGGAGGCCCGCGGCCTGAGCCCCGGTCAGTCCAGCCGGACGCCGCGGCGGTCCGGGTCGCGCAGGTCGGCGCCCTGGTCCAGCCAGCGCTCCTGGAGCGCGGCCGCGCCGTGCACCCGCTTCCAGCCGGCCTCGTTGGGCGTCATCGGCAGCAGCGGCAGGAAGCGGACCGGGTCGGCCGGCTCGTCCAGCTCCAGGTCCGGCACCAGGCCGCCCGGCTCGGCGGCCAGCACCGAGGTGAACGGCGCGCCGTCCCACAGCGGGGCGCCGCGGTCCAGCGAGCCGCCGGGGGCCACCACCAGTCCCTCGACCTGCGGGGTCGCGGCCAGGGTGGCCAGGCTGCGCAGCACGCTGTCGCGCCCGCCGCGGACGGTCAGCACCAGTTCGGCGCGCGGGCCGCGCAGTTGGTCGGCCACCGGTGCGGTCGGGTCGGCCATCGGCGCGGCGGCCATGCCGAGCGTCGCGTACCGGACCAGGCCGTCGGCGTCCGGGCCGAAGCGCAGCACCTCGATCCGGTCGGTGCCGAGGAAGGTGACCGCGGCGCGGCCGCTCGGCTCGCCGAAGGTGGTGATCAGCCGGGCCTCGACGGCGGCCAGCACCGCCTCCCGGGAGAGCGCCGGGGAGCTGCCGCCGTGGGGTTCGCCGAAGAGCGGGAAGTCGTGCGCCATGCCGGTGAGCGTAACCCCCGGGGGCGGGCCGGCCGTGTGCGGGCGGCCCGGGCAAAGCCTCGGGAAAGCCCGGGGCGCCGATGGTCGGTCAGATGTTAGGGTGAGCGACTGGCCACCGGAAATCCTCAGGTTCCCGGGGCGGCGGCACGAAGGAGGTGGTTGCGGTGGATACCGGCCGACCATGCAGTACCGGCAGCTCTACCCGGCCCCGACTTCCCCGTACCCCTCGCCACGCAGGCTGAACCGGCTGAACCAGCCGAGGTAGCCCGGGCAGGCCGGACGCGGACGAACCGGCCGGGAGAGCACCCTCACCCCCCTTCACCGGTGTTCTTCGCCGTCGCACCACGGCCGCCCGATCCTCCCCCGCCTTCCGACCGGGGGGACCCCGACGCCGCTGTGCGGCGGCTCCTGTTCCAGGGAGCCTGCCATGTCGATGATCAACAGCCTGCGCGCCGCCGTCCGCACCAACCGCCGCCGCTCCGCGGTCGGCGCGTACGACGCCGTCCCGGCGGGCGCCGGCTCGGCGGTCGTCGACTGCGCGGTGTACCAGCACGGCAAGCGCCACGGCGAGACCTGCAGCCCCCGCGAGGCCGCCCGCCGGATCAAGGCCGCACACCAACTCCCGGACGGGGACGGCTCGTTCAGCTGGATCGGGCTGCACGAGCCGACCGAGGCCGAGTTCGAGGGCATCGCCCAGCGCTTCGGCCTGCACCCGCTCGCAGTCGAGGACGCGGTGCACGCGCACCAGCGGCCCAAGGTCGAGCGCTACGACGACGTGCTGTTCGCCGTCTTCAAGACCATCCGCTACGTCGAGCACGACCAGCTCACCCCGACCAGCGAGGTGGTGGAGACCGGCGAGCTGATGGTCTTCGCCGGGCGGGACTTCGTGATCACCGTCCGGCACGGCGGCCACGGCTCGCTGCAGGAGCTGCGGCACCGGCTGGAGGCCGACGCGGACGAGTCCGGACTGCTCGCCAAGGGCCCGTCCGCGGTGCTGCACGCGATCGCCGACCACGTCGTGGACAACTACCTGCTGGTCTCCGAGCGGCTGCAGAACGACGTGGACGAGATCGAGTACGGCGTCTTCTCGGCCAAGGGCGGGCGCAGCGCCGACGTCGGCCGGGTGTACCAACTCAAGCGCGAGGTACTGGAGTTCAAGCGGGCCGTGGTGCCGCTGCTGCGCCCGATGCAGCAGTTGTCCGAGCCGCTGCAGCGCCTCGTCGACCCGGACATCCAGAAGTACTTCCGGGACGTCGCCGACCACCTGGCCCGGGTCACCGAGCAGGTGCACGGCTTCGACGAACTGCTGAACTCGCTGCTCCAGGCCAACCTGGCACAGGTCTCGGTGGCGCAGAACGAGGACATGCGCAAGATCACCGCCTGGGCGGCGATCTTCGCCGTGCCCACCATGATCACCGGCGTGTACGGCATGAACTTCGAGTACATGCCCGAGCTGCACCACAAGTACGGCTATCCGATGGTGCTCGGCGCCATCATGCTGATCTGCGTCGGGATGTACCGGGGCTTTCGCCGCAACGGCTGGCTGTAAGCCACTACCGCCGGCCGCCACGGGCGACCAGGACCAGGCCCACCAGGATCAGCACCACCGCCGGATACGCCGCCACCGGGGGCCACTGGCCGAGCCAGAGGGCGGCGATCAGGGCCGCGCCCGGCGTCTCCAGCAGGATCGCGGTGGAGGTGATCGACGGGCCGAGGCTGCGCACCACGCGGTTGCTCAGCGAGTGGCCGAGCAGTTGGGCGGCGACCATCAGCAGCACGATCTGCCACCACACCCCGGCCGGCCAGCCGGCCAGCGGCGTCCCCGCGACCAGGCAGATCGCCAGCAGGCCCACCGCGGTGGTGGCGTAGCAGACCAGCGTGTACGCGGTGGTGCTGACGGTCTTGCGGACCTCCGCGCCCAGCAGCATGTACCCGGCGGCGGCCAGGCCCGCGCCGAGGGCGAGCGCGTCGCCGAGCAGCGCGCGCGGGGAGAGCGAGAGGTCGACGCCGGTCAGCACCAGCACGCCGGCGAAGGCCACGCCCGTACCGAGCCAGACCATCCGGGGGGCGCGGACGCCGAGCAGTCGCATCAGCAGGATGGTCCACAGCGGGGTGGTGGTGACCAGGGCGGTCGCCGAGGCCACCGAGGTCATCCGCAGGCTGGGCATCCAGAGCGCGAAGTGCACGGCGAGCAGTACGCCCGCCGCGATCGCGAGCAGCAGCGCCCGCCGGCCGATCCCGCGCAGTTCGGCGCGGTGGCGCAGCAGCGCGTACGGGCCGAGGACCCCGACCGACATGACGTTGCGCCAGAACGCGATCGCCAGCGCGGGCGCGGCGGTGGCGCTGATCAGCGGGCCGGACAGCGAGATGCCGGCGATGGAGACGGCGAGCAGCAGCAGGTCGGCGGTGGGGAGCGGGTGCGCCGGCTCGGTGGCGGTGGCGGCTGGTGCGGGGGCGGTCGCGGGCCGGGCGGCGGGCACGGCGCTCCTCTGCTGGTCACGTGGGCTGGGGCGAGGCGGGGGCCGGACTGAACCGGGCTGGGGCTGGACCGGGCCGGGCTGGACCAGGCCGGGGCTGGGCGCTCCTACGGTAAGGCCCGTGGCTAGCCGATGGAACTGTCGCCCGACGATTGAGACAACTCGTGGACGGCGGAGGTCGTACGCTGGGCGCCATGGACCGTACGCCCGCCGCCGCGACCGCCGACGACTTCCTCGACCAGGCCCTGCTGGAGGAGGCCGCGAAGAAGTCCGGCCTCCTCTGGGTCCGCGCGGACGGCCAGGAGCAGGCCCGCCCGCTCTGGCACGCCTGGCACGACGGCGCCGTGGTGGTGGTCGGCGAGGGCGGCGAGCAGCCGCTGCACGGCCTGACCGCCGGAGCCGGCGCGGTGGTGACCGTCCGCAGCAAGGACAAGGGCGGCCGGCTGACCGGCTGGAGCGCCCGGGTCTCGGAGCTGGCCCCGGGCGGCGAGGCCTGGCTGGGCGCCGTCGAGGAGCTCAAGGGCAAGCGGCTGAACGCGCCCGACACCGACACCATCACCGACCGCTGGGCCCGCGAGTGCCGGGTGCTGCGCCTGGAGCCCGCCGGTGCGCTGACCGAGCGTCCGGGCGCGATGCCGGACGGCTCGCACGCCGCCCAGCCGATGCCCACCGCGGCCACCACCCGCCGCCCCGTCCCGGCCGGTCTGCCCAAACTGCTGTTCAAGCGCCGCTAAAGATTCACGCCCGGGACTCCTCGGCTGTGTACCGTGCCTCGTCGGGCCGGGCTCGCGACACGCGGGTAGCCTTGCCCGCAGGTGCGCCCCGGCGTACCCGGCACGGCGTCGAACGAGTAGAGGGAGTTCATGGCAGGGCCAGGTACCCGGGTCTTCATCTCCCACCTCTCCGCCCTCGCCGTCTTCGACCCGAACGGCGACCAGGTCGGCCGGGTCCGTGACGTCGTCGTCTCGCTGCGGCTCGGCGGCCGCCCGCCGCGGGTCCTGGGCCTGGTGGTCGAGGTGGTCGGCCGGCGCCGGATCTTCCTGCCGATGACCCGGGTGACCAGCCTGGAGTCCGGCCAGGTGCTCGCCACCGGCGTGATCAACCTGCGGCGCTTCGAGCAGCGCCCGTCCGAGACCCTGGTGCTCGCCGAGCTGCTGGACCGCACCGTCACCTGGTCCAAGACCGGTGAGGACGTCACCGTGCTGGACGTCGGGATGGTGCAGACCCGGATACGCGAGTGGGAGATCAGCAAGGTCTTCGTCCAGGTCGGCCGGGCCGGCCGGCTGCGCAAGGGCAAGGGCGAGCGGCTCACCCTGGACTGGCAGGACGTCACCGGCTTCACGCTGCCCGAGCAGGACCAGGGCGCCGCCAACCTGCTCGCCACCTTCGACCAGCTGCGCGCCGCCGACCTCGCCAGCGTCATGCACCACCTGTCCGCCAAGCGCCGCGCCGAGGTGGCCGCCGCGCTCGACGACGAGCGGCTCGCCGACGTCCTGGAGGAGCTGCCCGAGGACGACCAGGTCGAGATCATCGGCAAGCTCAAGGACGAACGCGCCGCCGACGTCCTGGAGGCGATGGACCCGGACGACGCCGCCGACCTGCTCTCCGAACTGCCCGCCGACGAGGCCGAGCGGCTGCTCCAGCTGATGGAGCCGGAGGAGGCCGAGCCCGTCCGCCGCCTGCTGTCGTACGAGGAGAACACCGCCGGCGGTCTGATGACCACCGAGCCGGTCGTGCTGGAGCCGGACGCGACCGTGGCCGAGGCGCTCGCCCGCATCCGGGTCTCCGACCACAAGCCCGCGCTCGCCGCGCAGGTGTACGTCTGCCGGCCGCCGAACGAGACCCCGACCGGCAAGTACCTGGGCACCGTGCACTTCCAGCGGCTGCTGCGCGAGCCGCCGTACGTGCTGGTCGGCTCGCTGGTCGACGACGACCTGGACCCGCTGCCGCCGGACACCCCGCTGTCGCTGATCACCAGCTACCTGGCGACCTACAACCTGGTGTCCGCGCCGGTCGTCGACGAGGCCGACCACCTGCTCGGCGCGGTGACCGTCGACGACGTGCTCGACCACCTGCTGCCGGAGGACTGGCGCGAGTCCGTCCTGCACGGCCACGACGACACGGACGACACGGACGGCACGAGGGAAGAGGTGCACGGTGGACGCTGACCGCAAGGGGCGGCGGGACGAGTCCCCCCGCCAACGCATCCAGAGCGAACTGCGGGAACTGCGCCAGCTGCGCGAACTGCGCGGCCGGGAGGGCGGCCGGGAGCGGCGCGCCGAGATCTCCGTGGCCGGCCCGGCCCGCACCCGGCTCGACCAGCCCCGCACCGCCAGGCCCGGGCTGATCTCGCTGCCCGCCTACGACCCGGAGGCGTTCGGCAAGCTCTCCGAACGGATCGCGCGGTTCCTGGGCACCGGCCGCTTCATCGTCTGGATGACGGTGGTGATCATCATCTGGGTGGCCTGGAACACCCTGCTGCCGGACAACGTGCGCTTCGACAGCTACCCCTTCATCTTCCTCACCCTGGTGCTGTCCCTCCAGGCCTCCTACGCGGCCCCGCTGATCCTGCTCGCGCAGAACCGCCAGGACAACCGGGACCGGGTCAACATGGAGCAGGACCGGGCCCGCAGCGACCGCAACATCGCGGACACCGAGTACCTGACCCGCGAGGTCGCGGCCCTGCGGCACGGTCTCGGCGAGGTCGCCACCAGGGCCTTCATCGCCTCGGAGCTGGGCAGTATCCGCTCCGAACTCCAGTCCCTGCTCAAGGAGATCGAGGAGCGCCGGGAGCCCTCCGGGACGCTGTGACCGGCGGCACGCTACCGGCGGGTTAGGGGATCCCCCGAGCGCCGTACCATCAAGGCATGGCCAACGAGACAGAGGTCGCGGCCGGCGTCACGGAGGAGTCCGTACGCCAGGCGCTGGCGACCGTCAACGACCCGGAGATCAACCGCCCGATCACCGAGATCGGCATGGTGAAATCGGTCGGGATCGCCGAGGACGGCGCGGTGCGCGTCGCGGTCTACCTGACCGTCTCCGGCTGCCCGATGCGCGACACCATCGTCACCCGGGTCCGCGAAGCGGTCGGCCGCGTGCCCGGTGTGACCGGCGTCGAGGTCGAGCTCGACGTGATGAGCGACGAGCAGCGCAAGGAGCTCTCCCAGCTGCTGCGCGGCGGCGCCCCCGAGCGGGAGATCCCGTTCGCCAAGCCGGGCACGCTGACCCGGGTCTACGCCGTCGCCTCCGGCAAGGGCGGCGTCGGCAAGTCCTCCGTCACGGTCAACCTGGCCGCCGCGATGGCCGCCGACGGCCTGAAGGTCGCCGTCGTGGACGCCGACATCTACGGCCACAGCGTGCCCCGCATGCTCGGCGTCGAGGGCCGGCCCACCCAGGTCCAGGACATGATCATGCCGCCGCAGTCGCACGGCGTGAAGGTCATCTCGATCGGCATGTTCACCCCGGGCAACGCCCCGGTGGTCTGGCGCGGCCCGATGCTGCACCGCGCGCTCCAGCAGTTCCTCGCCGACGTCTACTGGGGCGACCTGGACGTCCTGCTGCTGGACCTGCCGCCCGGCACCGGCGACATCGCGATCTCGGTGGCCCAGCTGGTCCCCAACGCGGAGATCCTGATCGTCACCACCCCGCAGATGGCCGCCGCCGAGGTGGCCGAGCGGGCCGGCACCATCGCGGTGCAGACCCACCAGAAGATCGTCGGCGTGATCGAGAACATGTCCGGCATGCCGTGCCCGCACTGCGACGAGATGATCGACGTCTTCGGCACCGGCGGCGGCCAGACCGTCGCGGACGCGCTCACCCGCACCGTCGGCGCGACCGTCCCGGTGCTCGGCTCGATCCCGATCGACGTGCGCCTGCGCGAGGGCGGCGACGACGGCCGCCCGGTCGTGCTCGCCGCCCCCGACTCCCCGGCCGGCGCCGCCCTGCGCGCCGTCGCCGGCAAGCTCGGCGGCCGCCAGCGCGGCCTCTCCGGGCTCTCCCTCGGGCTGACCCCGAAGAACAAGTTCTGACGACGCGTCGCCGAAGGGGCCGGGTGGTTCGACCACCCGGCCCCTTCGGCGTGCTCGGCGTCCTCGCGCCCTACGGGCGGGTGTAGGCGGTCAGGTCGGGGGCGGTGGCGAAGCCGGCGCCGTAGGCGCTGACGCCGCGGCCGTAGGCACCGAGCAGGACGCCGGGGGCCTCGCCGGCGAGCACCCAGCCGTACTCGGACTCGCGGTAGCGGAAGGGCTGCGGCAGGCCGTTCACCGGGAGGCTGAGGGTGGACCAGCCGGGGCCGGCCAGGTCGTCGGCGAGGTCCCACGCGAGGGTGCTCTGCTGGTCCAGCCAGTCCTGGCGCAGCGCGCGGTCGAGCTGGCCGGGCCAGGTCGAGGCGAGCAGGCCCGAGCCGGCCAGCCAGGCGGCGGAGGAGGCGGAGGTCGCCTCCAGGGTGCCGGTGTTGTCGGCGCTGCGGCGGCTGTCCCGGCGGGCCACCGTGACCACGACCGCGAACCTGCGCATGTCGCGCGGCTCGTACTGCCTGGCCGGCTCCTCGCCGTGGCCGAGGCTGCCGTAGTCGACGCTGCCGGGCGCCCCGGCCCGGGGGCCTCCGGCGCCGGCCTGCATCAGGTAGCGGCGGCCGGTCCAGCCGTCGTCCAGGCCGTACCAGGGGAAGTCGGCGGACAGGTAGGGCACCAGCGGGTCCGCCGGGCCGGCCTGTCCGCCGACCACCGGTCCGCCGGCCGTGGCCGTCGTCCCCACCGCCTGACTCGTCGCGTCCATCCCCGGGCCTCCTCAAACACACGTTTGCCTGCCGTGGCGCGCTCCCATCGTGGCGTACCGCGGCGTTCCCGGGAGCCGTTCCTGGTCCGCGACAGCGCGGAATGTGACGGACGGCTCAGCGGGAACAATCAGCACAATAGCGGCGCACACGCCGCCGCCCCGCTCAGCCGGGCGGCCGGGCGGGGCGGTGGCGTGGTCGTACGGGGCGTGACCGGGGGCCGGTCAGGTCGCGTCGGGGTCGAACGGGGGCCGCTCGCCGGGCTGCAACGGCGCCCCGGTGGAGGCCGCCACCGGGGCGGCGGCCTTCTCGAAGCTGACGCTGCCGTTGCGGCCGTTCACCGGCGCCGCCGGCTTGTCGTCCAGGACGGAGCGGATGTCGAGCGAGTCCTTCATCTCCTTGAGGCCCAGCGGGTCCTCCTCGTCGCCCAGGAGCTGCTTGCGGACGAAGGTCTTGGGGTTCAGGTCCTCGAACTCGAAGTCCTTGAACTCGGGGCCCAGCTCGCTGCGGATGTCCTCCTTCGCGTTGTCGGCGAAGGAACGGACCTTCCGGATGAAGCCCATGGTGTCCTGGATCAGCTTCGGGAGCTTGTCGGGGCCGAAGATGATGATCGCCATCACGGCCAGGGTCAGGATCTCCAGCCCGCCTACATCGCTGAACACCTAAGCTCCCTAGCTCGTCGGACGACGGTCCCTACAGGGTAATGGCCATCGGCGGGTCCATGGTCCACGCTGCGATGAAGCCGTGGTAAAGACCTGCCGATGGCCGAGATCGTCGCGACCGGGGCGCGAGCGGCGCTCCAGGCCCGGACAGGGCCTAGCGGGTCTGCTGGCGCAGTGCGGGCAGGCCGCCCGAGTTTCGCTCCGAGGCCGGCGGCGGCGTCGCGTCGCGGGTCGCGGCGACGGGGTGGGCCGGGAAGTCCACCGGGATCTGCGCGGTCATCGGGACCAGGCCCCCGCCGCGGCCCGTGCCGCCGCTGTTGCCGACCGTGCTGACCGGGTTGCCGTGCTGGTCCTCGCTCTGCGCGCTGAGGCCGCCGACCCCGCCGAGCGTGACCGCGGCGACCGAGAAGGCGCCCGCGGCGGCGAAGACGAAGCGGCGCCCGCGCGGCGCGGCGGAGCGTACGGCGGCGGCGGCCGGGCGGGGCCGGGCGGGGCTCTCGGGGCGGGCCGCGGCCTCGGGGCGGCCGTTGCGCCGGCCCATCAGGGGCCGCAGCACCGCGCCGCCGCGCCCGAACGCCCGCGGGTCGACCCCGGGCACCGGGGTGTCGGCGCCGAGCGCGCCCGTGCCGAAGGAGGCGCCTGCGCCGCGGCCGAAGGAGCCGCCGGTGAGCCGGCTGCCGCCGAGCGTGCCGCCGGCCGCGACCCCGCCGCCGGGCAGGTCGTCGTCGTCACCGCGGCTGCCGCGCCCGACGGGCCAGTCGGCCTCCGCCGGATCGTCCGCTGGCAGGGCGCCGACGGCCATCAGCCGGGCCATCAGGCCGGAGGACGGCCCGGGGGTGCCGGTGCGGGTCAGCAGGTGCTTGACGGCCCGGCCCGCGTCGACCTCGGCGAGGCACTGCGGGCAGGTCGCCAGGTGGGCCTGGACGCGATCGCGCGAGTCGTGGCCGAGTTCGCCGTCCAGGAACGCGGAGAGGCGCTCACCGAGGTGGTGCTCCTCGGCGGCCGGCTCGGCGGGGCGCACCGGCACCGCGCGCAGCGCCGTCTCGCCCGGCAGCGGGAGCGCGGGCAGGACGGGCTCGCCCGGTTCGTCGCCGCCGCGGCGGCCGGGCAGGGCCCAGCCCCGCCTGGCCGCCGACCGGCCGGACGGGTCCGGCTGGCCCGGCCCGGACCGGCCGGTTCCGCTCACGATCGCCTCCGTCCGCGCGCACCCGGCGCGAGCGCGCCCTCGACGGCGGCGCCGACCGGCACCGGCTCCTCCGAGCCGCCGCGGCGCTCGCGCCCGGGGGCCGAGCCGGGGGCACGGTGCTTGAGCGCGGCGCGCAGGTGCGAGCGGCCGCGGTGGATGCGGCTGCGGACGGTGCCGAGCTTGACGCCCAGCGTGGCGGCGATCTCCTCGTAGGACAGTCCCTCGATGTCGCAGAGCACCACGGCGGCGCGGAACTCCGGGGCGAGGGTGTCCAGGGCGTGCTGCACGTCGGCGTCGAAGTGGGTGTCGCTGAAGTGCTGGGCCGGGCTGGGCTCGCGGGAGGCGAGCCGCTCGGCCGCGTCCTCGCCGAGCGCGTCGAAGCGGATGCGCTGGCGGCGGCGGACCATGTCCAGGAACAGGTTGGTGGTGATCCGGTGCAGCCAGCCCTCGAACGTGCCGGGGGTGTAGGTGGACAGCGAACGGAACACCCGGACGAAGACCTCCTGGGTGAGGTCCTCGGCGTCGTGCTGGTTTCCCGTCAGGCGGTACGCGAGGCGGTAGACCCGGGCGCTGTGCGCCTCGACGATCTCCTCCCAGGAGGGCGGAGTCCAGGTCTGCGCGTCGGGGCCCTCGGTGAAGGTCGCGAGGGCGGGGGCCTCGGTGGTACCGGCGGCCGGCGTTGCGGCGGCGGGCTGGTCCAGGTCGGAGTGCGCAGGCTGGTTCATCACGGGCTTCGGCGTACGGGCCGACGCGGTGCAGCGGGAGTGCCGCCGCACGGGGACGTCGCCCTCGGCCACACCTCCTCGGTCGGCTCTTCTGCCCAGCAGGGCCACCACCATATCCACCTCACCCGTCAAGCCCGGATAAAAGTGCCCGGGAGGTCTCCCGTACCCGGTCCTTCGTGACAACGGCCCGCCGCCGTACGCGGTTCCCGGTCGGCCAGTAATCTGTGCCAGGAAATATCGACTTCCCTCGGCACCGGGCCGTAACCCGGGGCTCCGAAAGAGGCAGCCATCAGCGAGTTCGGGCCCGAGCGTGTGGCCCTCGCCGACACCTACGTCGGCGAGGACGCGGTGCTGACCTACGCCCGGGCGCAGTCCGCGCGCACCGGGATACGGGCGATCGGGCCCAGCGGCGGGGCGTGCCTGCGGCTGCTGGCCGCGGCACTGGACGCCAAGGCGGTGGCCGAGATCGGCACCGGGACGGGCGTCTCCGGGGTCTACCTGCTGCGCGGCATGCGGCCGGACGGCGTGCTCACCACGGTGGACTCCGAACCGGTGCGCCAGCAGCTGGCCCGCGAGGCGTACCACGCGGCCGGATTCGCGGCCAACCGCTCGCGGTTCATACCGGGCCGGGCGCTGGAGGTGCTGCCCCGGCTCGCCGACGGCCAGTACGACCTGGTGTTCTGCGACGGCGACCCGGCCGAGTCCCGGGAGTACCTGCTGGAGTCGCTGCGGCTGCTGCGGCCGGGCGGGATGGTCTGCTTCGAGGGGGTGTTCCAGGAGGGCCGGCTGGCCGAGCCGGAGCTGCAGGACCCCCAGACGGGCGCGGTGCGCGACCTGGTCCGGGACGTCCGGGAGAGCGAGGCGCTGCTGCCGGCGCTGCTGCCGGTCTCGGACGGGCTGCTCTGCGCCATCAAGCGGTAGGACCGTCGAGCGGCAGGGCCGTCAGGCAGTGGGACCGTCAGGTGGCGGTCCCGCCGCCTCAGGCCGCGGCCGCCGGGCGCCTGACGCGCCGGGCCCTTGAACGCCGCAGGGCCCCAAACGCCGCGGGGCCCGGGCCGACATGACGTCGTACCCGGGCCCGGCAGCACATCTCCAGGAGATGACGAGCACCCGCTGCGGTCAGCCGCAGGCCTTCTTCAGGGCCTCGCCGAGGGCGTCGGCCTCGTCAGGTGTGAGCTCCACCACAAGGCGTCCGCCGCCTTCGAGCGGAACGCGCATGATGATGCCCCGTCCCTCTTTGGTGACTTCGAGCGGGCCGTCACCCGTCCGCGGCTTCATGGCCGCCATGCTCGTTCCCCTTCCTGCAACCGCTCAGCTACGCACCGGCAGTCCGTCCACCGCCGGTATCGAACGCATTGATCGGAAGCCATTATCCCGCATGCCACGGGCTGATGACCAACATCACTCTCGGTGCAACATCGGCCGGACCGCCCCCAAGCGCCGCAATTGCCGTCATAAGCCCCGGCGTGGCGGCGGTGCGCGGGCCGCCGAAAGGTGCGATACCTCACACTCCCCACCCGGCCGTCCGCTCCGGCATCCTGGCACTCGACCGACACCGAGCCGACCACCGGGGAGCCCTCGCCCATGTCCGATTCCGTGCTGTACGAGCTGGACGGCGGCCTGGCCGTCATCACCATCAACCGCCCGGAGGCGATGAACGCCCTCGACGTAGCGACCAAGATCGCACTGCGGGACGCCGTGGCCGCCGCGGCCGCGGACCCGGCGGCGCGGGCGGTACTGCTGACCGGGTCCGGCGAGCGCGCGTTCTGCGTCGGGCAGGACCTGAACGAGCACCTGACGATGCTGAAGCGGGCCGACGAGACCGGCGAGGGCGCGCTGCGCACCGTCGCCGAGCACTACAACCCGCTGGTGCGGGCGCTGGCCGGGATGCGCAAGCCGACCGTCGCCGCGGTCGGCGGGGTGGCGGCCGGCGCGGGCGCCTCGCTGGCCTTCGCCTGCGACTTCCGGGTCCTCTCCGACCGGGCCGGCTTCAACACCGCCTTCGCCGGGATCGCCCTGACCGCCGACTCGGGCGCCTCCTGGACGCTGCCCCGGCTGGTCGGGCACGCCAGGGCCACCGAGCTGCTGATGCTGCCCCGGACGGTCAAGGCCGCCGAGGCGCTGGAGCTGGGCCTGGCCACCAGGGTGGTGCCGGCCGGGGAGCTCGCCGCCACCGCGCGGGCCTTCGCCCAGGAGCTGGCCGCGGGCCCCACGGTGGCCTACGGCGCCATCAAGGAGTCGCTGGCGTACGGCGCCTCGCACTCGCTGGACGAACTGCTCGACAAGGAGGACGAGCTGCAGACCCTGGCCGGCGAGAGCGAGGACCACCGGATCGCGGTCCGCGCCTTCATCGCCAAGGAGAAGCCGCAGTACCTGGGCCGCTAGGCCCCAGGCCCTGCCCGACCGGTCAGACCGGGCGCGCGGTGCGGACGTGGCAGTCCGCCAGGTGGTCGTCGACCAGGCCGCAGGCCTGCATCAGGGCGTAGGCGGTGGTCGGGCCGACGAAGCGGAAGCCCTCCTTCTTCAGGGCCTTCGCGAGCGCGGTCGACTCGGGCGTGACGGCCGGCACCTCCCCCGTCGTGCGGGGGGCCGGCCGGTCCGGGGCTCCGGCGAACTGCCAGATCAGCGCGTCCAGCCCGCCGTCCAGGTCGCGGGCGACCCGGGCGTTGGCGATGGCGGCCTGGATCTTGGCCCGGTTGCGGATGATGCCGGTGTCGGCGAGCAGCCGCTCCACGTCCGCCTCGCCGAACTCGGCGACCTCGGCGATCCCGAAGCCGGCGAACGCGGCCCGGAAGCCCTCCCGGCGGCGCAGGATGGTCAGCCAGGACAGCCCGGACTGGAACGCCTCCAGGCAGACCCGCTCGAACAGGGCGTCGTCGCCGTGCACCGGACGGCCCCACTCGGTGTCGTGGTAGGCCCGGTAGTCGTCGGTCGACTCGCCCCAGGCGCAGCGGCGCAGGCCGTCCGCGCCGAGCACCGCGCCCTCGGTGAGGGCGGTCACCGGTCGTTCACCGGTTTCGCGTCCTCGGGCTGCTCCTGCTCGGGCCGCTCCTTGGTGAGCGCGACGGCCGGCTCGACCACCTTCGCGAACTCCTCCAGGCCGGGCAGCGGTTCGGCGCCGGCGTCCGGGCCGTCGGTCGCCTCGACCGCGCCGCGCAGGTGGCCGGCGGCCTCCAGTTCGGCGATCCGCGAGTCGCGGTAGGCGAGTTCGGCGCCGAGGCGGTCCAGGACGTCGTCGACCTCGTCCATCCGGTAGCCGCGGACGGCCATCGGCAGCCGCAGGTCGTCGACGTCCGCCTTGCTCAGCGGACGGTCCTGCGGCAGCCGGGCCGCGAGGCGGTCCTGCACCGCCTCCGGCATCGAGCCGCCCCCGCCGAGCGCCACCAGCGCGGCGCCGCCGACCACCACGGCCATGGCGACCACGATCACCCAGAACACGAGCTGTCCTCCCGAACTCCCGGCCGGCCTGCTGCGAAGTGCCCCCGACCAAACTGATCATGACAGCATGGTCCCTGTGAGGCCGGGGGCCATCATCGCACCCGCAGCAGCTGTGGAGGAGACATCGGTGGCACTGCGCCTGGGACCGCGGGAATTCGGTGACGACGAGCTGGTGATCATGGCGATCGTCAACCGGACGCCGGACTCGTTCTTCGACAAGGGGGCGACCTTCGCGGACGAGGCCGCGTTCGCCGCCGCCGACCGCGCGATGGCCGAGGGCGCGGCGATCCTGGACATCGGCGGGGTGAAGGCCGGGCCCGGTGACGAGGTCACGGTGGAGGAGGAACTGCGGCGCACCGTGCCCTTCGTCGCCGAGTTGCGCAAGCGCCACCCGGAGGCCGTGATCAGCGTCGACACCTGGCGGCACGAGGTCGGCGAGGCCGTCTGCGAGGTGGGCGCCGACCTGCTGAACGACGCCTGGGGCGGGGTGGACCCGAAGCTCGCCGAGGTGGCCGCGCGCCACGACGTCGGGCTGGTCTGCACGCACGCGGGCGGCGCCGAGCCGCGCACCCGGCCGCACCGGGTCGGCTACCAGGACGTGATGGCGGACATCCTGCGGGTGACCGTCGGGCTGGCCGAGCGGGCGGTGGAGCTGGGCGTGCGGCGGGACGCGGTGATCATCGACCCGGGGCACGACTTCGGCAAGAACACCCGGCACTCGCTGGAGGCCACCCGGCGGCTGCCGGAGATGACCGCGACCGGCTTCCCGGTGCTGGTCTCGCTGTCCAACAAGGACTTCGTCGGCGAGACGCTGGACCGGCCGGTGAACGAGCGGCTGCTCGGCACCCTGGCCACCACCGCGGTCTCGGCCTGGCTGGGCGCGCAGGTCTACCGGGTCCACCAGGTCGCGGAGACCCGCCAGGTGCTGGACATGGTCGCCTCGATCCGGGGCACCCGCCCCCCGGCGGTCGCCCGCCGGGGGCTGGCGTAGGCGGCCCGGAGGGCCGGAGGGCCTAGATCTGGTTGGTCGGCCGGCGGGTGTCGGCGAGGATCTTCATGACCTCGTCGATCTCGTCGGTGATGTGGAACAGCTCCAGGTCGTGCGGGGCCGCCTTGCCCTGCGCGACCAGGGTGTTCTTCAGCCACTCGTAGAGGCCGCCCCAGTACGCGCTGCCGAAGAGGATCACCGGGAAGCGGGTGACCTTCTTCGTCTGCACCAGGGTGAGCGCCTCGAACAGCTCGTCCAGCGTGCCGAGCCCGCCGGGCAGGACCACGAAGCCCTGGGAGTACTTCACGAACATCGTCTTGCGGACGAAGAAGTAACGGAAGTTCAGCCCGAGGTCGACGAACTCGTTGAGGCCCTGCTCGAAGGGCAGCTCGATGCCGAGGCCGACGCTGAGGCCGCCGGCCTCGGAGGCGCCGCGGTTGGCGGCCTCCATGGCACCCGGGCCGCCGCCGGTGATCACCGCGTAGCCGGCCTCGGCGAGGGCCCGGCCGATGGCCACGCCGGCCTCGTACTCGGGCGAGTCGGCCGGGGTCCGGGCGGAGCCGAAGACGCTGATCGCGGGCGGGAGTTCGGCGAGGGCGCCGAAGCCCTCGACGAACTCGGAGGTGATCCGCAGCACCCGCCACGGATCGGTGTGCAGCCAGTCGGTCGGGCCGGTGGTGTCCAGCAGCCGCTGGTCCGTGGTGCTCGTGCCGACCTGGTCCCGGCGCACCAGCACCGGGCCCTTCTGCTTCTCGGGCCAGGCCTTCTTCTTCCGCGGCGCGCCGACCTGCTCGGGGCCGTGTCCGTAGTGCTTCTCGTCTCCTGTGCCTGTCATGACGAAACCCTACGTCCGGTGATCCCGGTTTTCAGGCAACAGGGGAAGGTCGGTTGGGCGACCGGAAGATGGCGCTCAGCCGATGATCGGCCGGTCGGACCGGCCGATCATCGGAGCGGCACCTCAGCTGGTCAGCCAGGCCCTCAGCCGGTCCTCGGTCTCCGCGATGGCGCTCAGCGAGCAGTGCTCCTCCCGCTTGTGCGCGAGGTTCGGGTCACCGGGGCCGTAGTTGACCGCCGGGACGCCCAGCGCGCTGAACCGGGCGACGTCGGTCCAGCCGAACTTGGCCCGGGCCTGGCCGCCGGTGGCCTCCAGGAAGGCCTGGGCGGCCGGCTGGGCGAGCCCGGGCAGCGCGCCCGGGGCGAAGTCGGTGACGGTCAGCTCGAAGCCGTCGAAGACCTCCCGCACGTGCTTCTCCGCCTCCGCCTCGCTGCGGTCCGGCGCGTAGCGGAAGTTGACCGTCACGACGCACTCGTCCGGGATGACGTTGCCGGCCACGCCGCCGTCGATCCGGACGGCGTTCAGGCCCTCCCGGTACTCCAGTCCGTCGATCTCCACCCGGCGCGGCCGGTAGTCCGCGAGCCGGGTGAGCACCTCGGCGGCGTGGTGGATGGCGTTGTCGCCGAGCCAGCTGCGGGCCGCGTGCGCGCGCACGCCGGTGAGCCGGATCTGCGCCCGCAGGGTGCCCTGGCAGCCGCCCTCGACGACCGCGCCGCTCGGCTCCATCAGCACCGCGAAGTCGGCGGTCAGCCAGTCCGGGTGCTCCCTGGCGAGGTGGCCGAGGCCGTTGCGGTGGGCCTCCACCTCCTCGCAGTCGTAGAACACGAAGGTGAGGTCGCGGTTGGGCTCGGTCAGGGTGGCGGCGAGCCGCAGCTGGACGGCGACGCCGGACTTCATGTCCGAGGTGCCGCAGCCGTAGAGCAGGTCCCCCTCGACGTGGGAGGGCACGTTGTCGGCGATCGGCACGGTGTCCAGGTGGCCGGCGAGCAGGACGCGCTCGGGGCGGCCGAGGGTGGTGCGGGCGACCACGTTGTTGCCGTACCGGTCCACGGTCAGGTGCGGGTAGCCGCGCAGCGCGGTCTCCACGGCGTCGGCGAGCGCCTGCTCGTCGCCGCTCACCGACGGGAAGTCGACGAGCCGGGCGGTCAGCGCGCCGCCGTCGAGGGTGAGGTCCAGGGGCGTCGGGTTCGGGCTGCTCATGGCGCCAGCCTAGTCCGCGGGGTGTGCGCCCCGCGTGGCGCTTGCGTGACGCGGGGCGCGGCGGCCCGCCCCGGAGCGAGCGGGCGGGTAACCGCAACCGGGTGGCGCCGCACACCCGTCCGAGTGGGTACGGTGTCGGATCAAGAAGCAAGGCGCGAGAGGGGCGACGGTGGCCAGGAGAAAGAGCGGCGAGGAGCTGGGCGAGGAGTTGGCGCCCCCCCGCCGCGGTCCACTGCGCGCGCTGTTGCTCGTGATCGTCGGCCTGCTCGGCCTCGCGCTGGTCGCGGGACTGGCCGTGGTCGGCATCTGGTGGTTCGGCTTCAAGCAGGGCGAGCCCGAGGGCTGCACGGTGAAGACCGCGGCCGGCAGCGGCACGCTGGAGCTCCCGCAGGCGGCCAACGCGGCGACGATCGCCGCGGTGGCGCGCTCGCGCGGGCTGCCGGACCGGGCGACGACGATCTCGCTGGCCACCGCGATGCAGGAGTCCAAGCTGCGCAACCTCGCGGGCGGCGACCGGGACTCGATCGGCCTTTTCCAGCAGCGGCCCTCGATGGGCTGGGGCACGGCGCAGCAGATCGGGGACCCGGTCTACGCGACCAACAAGTTCCTGGACGGCCTGGTCAAGGTGCCCGGCTACACCCGGCTGCCGCTGACCGACGCGGCCCAGGCCGTGCAGAAGAGCGGCTACCCGCAGGCGTACGCCAAGCACGAGACCAAGGCGACGCTGCTCACCTCGGCGCTGGCCGGCCGGGAGCCCGGTTCGTTCTCCTGCGTGGTGCGCGAGTACGCCAAGCCGGATCCGGCCGACTCGTCCTCCCCCACGGCGAGCGCCTCCGTCTCCCCGGCCGCCTCCCAGCCCACCGCCGCGGACCGGGCCCAGGTGCTGTCCGACCGGGTGCGCCGCGAGTTCGGCCGCACCGTGACCCCGGCCACCGGGTACGCCTCGACCATCAAGGGCGCCGAGAACGCGGTCTCGCTCACCCCGGACCCGTCCGCCGCCGCGCTGACCTCCTCGGCCGACGGAGCCGACGGCGGGATCACCGCCGAGCGGGCGAGCGGCTGGGAGGTCGCCCACTGGGCGGTCGCCCAGGCCCAGCAGCTGGGCATCGCGACGGTCGCCTACGACGGGAAGATCTGGCGCAAGGCCAAGTCGGAGGACGGCTGGCAGTCGCAGACCTCCGGGACGTCGACCAAGCTCGTTCAGGTCACCCTCGCCACGTCCGACAAGGGCTGACGAACCGACGTTCGGGTGGCCGCCGGACGGGTGAACCCGGTCAACCGCGGTGGACCGGGAGCCCGCCGTGGCGGCCCTGCTGGAGAACCGTCACTCCCCTTGCCCGGGGCCGGGTCCACGGGGGCCGTACGGGCCCGCCAGACGCCGTCACGCCGGTCCTACGATCCGATGGTCGGTCAGACACTTTCCTGATCCAGGCCGAAACCTTCTGGCTTCTCAAGCGGTAACACCGTCGTCCGCCCGGCGGACGTGACGGACCCAGACCCTCCGAGGAGCCCCATGTCTCACCCCCTCACGCGACGGATCGCCAGCGCCGCGCTGCTCGTGGCGGCCGGCGCGACCCCGCTGGTCGCGGCCGGCTCCGCGTCCGCCCTGGGCGGCGACGCCCTGCTGCCCAAGAGCGACCTGGTCGCGCCGCTGGGCCAGCTGACCAACACCGACACCGGTTCCACCCTCCAGCACACCACCCACCAACTGGGCCAGGCCGCCGGCAGCACCGGCGCCGCCACCGTCGCCGCGGGCGTACCGGCCTCCGCCGACGCCGCCGGCAACATCGTCGCCCACCAGCTCCCCGAGGCGAACGAGAAGGCCAGCTCGCTGACCGCCCCGGTCGACCAGACCGCCGCCACCACCGGCCAGCTCTCCGCCGTCACCCCGAAGGTCGCCTCCGCACTGGCCGGCAAGCTCGGCGAGGCCGTCACC
Organism: Kitasatospora sp. NPDC058492; assembly: GCF_042720685.1. Lineage (NCBI taxonomy): Bacteria > Bacillati > Actinomycetota > Actinomycetes > Kitasatosporales > Streptomycetaceae > Kitasatospora > Kitasatospora sp. NPDC058492. The sequence continues at coordinate 22,381 of NZ_JBHXMU010000089.1, forward strand.
GGCAAGGGCGTCGGCACCCGCAGCGCCGCGGCCAGCCCGGTCGGCGGGCTCGCCCAGACCGGCTCCATCGCCAAGGGCCTGCCCGGCGCCGACAAGCTCGCCGGCGCCGTCCCCGGCACCAACGCCGTCACCGACGCGCTGCCGCTCGGCTCCGTCGCACGCGCGCTGCCCGCCCTGCCCGCCACCGACGTCCTGGGCCTGGCCGAGCACGGCTCGGCCAACCGCCTCGGCGGCGCCGACCTCGGCCCGAACAACCCGCTGTCCGGCCTCACCGGCGCGCTCGGCCCGATCGGCGGCCTGCTGGGCGGCGTGAACGGCGGCAGCATCAGCGGCCTGCCGCTGTAACCCGACCCGGGTACGGCGAAGGGGCCGGTGTTCCGTTCGGAACACCGGCCCCTTCGGCGTCGGTCAGCGGGCCGCGTTCAGCCGCTCCACGGCCGCGGCCACCCGCTCGTCGGTCGCGGTGAACGCGACCCGGACGAAGCGCTCGCCGGCCGGCCCGTAGAAGTCACCGGGCGCCACCAGGATGCCCAGTGCGGCCAGTTCGGCCACGGTCTCCCAGCACGGGCGGTCCTGCGTCACCCACAGGTAGAGGCTCGCCTCCGAGTGCTCGACCCGGAAGCCGTACGCCTCCAGCGCCGCCCGCAGCGCCGAGCGCCGGGCCGCGTACCGCTCCCGCTGCTCCGCCACGTGCGCGTCGTCCGACAGCGCCGCGATCGTCGCCGCCTGGACCGGCGCCGGCACGATCATGCCGCCGTGCTTGCGGACCTCCAGCAGCTCCCTGACCACCACCGGGTCACCCGCCACGAAGGAGGCGCGGTAGCCGGCCAGGTTGGAGCGCTTGGAGAGCGAGTGGACGGCCAGCAGGCCCTCGTGGCCCGCGCCGCAGACGTCCGGGTGCAGGACCGAGACCGGCTCGGCGGACCAGCCCAGCTCCAGGTAGCACTCGTCGCTGACCAGCAGCGCCCCGTGCTCCCGGGCCCAGGCGACCGCCCGGCGCAGCTCGTCCCCGCCGAGCACCCGGCCGGTCGGGTTGGACGGCGAGTTCACCCAGAGCAGGCGGACCCGCGAACCGTCCAGCTCGTCCACCGAGTCGTACTCGACCGGCTCCGCGCCGCACAGCCGCGCGCCCACCTCGTACGTCGGGTAGGCCAGCCGCGGGTAGGCGACCTGGTCGCCCGGGCCGAGGCCGAGCTGGGTCGGCAGCCAGGCCACCAGCTCCTTGGAGCCGACGGTCGGCAGCACGGCCTGCGGGCCGATCTCGGCGCCGCAGCGGCGGTGCAGCCAGCCGGCGATCGCCTCGCGCAGCTCCACCGGGCCCCACACCGTCGGGTAGCCCGGCGTGTCGGTGGCGGCGGCCAGCGCCTTCTGGATCACCTCGGGGACCGGGTCCACCGGGGTGCCCACCGAGAAGTCGCAGAGACCGCCCGGGTGGGCCAGCGCGGTCGCCTTGTACGGCTCCAGCTTGTCCCAGGGGAAGACCGGCAGGAGGTCGGAAACGCGGCGCGCCGCCCCCGGGTGACCCGGGAACGGCGCGCGCGTGCTGTTGGTGTTCACAGCTCAGATGCCACCGATCGTCAGTGGTCGGCGTTCTGCGGCGGCAGAGCGGCGATGAAGGGGTGGTCGCGCTCGATCAGACCCAGCTTCGAGGCGCCACCGGGCGAACCCAGATCGTCGAAGAACTCGACGTTCGCCTTGTAGTAGTCCTTCCACTCCTCCGGGGTGTCGTCCTCGTAGAAGATCGCCTCGACCGGGCAGACCGGCTCGCAAGCGCCACAGTCGACACACTCATCCGGGTGGATGTAGAGCGATCGCTCGCCCTCGTAGATGCAGTCAACCGGGCACTCTTCGATGCACGCCTTGTCCTTCACGTCGACACAAGGCTGCGCGATGACGTAGGTCACGCTGTCGTTCCTCCTCGGAAGGGCCGTGGCGGCCCGTTCTGTTCTGCTCGCGTGCGCGGTGAGCGCGGCGTCGTCGATGCCCGCCCCTAGTATCGCGGGTCGGAGACCGCAAATGCACAGGAGGTGCCCAGATGACGGCAGGCGGCCCGGCCCAGGACCGTCCGGAGGTCCGGATAGATCGCTCTGACGTGGGACGACGTGTGTCCGTCCGCCGCCTCTCGGGGTTCGTGGACGACCGTCCGGTGTTCCGGGATTCGATCGGCGTGCTCACATCGTGGGACGATCATGGACTGACGGTCGCCCCGCGGACCGGCGACCCCGTCTCCTTCGCCGAGAAGCTGCTGGTCGCGGGCAAGGTCGTGCCGCTCTTCCCGGCCCGGCGCGCGCCGCTGCCCGCCGCCACGCCCGTCGAACTCCAGCGGATCGCGGCCCGCGGCTGGCCCGCCGTCGAACAGGAGCCGCTCGGCGGGTGGACGCTGCGCGCCTCGGCCGGGTTCACCCGGCGCGCCAACTCCGTCCAGGCGCTCGGCGACCCCGGACTGCCGCTGCCCGACGCGCTCGCCGCCGTCCGCCGCTGGTACGCGGCGCGCGGCCTTCCCGCGTACGTCGAGGTGATCACCCCGGGCTCGCCGGACGAACTGCGGGCCGAGCTCGACCGGCTGGGGGCCGGCTACGCGCCCACTTTGGTGCGCACCGCACCGCTGGCAGGGCTCGCCCGGACCGGCTCCGGGCCCGAGCGGGTCCGGCTCGCCCGGACCGCCGACCCGGCCTGGCTCTCGCTCTACCGCCGGGTCGGCGAGGACGAGGCGCTGGAGCAGGCCGCCCGGCAGGTGCTGCACGGCGGGCCGTCGGTCTGGTTCGCCACCGTGCCGGGCGCCCCCGGACAGCCGCCGCTGGCGATCGGACGCTGCGTCATCGACGGGCCCTGGGCCTGCTTCGGCGCGATCGAGGTCGCGCCGTACGCCCGGCGGGCCGGGCTGGCCACGACCGTCATGGCGGTGCTCGCTGCCCGGGCCGCCGAGGAGGGGGCGACCGGCGGGTACCTCCAGGTCGAGGCGGACAACACCGGGGCGATCGCGCTCTATGACGGACTCGGCTTCACGACCAGTCACACTTACCACTACGCCCTTCTCCCCCAGGAGTAGCACCGCCCGACCGCACCGCCGCCCTGCCCGCCCGCCGCTCCTCGCCCGCCTTTGCCCGCCCGCCGTACGAAAGCCGTCGCCGTCACCGTGACCGAGCAGAGCAGAGACCGCTTCCGGACCGCCGCCCGCGCCGAGCATCCCGACCCGGTGCTGCTCTGCCTGCTCGCCGCCGCCGAACACGGCCCGGTCCTCGACCCGGACGACCCCGGGGAACCGCCCAGCGTGGACGCCCTGCTCGCCGCCTGCGAGGCCGCCCTCGACCGGCACGCGAGCGCCGTCCGGCTCGCCGTCGCCGAACGCGCCCCCGCCGGCCCGGAGGAGACCGCCGCCCTGCTCGCCGCCGTCCTCGGCGGGCGGGAACGCTTCCACGGGCGGCAGTCCGACTACCGGCGGCTCGAATCCTCGCTGCTGCCCGACGTGCTGCGGCGGCGGCGCGGACTGCCGATCATGCTGTCCCTGGTGTGGATGGCGGTCGGGCGGCGGGCCGGGCTCGCCGTCCACGGCATCGCGCTGCCCGGCCACGTCATCGTCGCCGTCGGAGGGCCGGGCGGCGGCGACGAGTACGTGCTCGCCGACCCCTTCCACGGCGGGCGGCTGCTCGACCCGGACGACGCCGAACGCCTGGTCCGCGGCGCCGGGCAGGAGTTCAGCCCCGACCTGCTCACCCCCGCCCAGCCGCTCGACCTCGTGCTGCGCGTGCTCGGCAACATCCGCGCCTGGGCCGCCGACCGCCCCGAACACGCCCGCACCCAGCTCTGGGCCACCGAACTCGCCCTCCTGCTGCCCCGCCACCCCGCCCAGCTCCGCCTCGAACGCGCCGAACTCCTCGTCCGCACCGGCGACTTCCTCGGCGGCTCGGCCGAGATGGACGCCTTCGCGCAGATCCTCGACACCTTCGACCCCGACACCGCCGCCAAGGTCCGCCAGGAGGCCCGGGCCGCCCGGCACCGGCTCAACTGACGACCGCCCGAGAACGCGCTCGGAGCCAGTCTGGGGCGCGCTCGGAGCCGGCCGGGGGCGAGCTCGGAGCCGGTCGGGGGCGCGCTCGGAGCCGGTCGGGGGCGCGCTCAGAGCCAGCCCTTCTCCCGGGCGATCCGCACCGCCTCGGTGCGGTTGCGGGCCTCGGTCTTCTGGATCGCCATCGACAGGTAGTTGCGGACCGTCCCCTCCGACAGGTGCAGCCGCCGCGCGATGTCCGCGTTCACCGCCCCGTCCGCCGCCGCGCCCAGCACCTCCCGCTCGCGCGCCGTCAGCGGGTTCGCCCCCTCCGCCAGCGCGGCCGCCGCCAGCACCGGATCGATCACCCGCTCCCCGCGCAGCACCCGGCGGATCGCCTCCGCCAGCTCCGAGGCCGGCGCGTCCTTCACCAGGAACGCGTCCGCCCCCGACTCCATCGCCCGCCGCAGGTACCCCGGCCGGCCGAAGGTCGTCGCGATCACCACCCTCGTCCCCGGCGCGTTCCGGCGCAGTTCGGCGGCCGCCTCGATGCCCGTCATCCCCGGCATCTCGATGTCCAGCACGGCCACCTGCACCTCGTGCGCCAGCACCGCCGCCACCACCTCGTCCCCTCGCCCCACCTGCGCGACGACGTCGATGTCCCCCTCCAGCCCGAGCAGCGCCGCCAGCGCCTCCCGGACCATCCCCTGGTCCTCGGCGAGCAGCACGCGGATCAGGGCCCCGTTCTGAATGTCACTCATGGCCACGACCTTAGGGCGCCGGAGAGACCGCGGAATGAATTCGCCTGGCTCGCCGAAGCCCTGCGGGCCAGACTGGCCGCATGCTGAACCTGGAGCGCCTCCGCCCGGACCACGCCGACGCCCTGCTGGCCTTCGAGCGCGCCAACCGCGACTGGTTCGCGCGGACCGTTCCGGACCGCGGCGACGCCTACTTCGCCGAGTTCCCGGCCCGCCACGCCGCCCTGCTCGCCGAACAGGACGCCGGCGTCTGCCGGTTCCACGTCGTCCTCGACGCGGCCGGCGCCGTCCTCGGCCGCGTCAACCTCGTCGACATCGCCGACGGCACCGCCGAACTCGGCTACCGCGTCGGCGAACACGCGGTCGGCCGGGGCGTCGCCACCACCGCCGTCGCCCACCTCTGCCGGCTGGCCGCCGCGGACTACGCCCTCACGTCGCTGACCGCCGTCACCACCCTCGACAACCTCGCCTCCCGAGCCGTCCTCACCCGCAACGGCTTCACGGTCGTCGCCGAACTCACCCTCGACGACCGCCCCGGCCTCCGGTTCAGCCGCTCCCTCACCGACGGCCGGCCCTCGGAGTAGGAAGTCGGCCCGGCCGACTTCCCACTCCGGATGCGGGTCAGAGCCAGCGCTGGGCGGCCTCGACACTGTCGGAGCCACTGGTGTTGAAGGCGATGGCGGCCTGCGGGGCGTGGCGGCGGACGAGGTTGACGACGAGTTCGAAGAAGGGCAGGGCGGGTTCGGGCTTGCGGATGCCGCCGCCGATGACGACGACGTCCCAGTCCCGGCCGGCGAGGGCGGCGGTGATCGCGGGCCCGGCCGTCTCGTCGGGAGCGACCAGGGCCATCGCCGCGTCGATGCCGTGGTCGGCGAAGCGGGCGAGTTCGGCGTCGAGAACGGCCCGCAGGCCGTCGCCGTCCATGCCGGGGACGGTGTGCGGGTCGAAGCCGAGGACGAGTGCGGTAGCCATGCCGGGGAGGACGGTCAACCCGAGCGTCCGGGTTCCGTGCCGGCCGGCGCGGTGACCGTCCGCAGCGGAACGAGGGCCCGGAGCCGGAAGCCCCGGCCCCGCTCGCCCGGCCCGGCCTCCAGCCGCCCGCCGACCAGGGCCAGCCGCTCCTCCAGACCCGAAAGCCCGTTGCCCGGCTGGGACTTGCCCGGCCCGCGCCCGTTGTCGGCGATCTCCAGGACGGCGTAGCGCTCGCCGCCGCCCTCCCAGCTCTCGTCGGCCGTGACGGTGCAGACGGTGGCGCCCTCGCCGTGCCGGACGATGTTGGTGACGGCCTCGCGCAGGGCCCAGGCCAGCGCGCCCGCCTCTTCGTCGGCGAGCCCTGGCCAGGTGTCGGCCAGTTCCGGCGCGGCCTCCAGCCGGACCTGTGCGGCGGCCAGCGCGGTGCGGGCGGCGGCGAGTTCGACCGGCAGGGTGGGGCGGCGGAAGCCGGTCACCGCCTCCCGGACGTCGATCAGCGACTGCCGGGCGACCTGCTCGATGTCGGCGACCTGCGCCCGCGCCGCCTCGTCCTTGCCGGCGTCCATGAACCGCCCGGCCAGTTCGCTCTTCAGCGTGATCAGCGACAGCGAGTGCCCGAGCAGGTCGTGCAGGTCGCGAGAGAGGCGCAGCCGTTCCTCAGAGGCGGCCAGGTGGGCGACGGCGGCGCGGGCCTCGCGCAGTTCCTTCATGGTGGCGACCAGCCGCTGCATGCCGGTCATCGCGGCGCCGGAGAGGAAGGTGGTGAAGGTCAGGGTGGGGATGGTGTCGCCGCCGGCGTGGCTCAGCACGCCGACGGTGGCGGTGAGCGCGGCCATGGCAGCGACGCCGGGCAGCGCGTAGCGCACCGGCAGGACCACGGCGACGCACACCGAGGCGTAGGTGAAGAGGGTCAGGAAGGCCTCACCGAGAACGAAGGCCGAGACGATCGCGAGCACGACCATCGTCGCGACGATCAGCCGACAGGCCCGGGGCCGCATCCCGACCATCGAGCGGAAGATCACCAGCAGGACGTAGCCGCCGACGAAGACCGCCAGGCAGAGCCAGCCGAACACCCGGGCGGCCGTCCCGTGCCCGCCGTGCAGGAGGTTGCCCACCGGGTAGGCCAGGTAGATCGTCCACAGCAGCATCCAGCTGACCTTGACCAGCAGTTGCCGCCTGGTCTCGATCGGCGAGCCCGGGACGGTCATGAACGACGTGCGCGCCGGACCCGCCTCCGGCTGCTCGTCGGATCGGCGGGTCTGGCGCGGCTCGGTCATGTCGGTCATCATGCCTGGCGGGTGTCGCGGCGGTACAGCGCCGCCGCGGCGACGACGAACACCGCGAGGAAGGCGGCCAGTCCGGCGACCGCGCCGGTGTCCAGGGAGTGCCCGGGCCGGGTGAACGCGGCCAGTTGGTTGTACAGGTACACCGGATTGAACCGGGCGAACTTCTCCAGCGAGCCGCTCACCGGGAACCACGTCCCGCCGAACAGCGCCATCACCATGTAGGTGATCATCACGATGGTCTGCACCGAGTCCGGCGCCGCCGCGTACCCGAGCGCCACCCCGAGTGCCGCGAACACGAAGCTGCCCAGCCACAGCGCCGCCGCCAGACCGGCCCACTGCGCCGCGCCGAGCGACACGCCCTGGACCGCGCCGAGCGCGAAGACCACCAGGATCGCCGGCAGCGTGGTCACCGAGCTCGCGGCGATCTTGCCGAGGGTGTACGCCCGGCCGGGCAGCGCGGTGAGCCGCAGTTGGCGCACCCAGCCGCTCTTGCGCTCCAGCGAGATCCGCTGCGCGCTGCCGGTGAGCACCGCGCCGACCGCGCCGAAGGTGGCCATCGAGACCATGAAGTAGGTCTTCACCGACAGGCCGCCGGCCAGTGGGGAGGAGCCGTAGGCGTGGGTGAAGAAGAAGTACATCAGCGCCGGGAAGGCGATGGTGAAGACCAGGTAGCGCCGGTTGCGGAAGGTCCGCAGGATCTCCAGCCGGATCAGGGTGGTCATCGCACGGTCTCCTTCGCGTCCTCGTGCCGGTCCTGCGCGCCGGTGATCGTCAGGAAGGCCTGTTCCAGGCCGAGGCCGGTGACTTCCAGCCCGCGCGGGTACAGGCCCGCCCGGTAGAGCCCGGCGACGCTGGCGTCGGCGTCCGCGGTGCGGATCCGGACGGTCCGCACGCCCGGCACCCGGGCGGTGACGTCCAGGGACTGCACGCCCGGCAGCAGGCGTAGCACGTTTTCGTCGAACTCCCCGTCCACGTCGTGGAGTTCGAAGGCGACTCGGCGGGCTCCGGCGCGCGCCTTGATCTCGGCGGAGCTGCCGTCGGCGATCAGCCGGCCCCGGTGCAGGACGAGGACGCGGTCGGCGATCGAGTCCGCCTCCTCCAGGTAGTGGGTGGCGAACAGCACCGTGCGCCCGGCGTCGGCCTGCGCCCGCATGCTCGCCCAGAACGCCTGCCGGACGGTGACGTCCATGCCGGTGGTGGGCTCGTCCAGCACGATCAGGTCGCTGTCGCCCGCGATCGCGAGCGCGAAGCGGACCCGCTGCTCCTGGCCGCCGGACAGCTTGTCGGCCCGGCGCTCGGCCAGTTCGGTGATCCCGGCGTCGGCCAGCACCTCCTTGACCGGCCGGCCGCGCGGGTGCACGGCGCGGGCGAGCTCGACCAGCTCGCGGACCTTGGCGTCGGCCATCAGCCCGCCGCTCTGCAGCATCGCGCCGACCCGGCCGGACACGATCGCCTCCCGCGGGGTGCCGCCGAACAGCGTGACGCTGCCCTGGTCGGGCTGGCGCAGGCCGAGCAGCAGGTCCAGGCTGCTGGACTTGCCGGCGCCGTTCGGGCCGAGCAGGGCGACGGTCTCGCCCGGGCGCAGCACGAGGTTGAGGTCGTCCACGGCGCGCACCCGCCCGTAGCTCTTGCCGACGCCGCGGAAGGCGGCCACTTCGGTGCTCATCGCCCTGCTCTTCTCTCCTGGTGGTGTCGCGCCCGTGGTCGCGATCGGTGTCGCGATCGGTGTCGCGATCGGTGTCGTTCGCACCACCTCAGGGTCCCGTGCGGGCGGGGTGCGGCGGCAGTGTCCGCCGTCGTGCCTTCGGTATGACGGATGTCATGGCTGCGGCCGGTACCCGGGTCAGGGGTACCGGCCGCACAACCGCAGGTCAGGCCGGTTGTCAGAGGCCCAGCGCGCGCTTCACGAAGTCGACCTGGAGCAGCAGCAGGTTCTCCGCGACCTCCTCCTGCGGCGTCATGTGCGTGACGCCGGACAGCGGCAGCACGGTGTGCGGGCGGCCGGCCGCGAGCAGCGCGGAGGACAGCCGCAGGGTGTGCGCGGCGACCACGTTGTCGTCCGCCAGGCCGTGGATGATCATCAGCGGCCGCTCCAGCCCGGCGGCGTAGCCGGTCAGCGAGTTGGCCGCGTACACCTCGGGCCGCTCGGCCGGGTGGCCGAGGTAGCGCTCGGTGTAGTGGGTGTCGTACAGCTCCCAGTCGGTCACCGGGGCGCCGGCGACGGCCGCGTGGAAGACGTCGGGGCGGCGCAGCACGGCGAGCGCGGAGAGGTAGCCGCCGTACGACCAGCCGCGGATGGCGACCCGGCCGAGGTCCAGCGGGAACTCCTCGGCGAGCGCCTGCAACGCGTCGGCCTGGTCGTCGAGGGTGGCCCCGGCGAAGTCGAAGGCGATGGACTTCTCCCAGGCCGGGTTGCGCCCGGGGGTGCCGCGCCCGTCGGCGACGACCACGGCGAAGCCCTGGTCGGCGAACCACTGCGAGTTGAGGTGCGGGTTGTGCGCCTGGACGACGCGCTGGCCGTGCGGGCCGCCGTACGGGTCCATCAGGACGGGCAGCAGGCCGTCCCGCTCGCGGTCGTAGCCGGTGGGCAGGAAGACGGCTGACGGGATGCGGCGCTCGCCGGCGAAGCGGAACACCGGGCGGGCGGTGATGACCGGGGTCTCGGCGTAGGAGGCGATGGTGGCGACGTCGTCGACGACCACGCCTTCGGGCAGGTCGCGGGCGACCTGGACGAGGGTGCCGGGCAGGTCGGGCTCTGCGGTGGCGCGCACGGTGATCCCGCCCGCGTGCACGGCGCTGGTGACGGAGGTGAACGGACGGCCGTTGGAAGACTCCCAGCCGAGCCGCTTGCCGTCGTGGCTGATCCGGCCGACGGCGATCCAGCCGGGCTCGGGGTCGGTCTCCGCGGCGCCGCCGGAGGCGGTGAACAGCACCTCGGCGTCGGTGACGGCGAC
>NZ_JBHXMU010000090.1:0-31531 GCF_042720685.1 Kitasatospora sp. NPDC058492
GGGGACGGACCCTGGACACTGGTCCGAGACGGCCTACCTGTTCACTCCTTCCTCTTGCAGGTCGTCTGCTTGGGCGAAGCGACTTCGTGTCGCACTGGTGGTACTCCGTTCGTTCGTGGCCTCTCGACCTCAAGAGGCACGGTACGCCTTTATGGCATGACGTGCCAATAAGTCTTCTGAGTGCCACTTCGGCGCACCACGCCACAGTGGCACCGGCCCGCGTACGCTGACCCTGTGACCGGACGCCCCACCCTGAACCAGCGCCGCCGCGACGCCACCCGGCTGGACATCGCCCGCACCGCCGCCGCGCTCTTCGCCGAGCGCGGGGCCGAGGCGACCACCGCCGAGGAGATCGCCCTCGCGGCGGGCATCTCGCTGCGCACCTTCTACCGGTACTTCTCCGTCAAGGAGGACGCCGTCGCGCCACTGCTGGCGGCCGGTGGGCGCCGCTGGGTCGACCAGCTCGCCGAGGCCCCGGCCGATCTGCCGCTGCGCGAGGCGCTGGAGCGCTCGGCGGTCGCCTCGCTGACCCCGCCCGACGGCGAGGCGGTCGAGGCGATGGAGTGGACTCGAAGCCTGCTGCGTGACCCGCGCCTCGACGGCACGTGGCAGCGCGTCCACGCCGACTCCGAGGGGCGGCTGCGGACGGTCCTCGCGGCCCGCTGTCCGGGTGGCGCCGACCCGCTGGAGATCCGACTGGCCGCCGCTGCGGCGACGGCCGCGATCCGGGTCGCGCTGGAGGAATGGGCCGCCTCGGACGCGCCCACGGTCGGCCCGGGCTCCCCGCGGGAGCTCGGCGCGCGCTGCATGCGTGAACTCACGGCGGGGCTGCGGCTCTACGGGCGGGAGGGCTGAGGCCGTCAGGCCGCGAACAGATAACAGATAACAGCTGACAGATTTCGTTATCTGTTATCTGTCGGCTGTCATCTGTCACCCGTTCCTCCTCCCAGGCCCCGTTAGGGTGGGTGATCGCGCGCCCCGGCGGGGGAACCGGGGTGACCACCTCGGATGTCCTGGACGGAGGGGGCGGGGAGTTCGAGGCGTGGGAGCAAGTAGGACATGGGTCTGACGAGCCACAAGGTGTTGGCGCTGGCCGTATTGATCGCCGTCGTGATGACGGCCGGCACGGTCTGGCTGTGGCCAAGACTCGCCAAGCAGACCTGGCAGGCGGTGCTCGGCCGGATCGGCGCACTGCTCGCCACCCAGCTCGCGGTGCTGGCCGCGCTCGGCCTGGTGGCGAACAACTACTTCGCCTTCTACAGCAGTTGGGGCGACCTGCTGGGCACCGGTGACACCGGCCCGGTGGTGATCCACAACAAGGCGGACGCGTCCGGCCGGCTGCTCGTGGAGACGATCGGCCACGCCTCCGTCAAGGGCGGCGGCGCGATGGGTCGCGAGCCCAGCCAGTCCGGCGAGATCCGCAAGGTGCGGATCGACGGCGCGGCCAGCCGGCTGTCCACCGAGGGGTACGTCTTCCTGCCGCCGCAGTACTTCCAACCGGAGTACGCACAGCGGCAGTTCCCGGCGGTGATCGTCAGCACCGGCTTCCCCGGGATCGCCGAGAACCTGATCACCCGGTTCAACTACCCGGGCGCAGCGCTCAAGTTGCTCCAGGACGGCAAGATGCAGCCGACCGTCATGGTGCTGATGCGCCCCTCGCCGGCCCTGCCGCAGGACACCGAGTGCGAGGACATCCCGGGCGGCGCGCAGTCCGACACGTACTTCACCAAGGACGTCCCCTCAGCGATCCAGGCGAGCTTCCGGGTCTCCTCCGACCCGCAGGCCTGGGCCTTCATGGGCAACTCGACCGGCGGCTACTGCGCCCTCAAGCTGGCCATGCGCCACCCGGACGTCTTTCCGACCGCCGTCGCGCTCTCCGCCTACTACGACGCCGCCGACGACCCGACCACGGGCGACCTGTTCGGCGGCAGCAAGCAGCGTCGTGACGAGGCCAACCTGATGTGGCGGTTGAAGAACCTGCCGCAGCCCAAGGTGTCCGTGCTGCTGGCCGGCACCAAGAAGGGCGACGGCGACTACCGGCACGACACCGAGGCCTTCGTCGATGCCGCGCAGTCCCCGATGAAGGTCTCCTACAGCATGCTGGAGAACGGCGGCCACAACTTCGAGACCTGGAGCGCGCTGCTGCCGTCCTCGCTGGAGTGGCTGTCCCAGCACCTCAAGGTCCCGAACCAGACCGCCTGAGCAGACCGCCTGAGCAGGCCGTCTGAGCGGACCGTCTGAGCAGGCAGTCTGCTCAGGCGGCTTGATCGAGCCGGCGGACAGCGAGGGGCGCGGGAGCGGCGAGGCTCAGGCCACCCGCTCCAGCGTCCCGGTGTGCAGCTCGCCGACGCGGCCGCCCTCGCCCTCGTACGTCCAGAAGGCGCGCACCGTCAGCCGGCCGAGGTCCATCACGTGGCTGACGGTGATCCCGCTCTCCTCGGTCCAGCTGATGAAGTAGATCTCCGGTGCCACCTCGGCGACGTGCAGCCGCACGTCCTCCCACTGGCCCGCCGACTCGCCGAGGCCCTCCCAGCGCAGCCGCCTGCCGTCGGCCGAGTAGGTGTTGCGGAAGGCCGCTCCGTTGTCGGCCCGGAAGAGGTAGGTGCGGCCGGCGAAGGCGGGCAGGGGCGCGGTCATGGTGGGGCGGTACCTCGTTCCTGTGAGGCCGTGCACGGCGGTCTTGTGCACTGCGGAAGATGTCGGAGCTCCAATTTATCCGACCCGGTGAGCCGGGTGGGCGCACCCGTGGGCGGTGCGCCACGGCACCGGCCGCCACCGCGCAGGCCTGCGGGGTGTGCGACCGGCACCTGGGAGCCCGCCGACGGCCGGTCCTACCGTCCACCCCTATGAGACGCACCCCCACTCCCGTGCGGCGCATCCCCACCGCCATCAGACGCACCCCTGCCGGGCTGTCCGCCCTCCTGCTCACCCTCGCCGCGCTGCTCCTCGGCACCCCCACCCCCGCCGAGGCCGCCGCCCGGACCGCCACTGCCCAGACCGCGGCCCAGGCGGCCACCGCCCCGCTCACCCTCGAAGCCGCCTTCCCCGCCCCCGGCAACGGCTGGGCCAAGGTCGAGCGCTACCTCGACACCACCCCCGGCTTCCGCGCCGAGCAGTACCCGGCCGACGGGCGTGGCGACCAGGACGGCGCCCGCCGGACGTACTTCGGCGGCACCGGCCAGCCCTCCTCCAGCCGCTTCCTGCTGTACTCGGCGACCGGCTGGGACACCGGTAGCCGCCCGACTCCCGTGCTGCTGGTCCACGGCGCCAACGACAACGCCGACCGCGCCTGGGCGAACCCGGGGGAGAGCGGCACCTGCGGTGCCTCCGCCTGCCCGTCCACCGGCCTCGCCCAGTACCTCGCCGGCACCGGCCACCGGGTGTTCGCCATCGGTTTCGCCCACAAGCAGGGCGACAACCTGCTCCAGGCGCAGGCCGTCGGCGACGCCGTCGCGCTGATCCGGGCCCGCCTCGGCGTCCCCCAGGTGGACGTGGTGGCGTGGAGCAAGGGCGAGGTCGCCGCCCGGGCGTACGTGTCCTCGGTGCGCCCGTCCTGGGGGCGGGCCTACGCGGGCGACGTGCGCCGCCTGATCACCCTCGGCGGTCCGAACGGCGGGCTCGACTACGTGTACGCGCACGGCTGGTCGTTCGACCTCGCGAGCTGGCCGGCCTGCGGCGGCACCGCCAACGCGCCGTCCCCGCACCTGTACATGACCTGCTACGGCACGTACACCGCGCAACCCTGCCTCGGCGTGCTGCCCACCGGCGGCTACGACTGCTACCCGGGCCAGCGCCAGCTGCTCGCCCGCTGGGACGGCCGGTACGGGGTGGACGGCACCGCCCAGGACTGGTGGACCACCTACTACGGCGGCCAGGGCTTCTACACCTCCGGCCAGGGCATCCAGGCGGCGATCGACGCCGGTTCGCTGATCGCGCCGCTGCAACAGGCGGGTGTCCCGGCGTCGGTGCGCACCTACCTGCTCGCGGGCGGGTCCGCCGACATCCCGGGCGTGCTCAACGAGAACCGGGGGCCCAGCGACGGCATCGTGTTCACCGCGAGCGCACTGGACACCACCGGCATCGCGACGATCGGCGGCACCCGGCTGCTCACCGGCCTCAACCACCTGGAACTCGCCTGGGCACCGGAGGCCGAGAGCCAGGTCGACAACTGGCTCGCTTGACCCGTGGGCCCGTGGACAACGGGGAGGTCGACTCCTTCGAGTACCACCCCGACAATCCGAACCTGCTGGAGCCGACCAACCACGTCAGCCCCGGCAACCCCAGGTACTACACCGACGCGAGCGCCAAGGTGTTCTCGGACGGCAAGGGTGTCGGCGCCAACTGGTCGGCGTACCTGATCCGCAACCTGTCGGTCGGTGCGGGGAAGTACCACCCGGCGCCGCAGGGCATCGCCCCGATCACCTTCGCCGCCGACTGCGTCCGCGTGTACCGGTAGGGCCTTCGGGTCTTTCGGGTCAGGAACCGGGAGCCGTCTCGACCACCGTGATGTCGAACGGCTGCCGGTTGTTCCCCTCGTCCGGGTCGTCCACGTCGCGCACCGCGACCGAGCCGCCGGTGAGCCTGCCGATCGGCAGGTCAGGGGACAACCTCACCGGCACCAGTGCGGTCGCGCTGCGCAGCGGGGGCAGTCCGGCTGGGAAGACACAGCGCACCTGTCGGCCGTTGAGCCGCACCTCGCAGTCCTCCGGGTAGTACGGGCCCTCGGGGGTGACCCCGGGTGGCAGCGTCACCAGCACGGTGAACGGTGCGGCGGTGGTGTCCGGGCCGCGGTTGGCGATGAAGGCGTGGATGGTGGTGGTGCCGCCGGGCGGGGCGGCGTCCGGGTCGAGCCGGACCACCTCCAGATCGGAGCGGGACGCCGCGGGGGCTGCCGTATCCACCGCCGGCCGGGGCTCGGGCCGCCGCAGCGCCCAGGACGGGCCGGCGGCCAGCGTCGCCACCGAACAGCCGGCCGCCACGGCCGCGACCAGCGAGGCCGCGCGGAATCCGCAGAGCCTGCCGCCCTGCCCGGACCCGCCCTGCCCACGCCCGCCCTGGTTGGACCCGCCCTGCCCGGGCCCGCCTTGATTGGACCCGCCCCGCGCTGCCGAACGCCTGTACGTCATCGTCGTCCACCCTGTCCCTGTGCTCCGGCCGCCCGCGCCGTTGCGGGCCGCGTCCGCACCAGGGTGGCGGAGCCTGCGTCGGGGCCCGGTGCAACCCGCTCGGCGTCCGCTCGAACGGGGGAACGCGCGCACGGGAAGTCGGCGGGACCGACTTCCCGTGCGTGAAACGGGTGCTGACGATGAGTCAGGGAGCGAGGACCTGCCCCAGCCGGGTCGCGATGTGGTGCATCACCGGTACCAGGGAGGACGCGCCGGTCTGCTCCTCCAGGGCCCGGATGCGGGCCTCCGGGCCGGACACCGACAGGGCGGTGGGCGTCGGTGCGCCCGGTACGGCGAGCGCGATGCAGCGGACGCCGATCTCCTGCTCCTGGTCGTCGACCACGTAGCCGCGCTCACGCGCCTCGGCGAGCTGGTGCAGCAGTTCCTGCGGATCGGTGACGGTGTACTCGGTGTGCGCGGGCAGCGGGTTGGGGCCCAGGATGGCGCGAGCCTCGTCCTCGGGGAGCTGGGCGAGCAGAGCCTTGCCGACGCCCGTGCAGTGCGGCTGCACCCGTCGGCCGACCTCGGTGAACATCCGCATCGAGCGCCGCGACTGCACCTGCCCGACGTACACCACCTCGCCGCCCTCCAGCACCGCCAGGTTGGCGGTCTCGCCGGTGGCCTCCATGAGTTCGGCCAGGTAGGGGCGGGCCCAGCTGCCGAGCAGCCGGCCGGCCGTCTCGCCGAGGCGGATCAGCCGCGGGCCGAGGGTGTAGCGACGCGCGGTGTCCTGGCGTACATAGCCCTGCTGGACGAGGGTACGAACCAGGCGGTGGATGGTCGGCATCGGCAGGCCGGAGCTGGCGGAGAGTTCGCTGAGCGTGGCCACGCCGCCGGAGTCGGCCAGCGCCTCCAGGAGTTGGAAGGCGCGCTCGACGGACTGGACACCGCCGGTCGCGCGGTCCGTGCTGGTCGTCGGTGCTGTGTCGGGGGTCGAAACCACCGGCGTTCCCTTCGCTGTCGGGGGGGAGTAGAGTCCCGGCGATCACATCAACAAACCGTTGAAATTCTGTATCGCGGAAACTAGTCTCCACCTTACAGAATCGAACTCGCCGACAGGCGGGTTCCGATCAAGGAAGTTCCCACCGGAGCTCCCTCCGCCAGGCTCAACCGCTTAGGAGTGTCCTGCCCATGGCTACAGAACAGGGACCCGTCGGCGCCTCCCCCGCTGCTCCGGTCGTCACTGTCGCCGGTCCGCGCGTTCACCGGGCGGAGGAGGTGCTCACTCCGGAGGCGGTCGCCTTCGTCGTCGGCCTCCATCGCGCTTTCGAAGGGCGCCGACAGGAGCTGCTGGCCGGGCGGAAGGCCCGCCGGGCGGAGATCGCCAGGGCCGGCACGCTGGACTTCCTCCCCGACACCGCCGATGTCCGGGCCGGCGACTGGAAGGTCGCCGAGGCGCCCCGCGCGCTCCAGGACCGCCGGGTCGAGATCACCGGCCCCACCGACCGCAAGATGGTCATCAACGCCCTCAACTCCGGCGCGCGGATCTGGCTCGCCGACTTCGAGGACGCCACCTCCCCGACCTGGGAGAACGTGGTCAGCGGCCAGATCAACCTGATCGACGCCTTCGAGGGCCGGATCGACTTCACCACCCCCGCCGGAAAGGCGTACGCCCTCAAGCCCGCCGCCGAACTCGCCACCGTCGTGGTCCGCCCGCGCGGCTGGCACCTGGACGAGAACCACCTGCTCGTCGACGGCACCCCGGTCGCCGGAGCCTTCCTCGACTTCGGCCTGTACTTCTTCCACAACGCCGCCCGGCTGCTCGCCAAGGGCGCCGAGGACCCCAACTCCGGCCCGTACTTCTACCTGCCGAAGACCGAGAGCCACCTCGAAGCCCGGCTCTGGAACGACGTGTTCACCCACGCCCAGGCCGCGCTCGGCATCCCGCACGGCACCGTCCGCGCCACCGTGCTGATCGAGACCATCACCGCCGCGTTCGAGATGGACGAGATCCTCTACGAGCTGCGCGACCACGCGGCCGGCCTCAACGCCGGGCGCTGGGACTACCTGTTCTCGATCGTCAAGAACTTCCGCGACGCCGGCGAGCAGTACGTCCTGCCGGACCGCAACAGCGTCACCATGGCCTCGCCGTTCATGGCCGCCTACACCCGCCTGCTGGTGCAGACCTGCCACAAGCGCGGTGCCCACGCGATCGGCGGCATGGCCGCGTTCATCCCCAGCCGCAGGGACCCGGAGGTCAACGCCGCCGCCCTGGAGAAGGTCAAGGCGGACAAGGACCGCGAGGCCGGCAACGGCTTCGACGGCTCCTGGGTCGCCCACCCGGACCTGGTGCCGGTCGCCCGTGCCTCCTTCGACGCGGTGCTCGGCGAGCGCCCCCACCAGAAGGACGACCCCGGGCCCTCCGAGCCGGTCACCGCGACCCAGCTGCTCGACATCGCCGGCGCCGGCGGCACCTGCACCCGCGCGGGGCTGCACAACGCCGTCCAGGTCGGCATCCGCTACATCGAGGCCTGGCTGCGCGGCCTCGGCGCGGTCGGCATCTTCAACATGATGGAGGACGCCGCCACCGCCGAGATCTCCCGCTCGCAGATCTGGCAGTGGATCCACAACGGCGTCGTCCTGTCCGACACCGGCGAGAAGGCCACCGCGGACCTCGTCCGCGCCCTGGTCGCCGCGGAGTTGGCCGAACTCCTGGCCGAGCTGGGCGCGGACGCCTACGCCGGCGGCCGCTGGCGCGAGGCCGCCCAGCTCTTCGAACAGGTCGCCCTGGCCGAGGAGTTCGCGGACTTCCTGACCCTCCCCGCGCTTCCCCTGCTGGGCTGAGCCCCAATCTATCCGCCGGCGCCGCCGCTGCCGCCTGCCAGGCTGTAGCAGTCCCGTCGGCCCATTGCTCCGTTCCGTACGGCGACGATTCCACCTGTCCTCTCGTCGCCGTGCGGAACGGCCTTTTCCCGGTACCCGGTAAGGAGTTCAACCGTGCCCCGCATCTTCTTCAACGGCCAGGCCATGGTCGGCGGACCGTTCCACGCCAAGGTCGCCGACTCGCTGATCGGCCCGGCCCGGACGGCCCCCGGCTACCGCTTCTTCTCGATCGACGACGTCTGCCCGGGCCTGCTCGCCGATCCGGCGGTCGACACGGCCATCGAGGGCGAGCTCTACGAGATCACCCTGGAGCACCTGCGTGACGTCATCCTCCCCGGCGAGCCGCGGGAGTTGGAGCTCGGCGTCATCGAGCTCGACGACGGCTCCGCCTGCCTGTCGATGCTGCTCGCCCGGGGTGAGGTGGAGCGGGGGGTGCACCGCGAGATCACCCACCACGGCGGCTGGCGCGCCTACCTCGGCTCGCTCGGGCGCACCGCCTGAGACCGGGCGCGTAGCAGCGGACGCACCACAGCGGACGGATCACAGCAAGCGAATCACGGCGAACAGATTTCAGCGAACAGATAACAGATGACAACTTTCGTCATCTGTTATCTGTTCGCTGTTATCCGTCACTTGTCACCCACCCCCGGGCACGCCGCAGCCCCGGACCCTCGCCGTGGGTCCGGGGCTGCGGTCCGCGCGCCGGCCGGGAAGGCCGGGTTGCGGAGTCCGGGTCACGCACCGTCCCTGGGCGGCCCGGAGTTCAGGGGTGGAGGAGCAGCGGCGGGGCGTCAGAGCGGCCGGGCGGCGAGCTCCTTGGCGGCACGGGCGCAGGCGCGGGCGATCCGGTCCTCGTTGACGGTGGTCAGCTGGCCCTTCTCGACGACGGCGTTGCCGTTGACGAACAGCACGGCCAGCGGCGGCAGGGCGCCGAAGGTGAGGGCGGCGACCGGGTCGGCGATGGAGGAGTGCAGGACGCCGTCGATCTTCCACAGCGCCAGGTCGGCGAGCTTGCCGACCTCGATCGAGCCGATCTCGTCCTGGCGGCCGAGCACCCGGGCGCCGCCCATGGTGCCCAGCCGCAGCGCCTGGCGGCCGGTGAGGGCGGTCGGGGAGCCGTGCAGACGGTTGATCAGCAGGGCGTTGCGCAGCTCGGTGCCGAGTTCGCCGGACTCGTTGGAGGCGGTGCCGTCGACACCGAGGCCGACCGGGACGCCGGCCCTGAGCATGTCGGGGACGCGGGCGATCCCGGCGGCCAGCCGGGCGTTGGAGGAGGGGCAGTGGGCCACGCCGGTGCCGGTCTCGGCGAACTTGGCGATGTCGGAGTCGTTCATGTGGACGCAGTGCGCCATCCAGACGTCCTCGCCGAGCCAGCCGACGGACTCGAAGTAGTCGGTCGGGCCCATGCCGAACAGTTCCTTGCAGAACTGCTCCTCCTCGGCGGTCTCCGAGCCGTGGGTGTGCAGCCGGACGCCCTTGCGGCGGGCGAGTTCGGCGGACTGGCGGAGCAGGTCGGTGGAGACCGAGAACGGCGAGCAGGGCGCGATGGCGATGTGCAGCATCGAGCCGAAGGAGGAGTCGTGGTAGGTGTCCACGGCGGCCTCGGAGGCGGTGAGGATGTCGTCGAGCTCCTCGACCGCGTGGTCCGGCGGGAGGCCGCCGTCCTTCTTGCTGCGGTCCATGGAGCCGCGCAGTGCGGTGAGCCGCAGGCCGAGCTCCTGGACGGCCTCGATGGAGGCGCCGAGGACGTCGCCGCCGTCCTTGGGGAAGACGTAGTGGTGGTCGGAGGCGGTGGTGCAGCCGGACTTGAGGAGGGCGGCGGCGGAGCCCTGGCTGGCGGCGTGGACGAGTTTCTCGTCGATCCGGGCCCAGGTCGGGTAGAGGGCGACGAGCCAGTCGAAGAGGATGTCGTCCTGGGCGAGGCCGCGGGTGATCCACTGGTAGAAGTGGTGGTGGGTGTTGACCAGGCCGGGGGTGATCAGGTGGCCCTCGCCGTTGATCCGGCGCACCACGTTGTCCAGCCACTGCGGGGCGGGTCCGTCGCCGACCGACTCGATCGTGTTGCCGAGGATGACCACGTGGCCGCGGGCGTACTCGGTGTCGTGGGCGTCGACGGTGGCGATCGCGACGTTCTCGATGACGATCCGCTGGTCGGCGGGTGGGGGCTGGACTGCCATGGTGTCACTCCTATGGGGGAGGGCCGGGAGGGGCGTGCGCCACGCGGCGTGCGCCCCTCCCGGGCCGGTCAGGACGGTGTCGCCGTCGGCACCGTCGCGCCGGAGGCCTGGCCGGTTCTGGTCCGGCGGGCGGCTCCGACGTGGTGGAAGAGCAGGTTGAGCAGGACGGCCATCACGCAGCCGGCCGAGATCCCGGAGTGCATCAGGGTCCGGACGGCCTCCGGGAAGGAGTCGTAGAAGGTCGGCACCGCGATGGGGACGATGCCGACGCCGAGCGACACGGACACCAGGATGGTGTTCGAGCTGGACTCCATCCCGGCCTCCGCGAGGGTGCGGATGCCACTCGCCGCGACGGTGCCGAAGAGCACGATCCCGGCGCCGCCCAGGACGGGCTGCGGTACCAGGGAGACGAGCGACCCGAGCACGGGGAAGAGCCCGAGCAGGATCAGGATGCCGCCGCCGGCCGCGACCACGAAGCGGCTGCGGATCCTGGTCAGCGCCACCAGCCCGATGTTCTGGGCGAAGGCGCTGGCGGCGAAGCCGTTGAAGACGGGGCTGAGCGCGGTGGCCAGTCCGTCGGCCCGCAGGCCGGCGGCGAGCGTGGGTTCGTCGGCCTCGCGCTCGACGATCTTGCCCAGGGCGAGCATGTCGGCGGTGGACTCGGTCATGGCGACCACCATGACGATGCACATCGAGACGATCGCGGCGGCGTCGAAGACGGGCGCGCCGAAGTGGAAAGGGGAGGGGAGCGCGAAGACCTTCGCGTCCTTGACCGCGCCGAAGTCGGCCAGGCCCAGCGGGAAGGCGATCAGGGTGCCGAGCGCCAGGCCGATGAGCAACGAGAGCTGCTGCCAGAAGCCGCGCAGCAGCCGGTTGCAGAGCACCACCGCGACGAGGGTGATCGCGGCGAGCCCGACGGCCCGCATGGAGCCGTATCCGGGGGCGCCCGGCGAGCCGCCGCGCGCCCAGTTGACCGCCACCGGAAGCAGGGACACCCCGATGAGGGTGATCACGGTGCCCTGGACGACCGGGGGGAAGAACCGGATGAGCTTGCAGAAGTACGGTGCCGCGAGGAAGCACAGGATCCCCGCGACGATCACCGCTCCGAAGATCACCGGGAGGGCGTCCTTCGGGCCCCCCGTTCTTTCGATGGAGCCTTTGGCTATGGCGATCATGGGCGCGACTCCCGCGAAGGAGACGCCGTTGACGAACGGCAGCCGCGCGCCGATCTTCCAGATGCCGAGGGTCTGGAGCAGGGTGGCCAGTCCGGCGGTGAACAGGCTGGCCGATATGAGCAGGGCGAGTTCGGCGGGGGAGAGCCCGACGCCGGCGCCGACGATGAGCGGGGGTGCGACGACTCCCGCGTACATCGCGGCGACGTGCTGGAGTCCGGTGGAGAAGAGCTTCACCGGGGGCAGCAACTCGTCCACGGGGTGGGTTCCGGGCCCGGACGGCTCACCGGGGAGGTGTGTCGACGTGCCGTCCGGGCCAGGGGTTCTTTCCGGGGTGGAACCGCCGTCTTTACTGCTGGTGTCGCTGGGTGCCATGTCGAGCCCCTCTTGTGCCCGTGACTCCCGGCGCGCCCGCGGCGCTGGAGCTGCCCCGAGGGCGGGACGGCGGTGCAGGAGTCCCTCGGGGCGCTTCTCCAGTGCCCCGGGCCGGCCGCCGCGAGGCAGACACGAACTCCGGTGGGTGGGGGTGGAGAAACTGGTGGAACGGGTGGCGCTGGTGGGGCAGATCGTGCTGGTGGGGCTGGTGGTGCGGGTACTGCTGTCCGCCCGGACGCGGCCGGCGTTCGGGGGCCGGCGGGTGCGGCGATTCCGGGCGGTGTCCATGGGGGTGGGGCGGTCAGGCGACGGGGATGACCGGGACGACGCCCTCGCGGTGCACGGTGCCCTCGATGAGGCCGTACATCCGGTCGGCGGCGTAGTAGACCTCGTTGTCGTTCTTGAGGCCGAAGGGCTCCAGGTCGACGAGGAAGTGGTGCTTGTTGGGCAGCTCCAGGCGGACTTCGTCGACCTCGGCGCGGTTGTTGAGGACCCGGGTGCCCATCGAGTGCAGGGTCTGCTGCAGCGAGTAGGAGTAGGTCTCGGCGAAGGCCTCCAGCAGGTGCCGCCGCACGTGGGTGTAGGAGCGGTTCCAGTTGGGCTGGGCCTGGCCGTCCCGGCCGTCGTAGCCGTACTTCCAGCGAGCAGTGACCTGGGTGGCGAGGATGCGGTCGTACGCCTCTTGCAGGGTGGTGTACTTGTCCTTGATGTAGCCCCAGAACTCCGAGTTGGTGGAGTTCATGACGATGAGGTCCTTGAGGCCGGAGACGACCTGGACGGTCTCGCCGTCGTAGACGATCTCGGTGGTGCGGGTCTCCTGGCCGTTGCGGACGAAGGAGTGGCCCACCTCCTCCGAGCCGATGAAGCGGGCCGAGTTGTCCGGCGTCTTGATCCGGTCCCAGGCGTACTCCTCGATCCGGATCCGGGCGCTGTGCACGACGCCGCGCTCGGTGTCGTCGACGAAGTGGCGGGCCAGGATGATGCCGAAGGCCTCGGCCGACTCGATCCCGTGCTCCTTGGCGAAGGCGTACACGGTGTTCTTGGTGGTGTCGGTGGGGAGGCAGTTGGCGTTCGACCCGGTGAGGTGGACGTCCTCGAACTCGCCCCGGAGGGAGACCGAGACGTTCAGGTCCTTGATCTCGTGCCGGGTGGAGTCGCGGTAGACCCGCACGATGCGGTTCTCCGCCTTGCCGTACTGGTTCTGACCGAGCACGTGGGCCATGACGTGGCTCCTAGGGCTTCCAGGTCGGTCTACTAGCTTCCGCGGTAGACCGAGTATCCGAACGGGTTGAGCAGCAGCGGCACGTGGTAGTGGTGCTGCGCGGGCGCGACCGTGAAGACGATCGAGACCTCGGGGAAGAACGGCGGCTCCGCGGACTTGAGCGCGTGGTAGGCGCGGGTGTCGAAGAGCAGCCGGACGACCGAGCCCGCCTCCACGGCCGGCAGGTCCTTGGCCCGGCCGTCGGAGTCCGTGGCGGAGGTGCCGAGCACCTGCCAGCCACCCTCGGTGTGCAGTGCGAGCTCGACCGGGACGCCCTCGGCCGGGCGGCCGAGGCTGGTGTCGAGCACGTGGGTGGAGATGCCAGTCATGGGTGAAGTGACCTTACTGATGGCAGAGGTGATCATTCGTCAGCAGATTCTAACGATCCGTCAGGATCTGTCGGGGTTCGCCAGGTCCAGTCAGGATGCGTCGAGCAGGCGATTGAGCCGAATGTCGTTGATCTTGCGCAGTTCGCCCCGGACGATCTCCGCCTCGGTGGCGGCGTCGTTGGGGTGGCGCTCGCGCAGGGCGGCGAGCATGGTGGCCGCGGTGCGGCCGGTCGCGCAGATCAGGAACACGTGGCCGAACTTGGCCTCGTAGGCGGCGTTGGCCTCGTGCAGTTCGTCGAGGAGGGCTCGGTCCGCGCCCTGGATGCCGGCCTGCTCCCGCTGCGAGCTGGCGTCGCCGGTCCTGGGCTTGCCGATCCGGGCGTGGCCGGCCATCGCGTCGTGCAGGTCGGCGACCGTCAGTCCGGCCATGGCCGCCGCGTTGGCGGTGAGCAGGGACTCCCGGTCGGGCCAGGGCCTGGCCCGCGCGACGTCGGCGGCCCAGTGGGGGCTGGAGCAGACCTCCAGCAGAACGGCTTCCAGGTCCGCGGCGTCGGCCGCGGCCAGGGCGTCAAGGGTGTGGGGGTGGTTGGTCACGGGTGGACCTCCTGAAGAGTGGTGCCACCCGCACAAGCTAGATCCACCCCACCCGGCCGTCAACACTTTGTTGAACGGTTGGTGGTTACGTTTTGAACCGGCCGCCGTTGCCGGCGCGATTCGTGTGCGATTCGCCAAGTGCGCCCCGCCGGGGGCTGGTTCAGGCTGGCCGCGCCGGCGGGGTCCGTCCGTTCGGAAGGTTTCCGTCAGGAGGAAGTCCTGGCGGAAGTGCTGGAGGAATCGACCGGGGGATCGACCGGGGTCAGGAGGGCTTCGAGCCGTCCTGGCGGTTGAGGTAGTTGTACACCGTGAACCGGCTGACGCCGAGCGCCGAGGCGACCGTCTCGACCCCGTGGCGGACGGTGAAGGCGCCGCGCTCCTCCAGGAGGGCGACGACCCGCTGCTTCTCCCCGCGGTCCAGCTCGGCCAGCGGGCGGCCGTCGAACTGGCGGGCCATCTCGGCCAGCAGCCGGTCCAGGGCACTGCTCAGGTGCGGCAGCCGGACGGCGAGTGCCGGGGCGCCCTCCCACTCCAGGACGACGTCCTCGGACTTCGCCTCGTCCAGTCGGACGGGCGCCGCGCCGACGGCGTCCAGCAGCGGCTTGATCGCCAGGGCGAGCGGGTGCTCCACGTGCTCGGTCACGGCGTACCGCCCTCCTCGCCGAGCACGCTGACCTGGACCGAGATCCGGGTCGCGCCCGCGGTCAGGGTCTCCCGGAGCAGCTTGGTCACCGCGGCGAGCACCTGGTCGGCCTCGCCCTCGGCGCCGGTCCCGAAGGGGCCGACCGAGACGGCCAGGCCGGCCTCGTCGACGACCTGGCGGGCCGCCGCGGCGTGCTCGGGGAACGTGTCCAGTTCGAACGGTTCTGTCGTGAACTCCACCATCAATCGCACGTGCTCACTGTAGCGAGCGCCGGTGCGGGCGGGCAGGGGCCGGTCGATCCGACGGCCGCGGTGCCGGCGGGAGGGGGTTTCCGGGTTCGCGCCCGGGCTTCTTCAACAAAATGTTGCGGCGGTCTTGACACCTGCTCGCCGAGCCGGAGATGCTTCCACCAAGCAGAATCCCTCTTCCGGATCGTGGAAGTTGCGGATCTCGGAAGAGAGTGAGAGGTGAGTGACGTGACGGCCGCTTCCCGGCACAGCTTCACGGTCAACCTGTCGATCCTGTTCGGCGAACTGCCGCTGCTGGAGCGTCCCGCCGCGGCCGCCGCCGCCGGTTTCACCGCCGCCGAGCTGTGGTGGCCCTTCGGCGCCGAGCCCACCCCGTCCGAAGGCGAGCTGGACACCCTCCGCAAGGCCTTCGGCGACGCGGGCGTGCGGCTCACCGGCCTCAACTTCCTGGACGACCTCACCCTCGGGGCCCGCGGCACCGTCTCGGTGCCCTCCGAGAAGGACCGCTTCCGGGCCAACGTCCCGGTCGCCGCGGGGCTCGCCGCCTCGCTCGGCGCCAAGGCGCTCAACGCGCTGTACGGCAACCGGATCGAAGGCGTCGAGGCCGCCGAGCAGGACGCCCTCGCGCTGGAGAACCTGGTGCTCGCCGCCGGGGCCGCGCACGAGATCGGTGCGATCCTGCTGATCGAGGCCCTCAACACGGCGGAGTCCCCGGACTACCCGCTGGTCTCCGCGGCCGCCGCGGTCGAGGTGGTCGACAAGGTCAACGCCGCCACCGGCCTGGGCAACGCGAAGTTCCTCTGCGACCTGTACCACCTGGCCAGGAACGGCGAGGACCTGCCGGCCGTCATCGACGCCTACGCCGACCGGTTCGGCCACGTGCAGATCGCCGACAACCCGGGCCGCAACGAGCCCGGCACCGGCGGGCTGGACTTCGAGGACCTCTTCGCCCGGCTCACCGCCGCCGGCTACACCGGCCCGATCGGCCTGGAGTACCGGCCCTCCACCGGCGTCAGCGCCGACAGCTTCGGGTGGCTGCCGCGCGAGCACCGCGCCGCCGAGTAGCCGCCGAGTAGGCGCCGAGTAGGCGAGCACCGCCGCCGTGTGAGCGGGCACGGCACCGCTGCGCAGGCGGGCCACACGCCGCCGAGCAAGCCCGGCCCACCACCCTCCCCACCCCACGAACGACGTAAGGAACGACGCGATGAGCCGCAAGATCGCCTTCATCGGCCTCGGCATCATGGGCAGCCCGATGGCCGCCAACCTGGTCAAGGCCGGCCACCACGTCACCGGCTACAACCTCACCCAGCCGCAGATCGACGCCCTGGTCGCGGCCGGCGGCCACGGCGCCACCAGCATCGCGGACGCGGTGAAGGACGCCGAGGTCGTCATCACCATGGTTCCGGCGGACCCGCACGTCGAGCAGGCCGTCCTGGGCGAGGGCGGCGTGCTGGAGAACGCCAGGCCCGGCACCCTCGTGATCGACATGTCCTCGATCACCCCGCAGACCTCCCAGAAGGTCGAGGCGGCCGCCAAGGAGAAGGGCCTGCGCACCCTGGACGCCCCGGTCTCCGGTGGCGAGGCCGGTGCCGTCGAGGCGGTGCTGTCGATCATGGTCGGCGGTGCCGCCGAGGACTTCGCCGAGGCCAAGCCGCTGTTCGACGTCCTGGGCACCACGGTCATCCACGTCGGCCCGTCCGGCGCCGGCCAGACCGTCAAGGCCGCCAACCAGCTGATCGTCGCCGTCAACATCCAGGTGCTCGCCGAGGCCGTGGTGTTCCTGGAGAACGCCGGCGTCGACCTGCCCGCCGCGCTGGACGTGCTCGGTGGCGGCCTGGCCGGTTCGACCGTGCTGAACCGCAAGAAGGCGAACATGGTCGGCCGCGAGTTCGCCCCCGGCTTCCGGATCGACCTGCACCACAAGGACATGGGCATCGTCACCGACGCCGCCCGCGCCGTGGGCGCCGCGCTGCCGGTCGGCGCCGTGGTGGCCCAGTTGGTCGCCTCCGCCCGCGCCAACGGCGACGGCTCGCTCGACCACTCGGCGCTGCTGCGCGGCGTCGAGCGCCTCTCGGGCCGCGAGGTCAAGTAGGCCCCGGGGCTCCTCGGGCCTTCGTGAACTCCTCCTGGTGGCGTGTACCTCATCCGGTCGTGCCCGCGCCGCCAGGAGGCCAGACCCGACCGGCGGCCGGGACCGGGGCTCATCCGCCCGCCCGCCGGTCGATCCAGCCGGTGATGCGTACCTCCCCTGTCGGGGGCACTTCGGTCGTGCCGGTACGCCTCGCCTGGCCCCCCTCCCCGCCGAGGGGAGCCTCTCGTACGTCGGAAGCGGGACGAGGGGAACGGCGGGGAGGGGGTCGCACCTCCCGACGGGAGTCGCACCCTCCCGGCGGGAGGCGTATCTCCTGACCGGAGGCGTATCTCCTGACCGGAGGCGTATCTCCTGACCGGGGGCGTATCTCCCGAGTCTCCCGAGCGGGGACGTTTCTCCTGACGGGGGGTCGCACCCCAGGTGCACCCGGGCCCATGCTTGGCACAGGCTGTCGAATCATCGCCAGACCCCGTACGGAAGTGAGGACCGCACCATGCCCGTCACCCCCCACCAGGGCCATGTGGTCGTAGCTCCCGACAAGTTCAAGGGCACCCTGGAGGGCGCCGAGGTCGCCGCCCGGATCGCCGCCGGCGTCCGGCGCGCCGCGCCCGGCGTCGAGGTGCGCGAACTGCCCGTCGCCGACGGCGGCGAGGGCACCCTGGCCGCCGCGCTCGCGGCCGGCTTCACCCGCGTCCCGGCCAAGGTGGCTGGCCCGACCGGCCTGCCGGTGGACGCCGCGCTGGCCGTGCGGGAGGACACCGCCGTGGTCGAGCTGGCGCAGTCCTCCGGTCTCGCCCGGCTCCCCGGCGGCCGCACCGCCCCGCTCGCGGCCGGCTCCTACGGCGTCGGTCAGCTGATCGGCCGGGCCGTGGCGCTCGGCGCCAAACGGATCGTGCTCGGCCTCGGCGGCAGCGCCTGCACCGACGGCGGCGCGGGCATGGTCCAGGCCCTCGGGGCCCGCCTGCTCGACGCCGAGGGCGCCGAACTGCCCCCCGGCGGAGCCGCGTTGCGCAGGCTCGACCGGATCGAGCCCGGCCCGCTGGCCGACGTGCTGGCCGGCGTCGAGATCGTCGTGGCCTGCGACGTGGACAACCCGCTGCTCGGCCCGCGCGGCGCCACCGCCGTCTACGGCCCGCAGAAGGGCGCCGACGGCGACGACCTGGTGATCCTGGAGGAGGGCCTGACCCGCTTCGCCGACCAGGTCGCCCTGGCCACCGGACGGGACGTGCGCGACGCCCCCGGCGCCGGGGCCGCCGGCGGGGTGGGCTTCGCCGCCCTCGCGCTGCTCGGCGCCACCATGCGACCCGGTATCGAGCTGCTGCTCGAACTGCTGGGTTTCGACGAGGCCGTGCGTGGGGCACGCCTCGTCGTGACCGGCGAGGGCTGTCTGGACGCGCAGACGCTCCACGGCAAGGCCCCCGCCGGCGTTGCCGCGGCGGCCGCCCGGGCGGGGGTTCGGGTAGCTGCCGTGGCGGGGCGGCTGGAGCTGTCCGAGCCCGAGTGGCGGGCGGCCGGGTTCACCGCCGCGATCGCCCTCACCGACCTCGCCGAGCAGCCGGGGGACAGCATGACCAAGGCCGGCGAGCTGGCCGAGGTCGCGGGGGAGCGGCTGGCGGGGGAGCTGTTGTCCGGCTGATCCCTCGGGCCGATCCGCCGTACCCGGTCCCGCATGCCGATCCGCCGTACCCGGTCCCGGTCCCGCATGCCGATCGGTCGGGCCGATCCCTCATGCCGATGGGGCGTGCGGATCCCCCGTACGTTTCCCTCGTACGTTCCGCCATTGACGTTTTGTTGAAGGCGGGCCTAGGCTCCCGGCAATCCTTCGCTTCCCCGCCCGGTTCCCTCCCGGTTCCCCGCCCGGTTCAAGCCCGGTTCCTGCCCGGCGCCCACCCCCAACTTCCAGGTTTCGGAGGTCTCCCATGCCTTTCAGCCAGCCAGCGGTGATCCGCTCCCGACGGGTGGTCCTGCCCGACGGTGAGCGCCCCGCCGACGTGCTGATCCGGGACGGGAAGATCGAGCAGGTCGCCGCGTACGGCTCGCTCCTCGCGGGCGACCGACCCGACGGCGACGGCGGCCTCGCCGACCTCGGCGACACCGCCCTGCTGCCCGGCCTGGTCGACACCCACGTGCACGTCAACGAGCCCGGCCGCACCGAGTGGGAGGGCTTCGCCACCGCCACCCGGGCCGCCGCGGCCGGCGGCGTCACCACGATCATCGACATGCCGCTCAACTCCGTCCCGCCCACCACCACGCTGGACGGCCTGGCCGCCAAGCGGAGGGCCGCGGACGGCCAGGCCTGGGTCGACCTCGGTTTCTGGGGCGGCGCCGTCCCCGGCAACGTCCCGGACCTCGCGCCGCTGCACGAGGCCGGCGTGTTCGGCTTCAAGAGCTTCCTCGCCCCCTCCGGCGTCGACGAGTTCCCGCACGTCGAGGCCGCGGACCTGGAGGCCGCGCTGGCCGAGCAGGCCCGGCTCGGGGCGCTGGCGATCATCCACGCCGAGGACCCGGCCGTGCTGGCCGCCGCCCCGCAGCAACCCGGCGTCCACTACCGCGACTTCCTCGCCTCCCGCCCCGCCGACGCGGAGACCGCCGCTGTCGCCGTCCTGCTCGACACCGCCCGGCGCACCGGCGCCCGCGTCCACATCCTGCACGTCTCCTCCGCCGCCGTGCTGCCGCTGCTGCGCCAGGCCCGCGAGGACGGCGTCCAGGTCACCGCCGAGACCTGCCCGCACTACCTGACCCTGGCGGCCGAGCAGGTGCCGGACGGCGACACCGCCTTCAAGTGCTGCCCGCCGATCCGCGACGAGACCAACCGCGACCTGCTCTGGCAGGCCCTGGCGGACGGCGAGTTCATCGCCGTCGTCTCCGACCACTCGCCCTCCACCCCCGACCTCAAGCTGCTGCCCGAGTACGGCGGCAGCGGTGACTTCGCGGCCGCCTGGGGCGGCATCGCCTCCCTGCAACTGGGCCTGCCGGCGATCTGGACCGAGGCCCGCCGCCGCGGCCACGGCCTCGCCGACGTGGTCCGCTGGATGTCCGCCGGACCGGCCGAACTCGCCGGCCTCACCGGGGTCAAGGGCGCCATCGCGGCGGGCTGCGACGCCGACCTGGTCGCCTTCGACCCCGACGGCGAATTCGCCGTCCACCCCCGCGAGTTGCACCACCGCAACCCCGTGACCCCGTACGCGGGCCGGACGCTGACCGGCGCGGTCCGCACCACCTGGCTGCGCGGCCGCGCGGTGGACGTCTCGGCCGAGCCCTTCGGCCGCCCGCTCACCCGGCCCGCCGCCGCCCCCACCACCCCGTCCGATCGCCCGTCCTGAGGAGACTTCGTGACCACTGCCGACACCCCGAGCGCTCCCTTCACCGAGCTGGTCAACCTGGCCTCGCGGCTGCTCGGCGCGGGCGTCGTCGCCACCAACGAGGACACCTTCGCCGACGCCGAGAACCTCCTGGTCGCCAAGCCCGCCGAGTTCCGCCCGCACACCTTCGGCCACAAGGGCCAGATCATGGACGGCTGGGAGTCCAAGCGCCGCCGCGGCGTCTCCGCCGACCAGCCCCACCCCACCGACCAGGACCACGACTGGGCGATCGTCCGGCTCGGCGCCGGCGGTGTGGTCCGCGGCCTGGTCGTGGACACCGCCCACTTCACCGGCAACTACCCGGAGAGCGCCTCCGTCGAGGCCGCCTCCGTGCCCGGCCACCCCTCGCCCGAGGAAGTCGCGGACGCCGAGTGGACCACGCTGGTGCCGCGCACCCCGCTCCAGGGCGACACCGCCCACGAGTTCGCCGTCGAGGACGCCAACCGCTACACCCACATCCGCCTCAACATCTTCCCGGACGGCGGCGTCGCCCGGCTGCGCGTCCACGGCGAGGTGCTGCCCGACCCGCGCGAACTGGACGGCCTCACCTTCGACCTGGCCGCCCAGGAGTACGGCGGCGTGGCCGAGGCGGCGTCCGACCGCTACTTCTCCTCCCCGCACAACCTGAACGCTCCCGGCCGCGCCTCCGTCATGGGCGAGGGCTGGGAGACCCGGCGTCGGCGCGACAAGGCCAACGACTGGGTGCAGATCGCCCTGGCCGGGGGCGGTGAGGCCCTGGCCGCCGAGGTGGACACCACCCACTTCGTCGCCAATGCCCCCGGCTGGGCCGACCTCGTCGGCTTCGACGCCTCGACCGGGGCGGACCCGGCCGACGGCGAATGGTTCGAGATCCTGCCCCGCACCCGCCTGCAGCCCGACACCCGGCACCGCTTCCGGCTCGACGCCGGCCGCCCGGTGACGCACGTGCGCATCAACGTCCACCCGGACGGCGGCCTCGCCCGCCTCCGGCTCACCGGCCGCCTCACCGAGGCCGGCCGCGCGGCCCTCGCGCTGCGCTGGTTCAACGCCGTCCCGGCCGCCGAGGCCGCCGCGGCCCTCACCGAGGCCGGCCTGACCGCCGACGAGGCTGCCGCGCTGACCGCCGCCCGCCCGCTGGCGGACCAGGCCGCGGCCGCCGGCGCCGTCGCCGCGCTCCGGCCCGCCGACGGCCTCGACGGCGAGCACTCCTCCCGCCGCCGCTCGGCGGTGTGGCGCCTGCTGGGCGCCTGACGCCCGTTCGGCGATCCGGCGCCCGTTCGGCGATCAGGCGGAGCCCTGCGCCACAATCTGACGCTGCGTCACTTCACTCTCCACGCACTGCTTTTATCGACACCTGAAGGACCCTCCATGTCCAAGATCCTGACCACGGAGTCCGGCGCCCCGGTCGCCGACAACCAGAACTCGGCCTCGGCCGGCGAGTACGGCCCGCTGCTGATCCAGGACCAGCAGCTGCTGGAGAAGCTGGCCCGCTTCAACCGCGAGCGCATCCCGGAGCGCGTCGTGCACGCCCGCGGCTCCGGCGCGTACGGCTACTTCGAGGTCACCGACGAGGTGTCGCAGTACACCCGCGCGGACTTCCTCGCCGAGGTCGGCAAGCGCACCGAGGTCTTCCTGCGGTTCTCCACCGTGGCCGGCAACCTGGGCTCCAGCGACGCGGTGCGCGACCCGCGCGGCTTCGCGCTGAAGTTCTACACCGCGCAGGGCAATTACGACCTGGTCGGCAACAACACCCCGGTGTTCTTCATCAAGGACCCGCTCAAGTTCCCCGACTTCATCCACTCGCAGAAGCGCGACCCGTACACCGGCGTGCAGGAGGCGGACAACGTCTGGGACTTCTGGGCCCACTCGCCCGCCTCGACCCACCAGATCACCTGGCTGTTCGGCGACCGCGGCATCCCGGCCTCCTACCGCCACATGAACGGCTACGGCTCGCACACCTACCAGTGGGTCAGCGCCGAGGGCGACGCCTACTGGGTCAAGTACCACTTCAAGACCAACCAGGGCATCCGCTCGCTGGACGGCGACCAGTCCGCCGAGGTGCTCGGTGCCGACGCCGACTCGCACCAGCGCGACCTGCACCAGGCCATCGAGCGCGGCGTGTTCCCGTCCTGGACCCTCTACGTCCAGCTGATGCCGGTGGCCGAGGCCGCGGACTACCGCTTCAATCCGTTCGACCTCACCAAGGTGTGGCCGCACGCCGACTACCCGCTGGTCAAGGTCGGCCGCCTGGTGCTCAACAGGAACCCGGAGAACGTCTTCGCCGACGTCGAGCAGTCCGCGTTCTCGCCGAACAACTTCGTGCCCGGCATCGGCCCCTCCCCGGACAAGATGCTCCAGGGCCGCCTGTTCGCCTACGCCGACGCCCAGCGCTACCGCCTCGGCGTCAACCACACCCAGCTGCCGGTGAACGCCCCGCGCGCCACCGAGGCGGACAACTACGGCCGCGACGGCCTCCACGCCGTCAACAAGTCCGGCCGCGGCAAGAACTACGAGCCCAACTCGTACGACGGCCCCGCCCAGACCGACACCGCGCTCGCCGCGCCGGTCCGGCTGGACGGCTACACGGGCACCTACACCACGCCGGCCCACACCAAGGACGACGACTTCTTCCAGGCCGGCGAACTGTACCGGCTGATGTCCGCGGGCGAGAGGACCCGGCTGATCGACAACATCGCGGGCTTCCTCGCCCAGGTGAGCCGCGACGACGTGGTCGAGAAGAACCTCGCCCACTTCCACGCCGCGGACGAGGAGTACGGCGCCCGCCTGGAGGCGGCCGTCGCCAAGCTGCGGGCGGGCGACGAGGGCTGAGCCACCTCGCTATGGCGTGCCACGTGCAACGAGGGCTGGGCCACCCCGTCGTGGCGCGCCACGCGTGACGCCCCGCTGACCGACTGACCCGCCCCCACCGGCCGCCGGGGCCCCGCAACCCGGCGGCCGCGGGACGGGCTCCTCTCCGCGGGCAGTGGGGGAGGGGCCCGTCGTGCTGTCCTCCACTACCGTTCCTCCAGGCGATCGGTGGGTGCTCCACGGAATGTTCACGGATATTCACGGACGGCAGTCGCCGGGCCCGCCGGGTCGATAGGCTGGAGGGCGCCCGCGGTCGCTCCGTGGGGGGACATCGGAAGGGGACGACATGTCGACACCAGCCCCGGGTCGCCACGCCGCACTGGACCAGGGCCTCGCCGGCCCGTTCACCTCCCTGCAGCACGCCCTCAGACTGCTGGAGGCCGTCGACCGGCACCCTGACGGTGCCACCCTGGTCGCCCTCGCGCGGGAGACCTCGCTCGGCCTGCCGACCGTCCGGCAGCTCGCCGAGATCCTGGAGATCGAGGGCTACCTCCAGTGCCAGGACGGCGGTTGGGTGCTCGGCGGCACCTTCGCCCTGCTCGGCCAGCACAATCGGGAGCAGCTGGTGAAGGCCCGGCTGAACCGCAAACTCGCCGAGCTGCGCGACGAGTTGGGTGCGGCAGTGTACTTCACCCGCTACCACGACGGCGAGTTGTCGGTGGAGGCGGTGTCCGCGGCCGAGTATGCGCCGGCCGTGCAGGAGTGGGTGGACTTCCGGGCCACCGCGCACGCCAGCGCGATCGGCAAGTGCCTGCTCGGCCAGCTCGACGCGGACGCCCGCTGGGACCACCTCTCCCGCCACCCGGTGGCCCGGCTCACCTCCCGGACCGTCACCGACGCCGACCAGCTGATGCACCGGCTGGAGCGGCAGCCGGCCACCGTGCCGGTGCTGGACATCCAGGAGTACGCGCTCGGCACGGTGTGCGCGGCCGTCCCGATCACGGCGGGCAGCACGGTCGGCTGCCTGGCCACGTCGATGCCGGTGGACAACGTGCACAAGCTGAAGGCCGCCGCCGAACTGCTGGCGGCCAGGGCGGCGCCGCTGATGCTGGCGATGGCGGTCTGACGGCCGGTCGCTCCCGTGGGCCCCGCCGGATCCGAGTGATCCGGCGGGGCTCGCGTGTTTGTCTGCGGGCGTGTTGGTTCACAGGCGCGCTGGTTCGCAGGCGTGTTCGTTCACGGGCGCGTCCGTTCGCAAGCGTTTCCGGTGACGGCCCCGGAGTGCGTCACTTATTAGACTCGATGTCGATAAGAGTCGCCGAACCCCTTGTCCCGGCCGCTACCCGCGAGTACGTTTCCCTGAGTCGAGCCGCCGCCCCGAGGTCAGGAGGGCCTGCCGTGCCCCGCTCAACCCCCGTACCCGCCCTTGCCGTCCCCGCCGCGCGCGTCCACGACAGCCTCGTCCTCGAACCCCGGGACGTCCGCTTCGACTGGGACCGGCTGCCGCTGCACTGGATTCCTGACGAGCCGATGGCCACCCACGTCATCAACGTGCTGCACCTGCTGCTGCCCGAGGGCGAGCGCTGGTTCGTCAAGGTCTTCAAGGAGGCGCTGCCGCTCATCCGCGACGAGCAACTGCGCGAGGAGGTCCTCGGGTTCATCGGCCAGGAGGCCATCCACGCCGAGGCGCACCAGGAGGTCCTCGACCACCTGCTCGGCCAGGGGCTCGACCCGCGTCCGTACGTCCGGCAGATCGCCTGGCTGTTCCAGCGCGTCCTCGGCGACAAGCCCGGGCTCAGCCCCGCGCGGCGACGCGAGAACCTCATCGAGCGGGTCGCCTTCGTGGCGGCGATCGAGCACTTCACCGCCTTCCTCGGCAACTGGGCGCTCAACTCCCCTGGCCTGGACCGCGCCAAGGCCGACCCGACGATGCTCGACCTGCTGCGCTGGCACGGCGCCGAGGAGGTCGAACACCGCAGTGTCGCCTTCGACCTGATGGTCCACCTCGACCCCGGCTACCTGCGCCGGGTCCGCGGCATGGCGGTCTCCGGGCCGCTGCTCGTCCACCTCTGGGTGCGCGGCGCCCGCTTCCTGCTCGCCGCCGACCCCACCCTCGGCGGACGGCTCAAGCCCACCTGGCGCGAGGCCGGCAAGATCGCCAAGCGCGGCCTGCTGCCCGATCCGCTCCGGTCGATCCGCTCCGGCCTGCGCTACCTGCGGCCCGGCTACCACCCCACCCAGGAGGGCTCCTCCAGCCAGGCCCTCGGCTACCTCGCCGCCTCCCCGGCCGCCCGCGCGGCGGCAGGGGGCCACTGACAGAGTTCAGGCGACAGATTTCAGATAACAGATAACAGAAAACGTTATCTGTTATCTGAAATCTGAACTCTGAAACTTGTCACCCGTCGCCCGCGCCCCCTCCCAGACGCCAAGGACCGCCGGATGGACCTGCTCAACCCGCCCCCCGACCTCTACGGCCGCCCCCGCGCCGACGCGTTCATGCGCCGGCTCACCGCCTTCGGCGACCGCTACACCCCGGCCCTCGGCAGCCCCCTGCTGCGCCGCAACCCCCGCCGCCCGCTCAGCCGCCCCACCCCGCCGCTCCAGCTGGTCGTCGCCGCCCGCCGCCAACTCGCCTCCGACGTCGTCGAATTGCGACTCGCCGACCCCTCCGGCGGACCGCTCCCCGACTGGCAGCCCGGCGCCCACCTGCGCCTCGCCCTGCCCTCCGGCCGCGAACGCCACTACTCGCTCTGCGGCGACCCCGCCGACCGCGCCGCCTACCGGATCGCCATACGGCGACTGCCCGAGGGCGGCGGCGGCTCCGTCGAGATCCACGACACCCTGCACCCCGGCAGCCGCCTCACCGCCCGCCGCCCGCGCAACGGCTTCGCCTTCTGCGCCGAGCCCGCCGTCCTGCTGCTCGCCGGCGGCATCGGCATCACCCCGCTGCTCCCGATGGCCCGCGAGGCGCAGCGGCACGGCCTGGACTGGCGCCTGGTGCACGTCGGCCGCAGCGCCGACACCCTCCCGTACGCGGACGAGCTGCGCGCCCTCGACCCGCGCCGGGTGGTGCTGCGCACCGACGACGAGCACGGCGTGCCGACCGGCGCCGACCTGCTCGCCCACGCCCCGCGCGGCGCCGCCGTCTACTGCTGCGGCCCGGCCCCGATGCTCACCGCCGTGCAGCGCGCCCTGGACGAATCCCCGTCCACCGCCCTGCACTTCGAGCGCTTCGGTGCCGCCCCGGTCGTCGGCGGCGAGCCCTTCGCCCTGCGCCTGGGCGTCGACGGCCCGGCGCTGGAGGTCCCCGCCGACCGCTCCGCCCTGGACGTGCTGCGCGAAGCCCGCCCCGACCTCCCGTACTCCTGTCACCAGGGCTTCTGTGGCACCTGCGAGGTCCGCCTGCTGGCCGGTACGCCCGAGCACCGGGACCGCCGGCTCACCCCCGAGCAGCGTGCCGCCGGCGCCGTGCTGCCCTGCGTCTCCCGGGCCGCCGAGGGCGAGACCCTGGTGCTCGACCTGTAGCGTGCTCGACCTGTAGAAGGAGCCCCGATGGCGAACCCCCCGACCTTCCCCTACGACGAGCGCGACCTCGCCCGCTTCCGCGAGACCCAGCAACTCGCCTACGACTGCGCCGAACAGGTCGCCGGCTGGATCGAACCGGGCGTCACCGAGCGCCAGGCCACCGCCGAACTGCGCCGCCGCCTGGTCGCCGCCGGGGTGCAGGACTTCTTCCACGTCCCGTTCGCCTGGTTCGGCGACCGCACGGCCTTCCGGCACTTCCACACCCCGCTCCAGTTCTTCGCCGGCAACCGCCGCCTGGAGGAGGGCATGCCGTACGTCCTGGACTGCGCGCCCATCGTCGACGGCTACACCGCCGACATCGGCTACGGCGGCAAGGTCGGTGAGAACCGGGTCTGGGACCGCCTGGCCGCCGACCTCCAGGTGTACCGCGAGCTGATCCTCGCCGAGGTGCGCGCCCGCCGTCCGCTCGACGAGGTGTACGCGGCCGTGGACGCGCAGATCGCCGCGCACGGCTACGACAACCGCCACCAGGTCTACCCGGGCCGGGTGATCGGCCATCAGGTCACCCGCACCACCGTGCGCGGCCCGGCCGGGGTCAACGTCCTCGGCTTCGGCGTGCGCACCCTGCAGACCCTCGGGCGCGAGCTGATCTCCGAGCGCCTGCAAGGCCGTTCACCGCTCTGGGCGGACGGCCGGTCGTCCCGGCACGCGCCCACCCCGGGCCTGTGGGCGGTCGAGCCGCACATCGGCTTCCGGGGCGTGGGCATCAAGTTCGAGGAACTGCTGGTGGTCACCGAGGACGACGCCCACTGGCTCGACGACGACCTGCCGCACGTCCGCCGCTGGACGGCGGGCGCCGCCCACGACGTTGCCCTGGAGGCCGCCCGATGACCACCCCCGCCGCAGACGCCCCGAAGGCCGCAGCTGCCTCGCAGGCCCCTGACGCCGCAGCCGCCCCGAAGACACTGGACGCCCCGAAGGCGTCGGCCGCCCCGCCCGCGCGCCGCCGCACCGTGCGCTCCGACGGCCTCCCGCTCGCCGTCTTCGAACAGGGTGACCCGGCCGCCCCCACCGTCCTCCTGGTGCACGGCTACCCGGACACCCACGCGGTCTGGGACGACGTCGCCGCCGACCTCGCCCGCGACCACCACGTGGTCCGCTACGACGTGCGCGGCGCCGGCGAGTCCGGAGTACCCGCCACCCGGGACGGCTACCGGCTGCAGCACCTGGCCGCCGACCTGTTCGCGGTCGCCGACGCCGTCAGCCCCGACCGCCCGGTGCACGTGGTCGCCCACGACTGGGGCTCGCTGCAGTCCTGGGAGGCCGTCACCGAGCCCGGCTCCGAGCGGCGGATCGCCTCGTACACCACCATGTCCGGCCCCTGCCTGGACCACATGGGCTACTGGCTGCGCCACCGGATGCGCCGGCCCACCCCGCGCCACCTGCGCCAACTCCTCCACCAGGGCCTGCACTCCTGGTACATCACCGCCTTCCACCTGCCCTTCCTCGCCCCCGGCGTGTGGCGCCTGGGCCTGGCCCGGGCCTGGCCGCGGGTGCTGCGCGACCTGGAGCAGGTCACCCCGCGGCCCGACCACCCGCAGCCCGGCCTGCGCCGCGACGCCGTCCGCGGCATCGAGCTGTACCGGGCCAACTTCCGTCCCACGCTGCGCAGTCCGCGCGAGCGGCCGACGCAGGTGCCGGTCCAGCTGATCACCCTCACCCGGGACCGCTACGTCGCCCCGTTCCTCTCCGAGGGGCTGGAACGCTGGGTGCCCGAGCTGACCCGACGGACGCTGCACGCCGGCCACTGGTCGGCGCTGCTGGAGAAGGGAGCCACCGTGGCCGAGATGGTCCGCGAGTTCACCGCCCGCATCGAATGCGGGACCGCCGAGCCCGCCCAGGAGCAGGGCGACGGCCGGCTGGTCGTCGTCACCGGCGGCGGCAGCGGCATCGGCCGGGCCACCGCGCTCGCCTTCGCCGAGGACGGCGCCCGCGTCGTGGTCTGCGACCTCGACCTCGCCGCCGCCGAGCGCACCGCCGAACTCGCCTCGCTGCTCGGCCCGCAGGCGCACGCCTACCGGGTGGACGTCGCCGACGGCGCTGCGGTGGACGCCTTCGCCCAGACGGTCGCGGAGGAGCACGGGGTGCCCGACGTGGTGGTCAACAACGCCGGCATCGGCCACTCCGGGACGTTCCTGCAGACCACCGAGAAGGAGTGGCAGCGCGTCCTGGACGTCAACCTCTGGGGCGTCATCCACGGCTGCCGCGCCTTCGGCACGCTGATGGCCGACCGCGGCCGCGGCGGCCACCTGGTCAACGTCTCCTCGGCCGCCGCCTACCTGCCGTCCAAGGCGCTCACCGCGTACGCGACCAGCAAGGCCGCGGTGTTCATGCTCTCGGACTGCCTGCGCGCCGAACTCGCCGGGCACGGCATCGGCGTCTCCACCATCTGCCCGGGCATCGTCAACACCAACATCACCCGCACCTCCACCTTCTCCGCGACCACCGCCGACCAGCAGGCCGCCAAGCAGGCCCGCGCCGCCAGGCTCTACGCCCGCCGCGGCTTCCCCCCGGAGAAGGTCGCCACCGCCATCCTCACCGCCGTCCGCACCGGCAAGCCGGTCGTCCCCGTCACCCCCGAGGCCAAGGCCGCCCGCTTCCTCTCCCGCCTCAGCCCCGGCCTCCTGCGCCTGGCAGCCCGCCTCAACGTCACCTGAGCGGCCCATGCGGGCCTGCGGTATCGGCCAGACTTGCTCCCGTATATCGCAGGCCCGCTTCGCTCCGGGAGGTTGACCCGAGGGCCCCATCGGGCCTGTGAGAGTATCGAGGCCCATGGAGATGACAACGGCTCTGTGGTCCTTCGCCCTCGTCGTGGGGCTGCTCACGCTCACACCCGGGCTCGATACCGCGCTGGTGCTGCGCACGTCCGCGCTCGGGCGGCGGCGTCAGGCGTGGGGGGTGGTGCTGGGGATCCAGACCGGGACGCTGGTCTGGGGGACGCTGACGTCGGCCGGGGTGACGGCGTTGCTGACCGCCTCGCAGGTGGCGTACGAGGTGCTGCGCTGGGGCGGGGCCGCGTACCTGGTGTGGATGGGCGTCGGCATGCTGCGCAGCCGGGGCGGGGAGGCGGCGGCCGAGGAGGAGCCGGTCGAGGGCGGCTTCGGGTACGGCTGGCGGCGCGGCACGCTGACCAATCTGCTGAACCCGAAGGTCGGGGTGTTCTACGTGGCCGTGCTGCCGCAGTTCATCCCCGCCGGGGCCCCGCACTTCGCCGCCGGGGTGGCGCTCACCTGCGTCCACGTGGTGGAGGGCGTGCTGTGGTCGGCCGTCCTGGTCGGCTTCGCCCAGGCGCTGCGCGGCTGGTTGCGTCGCCCGGCTGCCCGGAGGCTGATGGACCGGGTGACCGGCGCGGTGGTGGTGGGCTTCGGCGTGAAGCTGGCGCTGAGCGACTGACCGCCGGCCTCAGGCGGCGTGCGTCCGTCGCGTGCGTTGCGCCTGTCGCGCCGCCCGGGGCTCCTCGGGGGTGTCCGGTGCCTCGTGGTGGATCGGGCCGTCCCCGGCGTTGAGCGGCAGGCAGCTGCCGCCGCGCCGGTGGGCGATGATCTCGGCGGCGACGGACACGGCCGTCTCCTCGGGGGTGCGGGCGCCGAGGTCGAGGCCGATGGGGGAGCGCAGCCGGCCGATCTCGGCCTCGGTGAGCCCGACCTCGCGCAGCCGCGCCTCGCGGTCGCGGTGGGTGCGGCGCGAGCCCATCGCGCCGACGTAGCCGACCGGCAGCCGCAGGGCGCGTTCCAGCAGCGGGATGTCGAACTTGGCGTCGTGGGTGAGCACGCAGAGCACGGTGCGCCCGTCGATCCGGTCGAGCTGGGAGTCGAGGTAGCGGTGCGGCCAGTCGACGACGACCTCGTCGGCCTCGGGGAAGCGCTGCTTCGTGGCGAAGACGGGCCGGGCGTCGCAGACGGTGACGCGGTAGCCGAGGAAGCGGCCGATCCGGACGACGGCGGCGGCGAAGTCGATGGCGCCGAAGACGAGCATCCGCGGTGCGGGCACGTAGGACTCGACGAAGCAGGTGACGGTGCCCTGGTCGCGGTCGTCGCAGGGGCGTCCGTCGAGGCCGAGCACGATCCGGCCGGTGCGTCCGGCGTCGAGCATGGCCCGGGCCTCGGTGACGACCGCCTGTTCGAGCGCGGTCAGGAGGTGTCGCGCGGGGCGCGTCGCCGCAGGGGCGGCGGCGGGCGACGGCTGGGCCGTCGAGGGGGCGGGAGGGAGGGCAGGGGGGAGGGCGGGGGAGAGGGCGCCGTGGTGGGTGTCGGCGGTGACGGCGACGGTGGCGCCGACGAGTCCGCCGGGCCCGGCGATCACCCGGGCGAGCGCGACCGGGGTGCCGGAGGCGATGTAGGCGATGCCGGCGTCGAG
This sequence comes from Kitasatospora sp. NPDC058492, assembly GCF_042720685.1. NCBI lineage: Bacteria > Bacillati > Actinomycetota > Actinomycetes > Kitasatosporales > Streptomycetaceae > Kitasatospora > Kitasatospora sp. NPDC058492. The sequence goes on from NZ_JBHXMU010000090.1 coordinate 30,970, forward strand.
CCCGTCGTCGGCCCCGGGCCGGATCGGCTGGACGAACACGTCGAGGACGCCGCCGCAGGTCAGGCCGACGGCGAAGGCGTCCTCGTCGCTGTAGCCGAACCGTTCCAGCACGGGTTCGCCGGACTCGATGGCGGCCTGGCACAGCTCGTAGACCGCGCCCTCGACGCAGCCCCCGGAGACGCTGCCGATCGCCTCGCCGGCCGCGTCGACGGCCAGGGCCGCCCCCGGGTCCCGGGGCGCGCTGCCGGAGACGCCGACGACGGTGGCCACGGCGAAGGCGCGCCCGGCCGCGTGCCAGGCCTGCAACTGCTCGGCGATGTCCTGCATGTCGGAGAGCTCCTTACACAAGCGAGGGTAGACGGGAGGTGCCGCCGTACGGGAAACGATTCCCGCACGGCGGCGGTGCGGCCAGGTCCTGTCCGGCCGGGAGGGTCTAGGGGCTCTCTTTCGGATCACGCCGGGCGCGCGACGTCGGAGCACGCACCTCGCCGCGTTGTCGTCGGTCGCCGATACTCCGCATGGACTCCCTCCTCCGCCTTGCGATGCACGCACTCCGACGCCG
>NZ_JBHXMU010000091.1:0-31087 GCF_042720685.1 Kitasatospora sp. NPDC058492
CTGCGGGCCCGGCGCCGGAGCGGCGTGCCGGGCCTGCGGCGGCGCGGCGTGCCGTGCCACCGGCGGCGGGGCGGGCGTCCAGGCCGGCGGGGCGGGCGGCCTCGCGCCGGACACGACCACCGGCGGCAGCAGCGTCGTCGCGGCCGCGTCCTCCATCGGGGGCACGGGCGGCAGCAGCGTGGTGGCCGCGTCGTCCATCGGCGGCACGGGCGGCAGCAGCGTGGTCGCCGTGGCGTCGTCCATCGCGGGGACGGGCGGCAGCAGCGTGGTCGCCGCGTCGTCCATCGGCGGCTGCCCGTACCTCGGGTAGCCGTACGGCGGCTGCTGCCCCGGCTGCGGCGCCTGGGCCTGCGGGTACGGGGGCTGCGGGTGCTGCGGGTACTGCGGCTGGGGCTGGGGCTGCTGCTGCGGATGCCGGTAGGGCGGCTGCGGCTGCTGCGGCCACTCGCCGTAGCCGCCCTGGTTCGCGTTGTTCATGTCCGTCACGCCGCTCAGCCTCCCGCGAACGGCGGCAGCACCTCGACCGTGCCGCCCTCGGTGAGGGCCACGGTCGTGTGGTCCCGGCCGCCGACCTGGGAGCCGTCGACCAGGTAGGAGCAGTGCCCGAGCAACTGGACGAGCTTCGGCCGGTCCGCGTGCCGCCGCCTGGCCTGTGCCAGCGCCTCCGCCAGGGTCACCGCCTCGTACGGCTCCTCGGCCAGCCCGGCCTCGGACTTCGCGGCCGCCCAGTAGCGGATCGTCCCGCGCACCCGGGCGCCGCTCGCGGGCTCCGTGGTCGCACCCATCGGGGCCACCCCTTCTCGTCGTCCTCGCCCGGCCCCGGTGCCCCGGTCCGGCTCGCCACCGGGCCGCCCGACCACCCGAAAGATGGACTCGCACGGCGCCGCCGATGTGCGTCCCATGATGGCGTGTCCGCCGCCACGACCGGCAATCGCCCTGGCCGAGGGGGCCCGGAGGACGGCTCGAAGCTGTGTCCAGGCTCACCCGGCGCGCGCCCGGATTGGGCGAACCGCCGGATTCGAGCCCTCCCGGCGCGGATGGCCGTCGGCTATCCTCGACGTCCAAGAGGGATCCGGGCAGAGTCGCCCCCGGGTCCTTTTGTGCTTTCAGGACGCCAGTACGGACATTCTTGCGATTCGTCGGCCCACCCCCGGCGCGTCGCGGGAACCGCCCCGCCCCACGCGGCACGACGACGTGCCCCGGCCGGCCGGGGTGTCCACCCGGCACCCGGGCCGCCGCCCGGGACCGGAACAAACCGGAGGGTTCGCGGGATGAACAGGACAGAAACGGTGCGCCAAGGGTTGCGGGACCCTCGGCGCGTGCGCCGTCGCGTCCTGCGCACCGGCCGGCCCTCCGGCGCTCCTCGGGCGTCCGTCCACCTCCCCCCGACCTCAGCACGTGCGCCATCCGGCTGTGGCGGCAGCCGTAACGCGACCGCGACGACCCGGAAAGGGGACTACCGGGTATGAGTTCTCTCCTCCTCCTCACCAACGCTCTGCAACCCTCCGCGGAGGTGCTGCCGGCCCTCGGCCTGCTGCTGCACAACGTCCGGGTGGCCCCCGCCGAGGGATCCGCCCTGGTGGACACCCCCAGTGCGGACGTCATCCTGGTCGACGGCCGGCGCGACCTGCCGCAGATCCGCAGCCTCTGCCAGCTGCTGCGCTCCACCGGCATCGGCTGCCCGCTGATCCTGGTGGTGACCGAGGGCGGCCTCGCCGCCGTCACCGCCGAGTGGGGCATCGACGACGTCCTGCTGGACACGGCCGGCCCCGCCGAGGTCGAGGCCCGGCTGCGGCTCGCACTCGGCCGGCTCCACATCAGCACCGACGACAGCCCGATGGAGATCCGCAACGGCGACCTCACGGTCGACGAGGCCACCTACTCCGCCAAGCTCAAGGGCCGGGCGCTCGACCTCACCTTCAAGGAGTTCGAGCTGATCAAGTACCTCGCCCAGCACCCCGGCCGGGTCTTCACCCGGGCCCAGCTGCTGCAGGAGGTCTGGGGCTACGACTACTTCGGCGGTACCCGGACGGTGGACGTGCACGTCCGCCGGCTGCGCGCCAAGCTCGGCGTCGAGCACGAGCAGCTGATCGGCACCGTGCGCAACGTCGGCTACCGCTTCGTCGTCCCGGAGAAGCCGGAGAAGGGCGAGCGCCCGGAGCTCGCCCAGCGCCCCTCGGCGCCGCTGGAGGCCTGACCGACGGCCGGGCGGGCCGCCCCCGCCCGGCTTGTCCGGTTCGCTCCCTGGTACCCCCTGGACACCCGGAGAAAGCCCCAGGTCCCACTGCCGACGCGCACGCCACACGCGTAGACTCCCCCCGTGGCCAAAGTGACGCGCGACGATGTAGCCCGGCTGGCTGGTACCTCGACCGCGGTCGTCAGCTACGTCATCAACAACGGGCCGCGCCCGGTCGCGCCCGCGACCCGGGAGAAGGTCCTCGCCGCGATCGAGCAGCTCGGCTACCGGCCGAACAGCGTCGCCCAGGCGATGGCCTCCCGCCGGACCAACCTGATCGGCATGGTCGTCCCGGACGCCCGCCAGCCCTTCTTCGCCGAGATGGCGCACGCCGTGGAACGGGCCGCCTCCGAGCGCGGCAAGCTCGTGCTGATCGGCAACTCCGACTACGTGGACGACCGCGAGGTGCACTACGTCCGGGCCTTCCTCGGGATGCGCGTCTCCGGCCTGATCCTGGTCAGCCAGGGCCCCTCGCAGCGCGCCGCCGAGGAGTTCGCCGCGATGGAGGGCGCCAAGGTCGTGCTGCTGCACCGCCGCCCCGAGGCGATCGACGACGTCGCGGTGGTCACCGACGACGTGGGCGGCGCCGAGGCCGTCGTCCGCCACCTGCTGGAGGTGCACGGGCACCCGTACGTGGCCTGCTTCGGCGGCCCGGTCGAGTCCCCCGCCCCCGGCGACCCGGTCATCGACCACGTCGAGGGCTGGCAGCGCGCCATGGACGCGCACGGCCTGCCCACCGAGCCCCACCTGATCGACGCGCCCTTCCACCGCTACGGCGCGTACGAGGTCGCGCTCGGGGTGCTGCGCTCGCCGGACCGGCCGCGGGCGATCTTCTGCTCCACCGACGACCAGGCGATCGGCGTGCTGCGGGCCGCCCGCGAGGTCGGTCTGAAGGTCCCGGAGGACCTCGCGGTGGCCGGCTTCGACGACGTCCCCGAGGCCGCACTCGCCGACCCGCCGCTGACCACCGTCGCCTCCGACCGCGACGCGATGGCCCGGGCCGCCGTGGACCTGGTGCTCGACGACTCGCTGATGGTGCCCGGATCGGACACCGAGCGGGTCCGCAAGTTCCCGTCCCGCCTGGTGATCCGCCGTTCCTGCGGCTGTGGCGGCGCCGCGGCGGTCCCGACCGGGGAAGCGGAGTAGCGCACTCCGCTCCACCTGCCACCGCACACCGCCTGACCAGGCTTTATGAGAACCCAACGGGCTTCTCGGACCCTTCTGAGCCGGTTCTCATGCCATCCTCATCCACCAGGCGGACGTTGGTCGGCATGAGCGAACAGCAGCAGCACCACGACGAGCAGTACGGCCCGTACGAGCCCCGCGTGGTCGAGGGCACCGTCCTCGGCAGCAGCGCCGCCACGACCGCCTCCAGGTACCGCGAGGACCACTCGGCAGGCGGCTTCGACTCCCCGACCCCGCCCCCGCCCATGCCCCCCGAGCCGCCCACCGCCGGCCAGCCCGGCGGCCACGGCGGCCACGGCAACCGCGCCCGGCGCGGCCTGCTGCGCGGACGGCTCGCCCTGGTCACCGCCGTCGCCGCGGTCGCCGCCGTCATCGGCGGCGTCACCGGCGGGTTCGTCGCCGCCGAGCAGCACGGCTCCGCCGCCCGCACCAGCACCGTCGCCAGCCCCGTCTCCGCCCGCTCCGACGGCGGCGCCGACGTGCCGGCCATCGCCGCCGCCGTCTCGCCGAGCGTCGTCCAGATCACCGTCAAGAACGGCAACGGCACCGCCACCGGCACCGGCGTCATCCTCGACACCAGCGGACGGATCCTCACCAACTACCACGTGATCGACACCGCCGCCGACGGCGGCCAGATCACCGTCGCCTTCAAGGACGGCTCCACCGCCCCGGCCGCCGTCACCGGCACCGACAAGTCCCTCGACGTCGCCGTGATCACCGCGAGCGGCGGCAAGAACCTCACCCCCGCCACCCTCGGCGACTCCTCCGGCGTGGCCGTCGGCGACCCCGTCGTCGCCATCGGCAACCCCGACGGCCTCACCGGCACCGTCACCTCCGGCATCATCAGCGCCGAGAACCGCGACGTCACCGTCCAGCTCGACGAGGGCACCACCAGCAGCAACGGCGGCTTCGGCTTCCCCAGCCTGCCCGGCCTGCCCAACCTGCCCGGCACGCGCGGCAACCTCCCCCAGCAGAACAGCGGCAGCACCACCACCTACAAGGCCTTCCAGACCGACGCCGCCCTCAACCCCGGCAACTCCGGCGGCCCGCTCATCAACGCCAACGGCCAGGTCATCGGCATCAACTCGGCGATGTACGCCCCCAGCGGCGCCAGCTCCACCGCCGGCGGCGGCAGCAGCAGCAGCGCCGGCAGCGTCGGCCTCGGCTTCGCCATCCCGATCAACGACATCAAGCAGGTTCTGCCGAAACTGGAGGCCGGCCAGAACCTGTAAGACGGACAATTACCCCCGGTACCCCCAGCAGGCCCTCCACCCGACGAGAAAGGGCAGCAGCCCATGACCCCGTCCGCCGACGACCGCACCGCCGCCGAGGCCGGCCACCCCTCCGCCCGGCTCCTCGTGGTCGACGACGAACCCGCCCTCCGGGACGCCCTGGAGAGCAGCCTCGCCTTCGAGGGCTACGAGGTCGCCACCGCCACCGACGGCTACGAGGCCCTGGAATCCGTCGAACGCGACCGGCCCGACCTCGTCCTGCTGGACATCATGATGCCCCGGATGGACGGCCTCACCGCCGTCCGCCGGATGCGCTCCCGCGGCGACACCGTCCCCGTCCTGATGCTCACCGCCCGCGACGCCGTCGGCGACCGCGTCACCGGCCTGGACGTCGGCGCCGACGACTACCTCGCCAAGCCCTTCGAACTCGACGAACTGCTCGCCCGCGTCCGCGCCCTGCTGCGCCGCAACGCCCTCGCCACCGAGGCCGCCGCCCGCGCCGCCGCCGAGGACGAGAGCGAGGTGCTGGCCTTCGCCGACCTGCGGATGAACACCGCCACCCGCGAGGTCACCCGCGCCGGCAAGCCCGTCGAACTCACCCGCACCGAGTTCATGCTGCTGGAGATGTTCCTCGCCCACCCCCGCCAGGTCCTCACCCGCGAACAGATCCTCAAGGCCGTCTGGGGCTTCGACTTCGAACCCTCCTCCAACTCCCTGGACGTCTACGTGATGTACCTGCGCCGCAAGACCGAGCAGGGCGGCATGCCCCGCCTCATCCAGACCGTACGCGGCGTCGGCTACGCCCTGCGCCCGGCCGCCGGCGCCACCACGTGACCTCCCCCACGCCCTACCCGCCCCCGCCACTGGCTCCACCCGGCGTCCCCCGCCGCCGGCGCCTCTCCCACTGGCTCCGCTCCCGCTCCCTCCGCAGCCGCCTCACCTTCCTGAGCGCGGCCGCGGTCGCGGTGGCCATCGCCCTGTCGGCGCTGGCCTGCTGGTTCATCGTGGAGAAGCAGCTGTACGACCAGGTCCGGGCGGACCTGGCGGGTGCTCCCGCAGCACCGATCGGGAGGAACCCCCTGGTCTGCTACGCCACCCCGGAAGCCGCGCTGGAGAACCAGCGCGGCGTCGTCATCCCGGACATCAGCGGAGCCGTCCCCCGGGACACCCAGTTCCTCCGGGCCGGGGCCGAGGGCGTCTGCCTGCCCCCCGGGGCGACCAAGGCCATCGTGGCCACGTCGGCGGACGCCGCCGGATTCCGGCTCAAGCCGGGCCAGTCGATCATCCGGGACGGCAGGTACACCAACGGCGACCCCGCGATCGTCCGGCTGACCCTGAACCACAGCTTCCAGGTGCCCGTCGTCGTCATGGTGGCGACCCCCTCCCAGCCCATCGAGGACTCCCTCCAGCGGCTCGCACTCCTCCTCGGCGGCGTGGCCCTCGGCGGGATCATCCTCGCCGCCATCGCCGGCCGCGTGGTCGCCCGGTCCGCGCTCAAGCCCGTCGACCAACTCACCGACGCCGTCGAGCACATCGCCCGCACCGAGGAGGTCGGCACCACCATCCCCGTCCAGGGGGACGACGAGATCGCCCGGCTCTCCACCTCCTTCAACTCGATGAGCACCGCCCTCGCCAACTCCCGCGAGCGGCAGACCCGTCTGATCGCCGATGCCGGGCACGAGCTGCGCACCCCGCTCACCTCGCTGCGCACCAACGTCGACCTGCTGATCCGCAGCAACGACACGGGCCGCCCGCTGCCCGCCGCGACCAAGACCAAGCTGCTGGGCAACATGAAGGCGCAGATGCAGGAGCTCACCGTCCTGATCGGGGACCTGCTCCAGCTGTCCCGCCCGGATTCCCCCAAGCCGGTCCACAACCCCACCGTGGTGGCCCTCCACGAGATCGCCGGGCGGGCGGTCGAGCGGGCGAAGCTGCGCGGCCCGGGGCTGGTCTTCGAGACCGCGACCGACCCCTGGTTCGTGCACGGCGACGCCGCCGGGCTCGAACGGGCGGTGATCAACCTGCTGGACAACGCGGTCAAGTACAGCCCGCCCGGCGGCACCATCGAAGTCCGGCTCCAGCAGGGCGTGTTGACCGTCCGCGACCACGGCCCCGGCATTCCGCCGGAGGAACTGCAGTACGTGTTCGACCGGTTCTGGCGTTCGCCGTCCTCACGGCAGCTGCCCGGCTCCGGCCTGGGCCTGTCGATCGTCGCGCAGAGCGTCCGGGAGGCGGGCGGCGAGGTGTCGCTGGGCCCGGCCGGGGACGGCGGCCCGGGCGCGCTGGCGACCGTCCGGCTGCCCGGCGGCCCCGCCCCCGAATAGGGCGGGACGGGCGGACGACGCAGGACGGGCGGGGCGCCCCGACAGCGCCCCGCCCGTCCTGTACCGGCTCACGGTCAGTCGATGTCGACGCCCGGGCCGATGACCTTGATCCGGTCCTGCGCCGGGGCCTTCAGCGGCGAGGCCACCGAGCTGTGGGCGCCCAGGTAGGCGGCGAAGACGTCCAGGTCGGAGGCGCCGACGAGCTTGTCGGTGCCGGCCGCGAAGGCCGGGAAGCCGTCGCCGCCGCCGGCCAGGAACTCATTGGCCGCGACCCGGTACTTGGCGGCCTGGTCGATCGGGGCGCCGTTCAGCCGGATCGAGTCGACGACCACCCGGTCCGCGCCGGTCTTGCGCATGTCCAGGGTGTAGTGGAGGCCCGAGGACGCCTGGAGGATCTTCGGCGCGGCCGCGTTGGGGCCGCTGACCTGCTGCTGGAGCAGCTGCACCAGCTGGGCGCCGGTCAGCGTCTTGACCTGCATCATGTTGGTGAACGGCTGGACGGTGAACGCCTCGCCGTAGGTCACCACGCCGTCGCCCTCCGCACCGGAGGCCTTGTAGACCAGGTCGGCGCGGATGCCGCCGGGGTTCATGAAGGCGATCTGCGCCCCGCCCTTGGCGGCCGGGGCGAGCCCCTCCACCTGCGCGTCGGCGATCAGGTCGCCGAGCGGCTTCTCCAGGTCGCTGTTGCCGCGGCCGTTGATGTCCGAGGCGATGTAGCCGATCGGCCGGTTGGCGATCGGGGCGGCCAGCTTGGAGTAGTGGTCGACCAGCGCCGTCATGTCGGGCGCCTTCTCGACGGTGCGGCGCACCACGTGGTTCTCGGCCTTGACCGTCGGGCGGACGATCTCGCCGGTGGTCTTGTCCAGCTTCATGTCGATCTCGGTGTACAGCCGGCCGAAGGAGGCGGCGCTGGTGACCGAGCGCGGGACGCCGTTGGGGTCGGGGATGGTGCAGGCGTACGCGTTGTGGGTGTGGCCGGTGACGATGGCGCCGATCGACGGGTCGAGCTTCTTGGAGATGTCGACGATCGGACCGGAGATGCCCTGGCCGGCCGGGCCGCAGTCGTAGTTGTAGACGCTGCTGGCCGGGTACCCGCCCTCGTGGATCAGCGCGACGATCGAGTTGACGCCCTTGGCCTTGAGCTCGGCGGCGTACTTGTTGATCGTGGTGACCTCGTTGGCGAACTTCAGGCCCTTGACGCCCTCGGCGGTCACGATGTTCGGCGTGCCCTCCAGGGTGACGCCGATGAAGCCGACCTTCACGCCCTGGGACTTGGTCACCCAGTACGGGGCCAGCAGCGGCTTGCCGGTCTTCTCGTCGGTGACGTTGGCCGACAGGTAGTTGAAGTTGGCGCCCTTGAACGTGCGGCCGGGCTCGTAGCAGCCGTCGACCGGGTGGCAGCCGCCGTCCTGCATGCGCAGCAGCTCCTGCGCGCCCTCGTCGAACTCGTGGTTGCCGACCGAGGTGACGTCCAGGCCGAGCTTGTCCATCGCCTCGATGGTCGGCTCGTCGTGGAAGAGCGCCGAGGTGAGCGGGCTGGCGCCGATGATGTCGCCGGCCGCGACGGTGATCGAGTCGTCGGCCGGGATCCGGGCCTTGCGCAGCTCGGTGGCCAGGTACTCGATGCCACCGGCCGGGGTCGAGACCTCCTTGCCGGTGGCCGGGTCGATCTCCCGGATGGTGCCGGACGAACCGGCCGGGGGCTCCAGGTTGCCGTGGAAGTCGTTGATCGCCAGCAGCTGGAGGTTGACGGTCTTGTGACGCTTGGCGTTGGCGTCGGCGGCCTGCGCGGCCGTCGGCACGGCCACCGTGCCGAACAGACCTGCGGCGGCGACGACGGCGAGCGCCGCGCGTCGGGATCTGACGGTGAGCATGAGGGTCCCCTGCACCTTGGAGGAGCGCCCGCTGTGGACTTGACCGGGCGTCTGGGTGATGTGTTGCGCCTGTGAAGCCTAGAGTCAACGCGCGTAGCTGTCAGGACGTCGAACGTAACGAGAGGATTACCTCCTGACGAACCGTCGCCGTCCGACCAGCGCCGGCGCCCCCGTCCGGGCCTCCCCGCCCAGACCACCCGCCCGACCCGCCCAGGCCCCCCGACCGGCCGCTCAGACCCCCGACCGGCCGCTCAGACTCCCGGCTCGGCCGCCAACTGCCGCTCGGCCCGGTCCCGTTCGGCCACCGCGTCCTCGGTCATCGCACGGTCGGTGTACACCAGCGGCCGCTCGGCCTCGGTGATGATGTGCTTGACCACCTGGACATTGCCGTTGACGTCCCAGACCGCGATGCCCGGCGACAGGGTGGGGATGATCTCCACCGCCCAGCGCGGCAGGCCCAGCACCCGGCCGGTGGACCGCGCCTCCTCCGCCTTCTGCATGTAGATCGTCCGGGTGGAGGCCATCTTCAGGATCGCCGACGCCTCCTTGGCCGCCGCACCGTCCACCACGTCGGACAGGTGGTGCACCACCGCGACGAAGGAGAGCCCGAGCCGGCGGCCGAACTTCAGCAGCCGCTGGAACAGCTGCGCCACGAAGGGGCTGTTGATGATGTGCCAGGCCTCCTCGACCAGGAAGATGCGCTTCTTCCGGTCCGGCCGGATCCAGGTGTGCTCCAGCCACACGCCGACGATCGCCATCAGGATCGGCATCGCGATCGAGTTGCGGTCGATGTGCGAGAGGTCGAAGACGATCAGCGGCGCGTCCAGGTCGATGCCGTCGGTGGTCGACCCGTCGAACATGCCGCGCAGGTCGCCGTCGACCAGCCGGTCCAGCACCAGCGCCACGTCCAGGCCCCAGGACTGCACCTCGTCCACCGCCACGCCCAGCGACTCCACCGAGGACAGCTCGGGGCTGCGCAGGGTGTCGATGATGTCGTCCAGCACCGGCTGACGGTCCTTCACCGTCGCCACCACATGGGCGTGCGCGGCCTTCAGCGCGAACCCGGCCCGCTCCTCCAGGCCCCGCCCCATCGCCACCTCGACGATGGTGCGCAGCAGCGACAACTGGCCGGTCTGGGTGATCGCCGGGTCCAGCGGGTTGAGCTTCACCCCGCCGTCCCGGGCGGCCATCGGGTCGAGCCGGATCGACTTTATGCCCAGCGCGTTGGCGATCAGGTTCCACTCGCCGACGCCGTCCTCGCCCTGCGCGTCGAGCACCACGACCTGCCGGTCGCGGAACCTCAACTGCCGCAGCACGTACGTCTTCTCCAGCGCCGACTTGCCGTTGCCGGACTCGCCGAGCACCAGCCAGTGCGGGGCCGGCAGCTGCTGCCCGTACAGCTGGAAGGGGTCGTAGACGTACCCCTTGCCGCTGTACACCTCACGGCCGATGATCACGCCCGAGTCGCCCAGCCCCGGCGCGGCGGTGGGCAGGTAGACCGCCTGCGCCTGGCCGGTGGAGGTGCGCACCGGCAGCCGGGTGGTCTCCACCTTGCCGAACATCAGGCTGGTGAACGCCTCGGAGAGGTTGCCGAGCGCCATGTACGGCCTCCTGGTCTGGTCGACGGGCGGTGGTGGAGCGGTGCGGACCGGGCGTCAGCGGCGGATGCCGGTCGCGAACGGCAGGGTGTTGACGAAGGCCCGGTGGTGCTCGCGGTCGCACCACTCCAGCTTGAGGTAGCTCTTGCCGGCCGAGGCCCGGATGGTGCGCTTGTCCCGGGCCAGCGCGTCGGGGTTGCGCGAGGACACCGTGATGTAGCCGACCAGGTTCACCCCGGCCGCACCGGAGGCCAGGTCGTCGCCGCGCTGGTCCACCCGGCCGGTGTGGGCCAGGTCGCGCGGGTCGACCGTCCGGTTCATCTTGGCCGCGCGGCTGGCCTCCGCCTCGTCGTTGGTCTTCTCGGTCAGCATCCGCTCGATCGCGACGTCGGTGGGCTCCAGGTCCATCGTCACCGCGACCGTCCGGATCACGTCCGGGGTGTGCACCAGCAGCGGTGCCAGGAAGTTGACCCCCACCGGGGTCAGCGGCCACTCCTTGATCCACGCGGTGGCGTGGCACCACGGCTCCCGGGTCGCCGACTCGCGGGTCTTCGCCTCCAGGTACTGCGGGTTGGTCGCGTCCAGTTCGGCCGGCCAGGCGTTGCGCCGGGACATCGCCTGGATGTGGTCGATCGGGTGGTCCGGGTCGTACATCGAGTGCAGCAGCGAGGAGAGCCGGGCCTGCCCCAACGGCTGGCGCACCCGGATGTCCGCCTCCGCCAGCCGGGCGCAGATGTCGGTCAGCTCGCGCGCCATCACGGCCGCCAGCCCCTCGTCGTCCCGGGCCCGCCGACCGGTCGCCGTACGGCCCATCGCGTGCGCCTCGGCCGCCAGGTCGCGGGTGTAGTGCATGCAGGCCACCAGGTACGCCCGGTGCTGCTCCGAGGAGGTCGACACCATCGACTGCAACTGGTCGTACGAATCCTGCAGCCAGCGCGGCGCGTCGTGGTCCCCGCGCCGCTCGACGTCCTTGGCGTGCGCGTCCGGGTCGGCCGGCAGCGTCCGGGCCAGGATCTGCAACCGGGTCACGAAGCCGTCCCCGTTGGCGACGTGCTTCAGCAGCGTGCCGAACCGGTCGACCAGCGCCTCCTGGTCCTCCGAGTCGCGCAGGCCGACACCCGGGCCCTCGATCTCGATCGCGGCCGTCACCGTCCGCCGCTCCAGGTGCATCAGCACCCCGACCTCGTCCGGCCCGAACGGCGCGGCCAGCCAGCGCAGCCGCCCCACCCCGGGCGGCGGGCCGACCTCCACCTCCCGGCCGTCCATCCGGGTCCCGGCGTCCATCACGTCCGAGCGCCACACCGACCGGCCGCTGCGCACCGTCCGGCGGTAGGTGCGGTTGATCTCCGCCCACTTGTAGAACGTCCGCCTGCGGTACGGCACGTACACCGCCGCGATGGCCACCATGGGCAGGCCGATCAGGCCGCCGATCCGCAGCGGCAGGATCGGCATCAGCAGGCCCCAGAGCATGCCGAGGAACGCCCCGAAGATGATCAGGACGATCTCGCCGGACTCCCGGTTGCGGCCGATCGGCGCGTTCGGGCGGGCCTTGCCGATCAGGTAGGTGCGGCGCTGGTGCACGTACGGCTGGGCGTACTGGGCTCCGTACTGGCCGAGCGGTTCACTGCTCACTTACCCGTCACCCTCCCTTCGCTGAGTTGCTGTCGCGGATCGGAACCGAGGTCTGCGGCGGCCCGGCCTGCGGTGGTGGCGCCGGCGTCCGCCCGGCGTGCGCGGCGATGCCCGGCGCGACCGAACCGCCGCCCGCACCCCCGCCGCCGCCACCCGCACCGACCGGCCCGCGGTCACCGTGGGTGGTGATGCCCTGCTTCATCAGGTTCGCGGTGCCGTTGATCATCGCCGAACCGGCCGACACCGCACTCGCCCGGGCATGGCGCATGTTCATGATCTCGTCGCCGAAGCCCGGCACGAAGCGGTACACGGCGGCGCTCGCGAAGATCGACAGGAACAGGATCGCCAGCCCCGACAGCACCCGCGCGAAGTCGTCGCTGGCCCCGGCCCCCGACGCCACCGCACCCGCCAGGCCCAGGATGACCACGATGATCGGCTTCGCCAGGTCCACCGCCACCATCACCCCCGCCCACCGGCGCACGTGCTTCCACAGCTGCTTGTCCACCAACCCCGCGTACACCGCCGTACCCAGCAGCGCGCCCACGTACAGCATCGCCGCCCGGATCAGCAGCTCGATCCAGAGCACCGCCGCCGCCAGCACCGCCACCAGCGACACGATGATCAGGATCAGCGGGCCGCCGCCCATGTCCCCCTTCTCCAGGGTGTCGGCGAACGCGCCCAGGTACGACCCGGTGTCCGACTTCGTCCCCACCGCGATCGCCTTGGTCAGCCCGTCCGTCACGCTCACCACGGTGTAGAGAATCAGCGGTGTGAACGCGGACGCCACGACGGTCAGCCACAGGAAGCCGATCGCCTCCGTGAACGCCGTCGCCAACGGCGCCCCCCGCACCGCCCGCTTCGTCACCGCCAGCAGCCACAGCACCAGCGTGATCACCGTCGACACGGCGAACACCACCGCGTACTGCTGCAGGAACGACGCATTGGTGAAGTCCACCTGCGTCGTCCCGTCGATCGCGCTCGACAACTTCCGCACCACCCAAGCCGCCGCCTGGGCACACCCCTTGGCCAACGACCCCAACGGATCGGCCACACTCCCGATGGCCCCACCGCCCGGAAGCGAGCCGGAGCCGCCCGGAGCGCAGTAGACGTCGTTCCCGGGCAGGGGAACACCCGGGCAACTCGTATTGGTCGCCCCTGAGGTCGGGGTCGGCGACGGCTCCGCCATGGCGCGGTGGGCCGTCAGGACCACCGTGAGGACGCCGAACAGCGCCCCGCCGGCCAGGCGGCTCATGCCCCGACGCACGAAACCGGAATAACCGTCAGCGGGCATAACGGAAGCCTCCGAACTGCTCGACGGCACCAGTGATCTCCTCGGCGGTTGCGGCCTGCTGGTCCGGCGGAACCGGCGCCGGACCGGCTGCTCGGCTGAAGTCGGTGAGCTTCCAGTCCGTCCCGGTCCACCGCAGGCTGAGTGTCAGGGTGAACCACTCCTCGGACACCGGCCTGGTGGAACGCTCGCCGGCCAGTCCGAACAACCCGGTGCACCAGACGTCGACCTTGACGCTCTCCGCGGTGTAACTGCTGCTCTTGGTCCCGACCGGGACCGTCCGGCTGACGAACGCCATCCCCTTGGGCGGCTGTCCCTGGGCATCGACCCCGAACCTGGCCGCCGTCTCGGGAGAGAACCCCTGGTCCAGGCGGCTCTGGAGGCCCGTAACCGCGCCCGGGTCGGCGATGGTGGCGACGATGGTGTGGCGGCTGTCGGCGCGGAACATGTCGGCGGAGCCGATCGCCACCGCGTAGTTGGCGGCGGCGGACTGGGCGCCCTGGTCGGTGTGCGGGTAGCCGGAGCCGATGCCGTTGGTGGTGGTGCCGACGGGCTGGTCGCCGCTGGGGGCGGGGCCGGCGCCGGCGGGCGCGGTGGGGGCGGCGTGGTCGGCGGAGCGGCCGGTGCTGCCGGGGTCGGGTTTGTCGCGGTTGGCGATGGAGATGGCCACGACGAGCAGGGTGACGACGACGAGGACGGTCAGCAGGGTGCGGAGCGGTCGGGCCTGACGCTGGGTCGGCTGGGAGGAGGGCTGTTCGCCGACCGGCAGCCGCGTACGGGTGTGCGGCTGGTCGTCGGACAACGGCACGGCGGCCCTCCTGGTGCGGGGAGCCGGGGGGCTCCGGGGGCCCTCCGCCGGGGGCGGGCGCGGACGGAGGGTGGGAACGGGGGGTGGACTGCTGGCGGGTGGGCTCGGGGCGGTCCGGACGGGGACCTGGCCCCGGGGCGGGCGGGCCTGGCTACTGCTGTCCGATCGTCAGATCGCCATGCCGTAGACAATGGTGAACAGAGTGCCGAGTGATCCAATGATGAACACGCCGGTCAGACCGGCGACGATCAGCCCCTTGCCCTGTTCGGCGCCGAAGCTGTCGCGCATCGCGGTCGCACCGATCCGCTGTTTGGCCGCCCCCCAGACGGCGATGCCGAGGCAGAGCAGGATGGCGACGGCCATGATGACCTCGACCATCACCCTGGCCTCCGACCCGAGGGTCGCGAACGGGCCCCAGTCCGGGGCGATCCCGCCGATGATGGTGTCGATATTCGGCTTCTTTGGTGGGTCCTCGGCCAGGTGGCCGATCGCGTTCGTGTGCACGCTGCTCAGGTTCATTTCCATCTCACCGCCCGATCAGGCAAATTCAAGGGCCCTGACCCCGCCCGCGCGAAGGGTCGGTACCTATTCTTGGCCAGATCTGATGTCGACTTGGCTACTTCTCGCGGATTGGTCGTGAGGTACCGGGCACGTACGCGAGGATGTCCACCGTACGAAGGATAGCGCTCACTCTTTGTATCTCTGATGATTGCGGTGAGCAACGCCTTCCGGAACACTTCGACTGACGATTCGTCGGGATGGTGCTGATGGTACTCCGGAAGGCCGGTACGGCCGCCGCCGCTGCGGGAGTTGTGACGTTCGGGTTGCTCGGTTTGGTGACGGTGGGGACGTTCGCGGCGAGTGGGACGCCGCAGCAGTCGGCGAATCGCGCCGCACTCTCGCCGGGGACGGTCCCGGCGGCGTTCCAGGCGCCGATCCAGCAGTGGGGCGCGCTCTGCCCGGAGATCTCGCCGCCGATGCTCGCGGCACAGCTCTACCAGGAAAGCGGTTTCGATCCGAAGGCCCAATCGGGCGTCGGGGCACAGGGAATGGCGCAGTTCATGCCCGATACCTGGGCGGCGTACGGCACGGATGCCAATGGGGACGGCAAGAAGGACGTCTGGGACCCGCTGGACGCGATCGCCTCGGCGGCCACCTTCGACTGCGCGCTCGCGAAGGACGTCGCCAAGGTCCCGGGCGACCGGCAGGCCAACCTGCTGGCCGCCTACAACGCCGGCCCGTACGCGGTGACCAAGTACAACGGGGTGCCGCCGTACAAGGAGACCCAGGGCTATGTGAGGAACATTCAGGCGATGGCCCGCAGCTTCACCGTGCCCACGGCGCCGGTGGAGGTGTCCGGGCAGTCGGCCGCGGCGATCTACTTCGCGCAGAGCAAGCTCGGGACGCCGTACCTGTGGGGCGGGGAGGGGCTGCCCTCGCAGAACGGGCGGTTCGACTGCTCGGGCCTGACCCAGGCGGCGTACGCCAGCGTGGGCATCACGCTGCCCCGGGTGGCGAACGACCAGTGGTACGCCGGCCCGCACCCGTCGCGCGATCAGCTGCGGCCGGGCGACCTGGTGTTCTGGGCGACGGACCTGAACGATCCGCGGAGCATCCACCACGTCGGGATCTACGTCGGCGGCGGCTACATGATCAACGCGCCGCACACCGGCGCGGTGATCCGCTACGACAAGATCGACACCAGGGAGTACATCGGCGCGACCCGGGTCACCTCGGACGGCGCCCAGGCGCTGCCGGCCCGCAACGCGGACGGTTCCGTGAGCGCCCCGAGCCGCCCTGGCTCGACGACGCCGACCAGCCCGACCAGCCCGACCGCGGCGACCACCCCCTCGGCCCCGGTGGCCCCGGCAGCCCTGGCGAGCCCCAGCGGCGCCGCCACCCCGCCCGCCGCCGGACCGCCCGCGGCCGCCGGCCGCCCCGCCCCGACCGGCCCGGACCCCGCCGGGGCGGGGCGGCCGGCGGCGAGGAACTGAGCCGCCCGCGACCCTGAGGTGTGAGTGCCCTGTGGACGCTGAGTCAAGTTTCCATAACCGCGCGTTTCCGTGGAACGCTGTGCCCCGGCGATGACGTTGATCCCGATGGCCCACCGTCAGCTTCCCGCGCCGGGAGGGCCCCGACCGGATCGAACAGGTGCTGCGGACCAGAAGGAGGTGCGGCGTGTCGACGCCGCTTGCCGACACGACCAACCCCGACCTCGGCCTGCTCTACGCCGTCAACGGACTGGCCAAGCGCTCCCCGCAGTGGCTGGACCACCTGGTCTCGTGGATCGGTGAGTACGGCATCCTGATCGGCCTGGCGATGCTGGGCCTGGTGGCCTGGCTGCAGGCGAGACGCCGCCCGGACGCGCCGGTGGCCGTCGCCGGGCTGCTCTGGGTGCCGCTCTCCGTCGCCATCGCCGAGCTGGCCAACCTGCCGATCGCCGCGATCGTGAACCGCCCGCGCCCGTTCGTCGACCACGGCGGGCTGCTGGTGCTGGTGGACGGCAAGGCCGGCACCCACTCCTTCGTCAGCGACCACTCGACCATGACGATGGGCGTGGCGGTGGCACTGTTCCTGGTGAACCGGCGGCTCGGCTGGATCGCCGGGGGCCTGGCCCTGTTGCAGGGCTTCTGCCGGATGTTCATGGGCGTGCACTACCCGACCGACGTGATCGGCGGCTTCGCGCTCGCCGCCGCGGTGGTGCTGCTGCTGGCGCCGATCGCGATGGCGGTGCTGGTCCCGCTCTGCCACGCGCTGGGCCGGACCGCCCTCGCCCCGCTGATCCGGGCGCCGGAGCGGGCCGGCGCCGGCCCGCGCGGCCGGCGGCGCGGGCGTGAGCGCGGGGCGGTGCGTTCCGAGGAGCAGCCGCCGGAGTCCGATCTGGCGGCGTGAGCCGCCCGGCCCGGCTACCCCGGTCCGCCGCCGCTCTCGGCGAGGGCGAGGTGGTCGTCCCCCTCGCGCCGGGCAAGGTCGCGCGAGCGGCGGGCCGGTGAGAACCAGCCGCAGCTGCAGGTCGCGAAGGCGAAGGAACCGCGCTCGCTGACCGCGACACGGTGTTCGGGCATCCGGGCGGTGCCGGGGAAGGCCGGCAGCTCACTGTGCACGTGGTTCACCGTAACGCGCCGGGCGCCGGGCGCGCGATGCCGTCCGCAAGACCTCTTCCGCGTAACCCTTCGCGGCTCAACTCGTTTGCCCGGAAAGAGCTCTGTTCACCTGGTGGTGTCGGCAGGGCAGTCGGGCCCGAGGGGGTTGTCGCGAGGATGAAGATGACCGACCAGCAGCGTGGCGGACGGCCGGGGCGCCGTCCGCTGCCGCATCTGCGTTCGGCGGCCGGGGCCGCCCTGCTCGCCGCCGCCCTGGCCGGCCTGTCCGCCGGCTGCGCGGCCGGCTCCGGCGGCGGCTCCTCCGACCGGCAGTCGGGTGCCCCCGACCAGCTCGCCGCGGACCCGCTGACGGCGGTGCGCAACAGCGCCGACATCACGGGCCGCACCGGCTCCGCGCACACCGCCACCGAGCTGGTCACCGAGTCGTCCGAGAAGAAGGCCGTCTTCACCGGGACGGGCGGCTACGACTACGTGAAGCGGATCGGCCGGCTGGAGGTCCAGGTGCCGCCGGGCGCGGCGACCACCGGGAAGATCGTCGAGGTGGTCCTGCCGGGCACCGTCTACCTGCAGAACAGCGGCGCCAAGGTGCCCGAGGGCAAGTGGGTCAAGCTGGACGTGCGCCAGCTGCCGGACGGCAACCTGGTCAGCAGCGGCGCCACCGACCCGGCCTCGGCGGCGGGCGCCCTGCGCGGGGCGCAGAAGGCGGACGCGGTCGGCACCGAGACCGTCGACGGGGTGGCGCTGCACCACTACCGCGGCACCCTGGACCTGGCCAAGGCGGCCGACGCGACCGGCGGCCGCGGCGGGGACGGCCTGCGGATGGGGGCCCAGACCTTCACCGTGAAGGAGGTCCCGTACGACGCCTGGCTGGACGACCAGGGCCGGCTGCACAAGGTGGTCGAGGTGTTCACCTTCGCCGGGGTGGCCGGTTCGAAGGAGGCCAAGGACCAGGTGAAGGTGACGTCGACCACCTCGGTGACGGACTTCGGCAAGCCGGTGGAGGCCGCCGAGCCGCCGGCCTCGGACATCTACGCGATGAAGCCCTCGGAGAGCCCGAAGTAGGCCGCCGGGGCAGGGCTCCGGCGCCGGGGCGAACCGGGGCGCCGCCGGAGCGGGTGGCCGCCCGGGGAGCGGCGGTCACCCGTTTCGGCGGCGCCGAGATGGCCCGTCCGTGCCATGTGGACGGGCTCCGAAGTGCCTAGGCTGGACGTCGGGTGGCTGCCGCCCGGGCTGGCGAGGCACTGAAGGGGTGGTGCAGGTGGTGTCGTCCACGGGCGGCCGCAGCGGCGGCCACGACGACGCGGCCCTCGACGAGATCGATCTGGCCGGCGAGCTGATGATCGCCGCGACGGCCAGCACCGGCGACCGGCTGCCGACCGAGCGGATCGACGAGGTGCTGCTCGACCGGGCCGAGCCGGGGCGGACCGACGGCGAGGCCTGGCGGCAGGCCGACGGTTAGGTCGCTCCCGGCCCAGGGGCGTTCGCGGCTGGGGGTGTTGGCGGGCCGGACCCGCGCACCCGGCCCGGACCGGGCCCGGCCTCAGCTGCGCAGCAGCCGAGCGATCGCGGCCGTGGCCTCCGCGACCTTGGCGTCGAGTTCGGCGCCGCCCTCCTCGGCGGCGGCCGCGACGCAGTGCCGCAGGTGCTCCTCCAGCAGGGACAGTGCGAAGGACTGCAGCGCCTTGGTGCCGGCCGAGACCTGGGTGAGCACGTCGATGCAGTAGACGTCCTCGTCGACCATGCGCTGGAGGCCGCGGATCTGGCCCTCGATCCGGCGCAGCCGCTTGAGGTGGGCGTCCTTCTGGGCGCTGTAGCCGTGCGGGCCGTGCCCGCCCTGATGTCCTGCGGCGGCCGCGGGGACGGCGGGTGCGTCGGCCTGCGCGTCGGTGCCGTGCCCGTGGTCCGGCTCGGTGCGCGCTTGCGTCGTGGTCATCGGCCCGCCTTCGTCTGGATGCCTGGTGGCTGCGTCGGCCACCAGTGTCCAACACCGGGGCCGTCCGTGGTGTTCCGACGGCCGACGCGGCATGTGCCGAAGGGTTCCGGACGGGTTCCGGACGGTCTGCGAACGGGCTGCGAACGGGCTGCGGGCGGCCCGCCGCGCGGTTCACCCGTCTGAGCGGCGCCCCCGTCTTCCGTACGTACCACGGGGACAATCCGGGCGAGGTTCCGTCAGACTGGGGGCTCACGTCCGCACCTGGGTGTGCGGTCCGGGTCAGCTGGTGCGGCAGCCGAACGGAAGAGGAGGTTCCGCCTCCACCATCACCACCCCGTTTGCGCGATTGCGCTTGGTTGCACCTAGCATCGTTCAGTCCCTACCCCGCACATCGGAGATTTCCGTGCGTTTTAGCCTGACCCCGAAGGAGACGAGCTTCTACGACATGTTCTCTGCCGCCGCGGAGAACCTCGTCGTCGGTTCGAAGCTCCTGCTGGAACTGCTGGGATCAGACGTGTCGGCCCGCGCGGAGATCGTCGAGCGCATGCGCGCCGCCGAGCACGCCGGGGACGACACCACCCATGCCGTGTTCCACCAGCTGAACTCGTCCTTCATCACGCCCTTCGACCGCGAGGACATCTACAACCTCGCCTCGTCGCTGGACGACATCATGGACTTCATGGAGGAGGCCGTCGACCTGGTCGTCCTCTACGACATCCAGACGCTGCCGAAGGGGATCGAGCAGCAGATCGAGGTGCTGGCCCGGGCCGCCGAGCTCACCGCCGAGGCGATGCCGAACCTGCGCAGCATGTCGAACCTCACCGAGTACTGGATCGAGGTCAACCGGCTGGAGAACCAGGCCGACCAGATCCACCGCAAGCTGCTCGCCCACCTGTTCTCCGGCCAGTACGACGCCATCGAGGTGCTCAAGCTCAAGCAGGTCGTGGACGTTCTTGAGGAGGCGGCGGACGCGTTCGAGCACGTCGCCAACACGGTGGAGACCATCGCCGTCAAGGAGTCCTGACCCTCGTGGACATGGCAGCACTCATCGCCGTCGTCGGCGTTGCGTTCTTCTTCACCTACACCAACGGCTTCCACGACTCCGCGAACGCGATCGCCACCTCGGTCTCCACCCGTGCGCTGACCCCCAGGGCCGCGCTGGCGATGGCCGCGGTGATGAACCTGGCCGGTGCCTTCCTCGGCAGCGGCGTGGCGCACACCGTCTCCCAGGGGATCATCGAGACCCCCACCGGCGACCGGGGCATGGTGATCCTGTTCGCCGCACTGGTCGGGGCGATCGCCTGGAACCTGGTCACCTGGTACTTCGGTCTGCCGTCCTCCTCCTCGCACGCGCTGTTCGGCGGCATGGTGGGCGCGGCCATGGCCGGCGGCATCGACGTGATCTGGGGCGGCGTCCTCGACAAGATCGTCATCCCGATGATCGTCTCGCCGGTGGTCGGCCTGGTCGGCGGCTTCCTGGTGATGCTGGCGATCCTGTGGATCTTCCGCCGGGCCAACCCGCACAAGGCCAAGCGCAACTTCCGGGTCGCCCAGACCGCCTCGGCCGCCGCGATGGCGCTGGCGCACGGCCTGCAGGACGCGCAGAAGACCATGGGCATCGTGGTGATGGCCCTCACCATCTCCGGCCACCACTCCGGCGAGGGCATCCCGGTGTGGGTGAAGATCTCCTGCGCCACGATGCTCTCGCTGGGCACCTACGCGGGCGGCTGGCGGATCATGCGGACGCTCGGACGCAAGATCATCGAGCTGGACCCGCCGCAGGGCTTCGCCGCCGAGGCCACCGCCGCGACGGTCATGTACGTCACCTCGTTCGTCTTCAAGGCGCCGATCTCCACCACCCACGTGATCACCGCGGCGATCATGGGCGCGGGGGCCACCAAGCGGATCCGCGCGGTGCGCTGGGGCGTCGCCAAGAACATCGTGCTCGGCTGGTTCATCACGATGCCGGCGGCCGCCATCGTCGCAGCGCTGGTGTACTGGTTCGCCCACCTGTTCTGGGGCTGACCGGCCCCGCACGTGACAGGGCCCGCCCCCACATCTCGGGGGCGGGCCCTTCTTCATGCTCCACGGCGGCACCGCCATGCAGCACCGCGGAGCAGCCTGTGTGCTCGCCGTTCGCCTCCGGACACCGCGGTCCGTCGGCCGGTGGCGGGGGTACGGCCTAGCCGAAGCGGCCGGAGATGTAGTCCTCGGTCGCCTGGACCGACGGGTTGGAGAAGATCCGCTGGGTGTCGTCCAGCTCGACCAGCTTGCCCGGCTGGCCGACGCCGGCCAGGTTGAAGAAGGCGGTGCGGTCGCT
Organism: Kitasatospora sp. NPDC058492; assembly: GCF_042720685.1. Lineage (NCBI taxonomy): Bacteria > Bacillati > Actinomycetota > Actinomycetes > Kitasatosporales > Streptomycetaceae > Kitasatospora > Kitasatospora sp. NPDC058492. The sequence goes on from NZ_JBHXMU010000091.1 coordinate 21,535, forward strand.
GACGCGGGCCGCCTGCTGCATGTTGTGGGTCACGATGACGATGGTGAACTGCGACTTCAGCTCGCCGATCAGGTCCTCGATCGCGAGGGTGGAGATCGGGTCGAGCGCGGAGCAGGGCTCGTCCATCAGCAGGACCTGCGGCTCGACCGCGATGGCGCGGGCGATGCACAGCCGCTGCTGCTGGCCGCCGGAGAGGCCGGCCCCCGGCTTGTTCAGCCGGGTGTGGACCTCGTTCCAGAGGTTGGCGCCCTTCAGCGAGCGCTCGACCACCTCGTCCAGGACGGACTTCTTGCGCACGCCCGCGAGCTTGAGGCCGGCGATCACGTTGTCGTAGATCGACATGGTCGGGAACGGGTTCGGGCGCTGGAAGACCATGCCGACCGAGCGGCGGACGGCGACCGGGTCGACGTTCGAGGCGTAGAGGTTCTCGTCGTCGAGGAGGACCTTGCCCTCGACCCGGGCGCCGGGGATCACCTCGTGCATCCGGTTGAGGGTGCGCAGGAAGGTGGACTTGCCGCAGCCGGAGGGGCCGATGAAGGCGGTCACCGAGCGGGGTTCGATGCTCATCGAGATGTCCTCGATGGCCTTGGTGGTGCCGTAGTAGGCGGACAGTCCGCTGACGTCGATGCGCTTGGCCATGATCGTTGCTTCTCTCGTCTGTCTTCGTACGTCAGTCGGTCAGTGTCCGCCCTTGGGCGAGCGCCAGCGTGCGATGCCCCGGGCGATGAGGTTGAGCCCCATCACGAAGGCGATCAGCACCAGCGCGGCGCCCCAGGCGCGGGCGTAGCCGAAGTCGTTGTTGACCACCGAGTACTGCTGCCAGATGTACATCGGCAGGGACTGCTGCGGTCCGTCGAACGGGTTGCTGTTGATGGCGTCGGCGCCGAAGACCAGCATCAGCACCGGGGCGGTCTCGCCCGTGATGCGGGCGACCGCCAGCATCACGCCGGTGGTGATGCCGCCGATCGCGGTGGGGAGGACGATCCGCAGGATGGTCTTCCACTTCGGCACGCCGAGCGCGTACGAGGCCTCGCGCAGCTCGTTCGGAACGAGCTTGAGCATCTCCTCGGTGGACCGGACCACGACCGGCATCATCAGGATCGCCAGTGCGAGGCTGCCCGAGAAGCCCGAGTAGCTGAAGCCCAGGGCGATGTTCCAGAGCGAGAGGACGAACAGACCGGCGACGATCGACGGGATGCCCGTCATGACGTCGACGAAGAAGGTGACGGTCTTGGCGAGCGTGCCGCGGCCGTACTCGACCAGGTAGACGGCGGTCAGCAGACCCACCGGGGCGGCCATCGCGGTGGCCAGGGCGACCTGCTGCATGGTGCCGAGCAGCGCGTGGTAGATGCCGCCGCCGGGGCCGGAGGCGATCACGCCCTTCATCGAGTGGCTCAGGAAGTTCCCGTTCACCACGCCGATGCCCTGCTGGATCGTGTAGACCGTCAGGGAGATCAGCGGGACCACGGCCAGGATGAAGGCGACCCAGACCACCGAGGTGGCGAACCGGTCCTTGGCCTGGCGGCGGCCCTCGACCTGGGCCGAGACGCCGTAGCTGATCAGCAGGAACAGCACGGCCGAGATCAGGCCCCACTGCAGATGGCTCTCCAGCCCGCCGACGGCGCCGATCCCGCAGCCGAGCGCGATCGAGCCAACCGCGACGGCGGCCGGGGCCCACTTGGGCAGCCGGTTGGCGGTCAGCGACCGGCTGAGCGGCCGGGCGTCGGCCGTGACGGAAGTCGTTGCCGCGGTCATGCGTTGGCCCCCGAGTACTCCTTGCGGCGGGCGATGATCAGTCGCGCGGCACCGTTCACCAGCAGGGTGATGACGAACAGGACGAGGCCGGAGGCCATCAGGGCGTCGCGCCCGTTGTTGCCGGCCTCGGCGAACTTCAGCGCGATGTTCTGCGCGAAGGTGCCGCCGCCCGCGTCGAGGATGTGCAGCGAGAGCACGTTGCTCGCGGACAGCACCACCGCGACGGCGATGGTCTCGCCGAGCGCGCGCCCGAGGCCGAGCATCGAGGCCGAGATGATGCCGGGGCGGCCGAACGGCAGCACCGCGGTGCGGATCATCTCCCAGCGGGTCGCGCCGAGCGCGAGCGCCGCCTCCTCCTGCATCCGCGGCACCTGGCGGAACACCTCGCGGGAGACCGCCGTGATGATCGGCAGGACCATGATCGCCAGCAGGATGCCGACGGTGAACAGGTTGCGCGGGGTGCCGGACTTGGTCTGGTCGAAGAGGTACGTCCAGCCGAGGTACTGGTTGAGCCAGCTGGTCAGGCCGTCCATGTGCGGGACCAGGAAGAGCGCGCCCCACAGGCCGTAGACGATGCTGGGGACGGCGGCGAGCAGGTCGACCAGGTAGGCGAACGGCTGGGCGATCCTCCGCGGCGCGTAGTGCGAGATGAACAGCGCGATCCCGATGGCCACCGGGACGGCGATCGCCATCGCGATGACGGCGCTGACGAGGGTGCCGAAGGCCAGGACGGCGATGCCGAAGACCGGCTTCGTGGCGTCCGGCGTCCACTCGAAGGTGGTGAGGAAGTTGCCCTCGTTGGTGCTGAGGGCCAGGACCGCGCGCCAGGCCAGGAAGCCGGCGATCGCGGCCATGATGACCAGCAGCAGGATGCCCGAACCGCGGGCGAGGTTCATGAAGATCTTGTCGCCGAAGCGGCTGTCGCGCGGTCGGCGTTCCCTGCCTCGCGGGGCGGCAGGGGAGGATGAAGTCATTGTCTACTCCGGTCTGGTGGTGCCGCCCCGGAAGGGGGACGGCACCATGGCGGCGGTGCCCCGGACGTTCGTGCTGGGTCGGTGCGTTCCGGTGGGACGACCCCGGCCCCCCTCGCTCACGGGGCCGTCCCACCGGTGCTCCTGTCGGGTCAGGCCAGGGAGGAGACGGCGGCCTTGACCTTGTCGCTGATGGCGGCGGGGAGCGGGACGTAGCCCTTGTCGCCGATCGCCTTCTGCGCGGCGTCGCTGACGGCGTAGGTCAGGAAGGACTTGAGGTTCTCGAGGTTCTCCGGCTTGTTGCCCTTGTCGCAGGCGATCTCGTAGGTCACCAGGATGATCGGGTAGGCGTTGTCGGCCTTGGTCCCGTAGTCCAGGGAGAGGGCGAGGTCGCCGTCGGTGCCCACGACGGTGGAGGAGGCGAAGGTGAGGGCGGCGTTGGCCGCGGTCGCCTCGACGGGCTTGGCCGCACCGGTGGCGATCTTGGCGCTCTTGAGGTTGTTGCTCTGCGCGTAGGACAGCTCGGCGTAGCCGATGGAGTTCTTGACCTGCTTGATCTGCGCGGAGACGCCGGCGCTGCCCTGGGCGGACTGGCCGCCCTTGCCCTTCCACGCCTTCTCCGGCGCCGCGGTCCAGGCGCCACCGGAGGTCTTGGCGAAGTAGGAGGTGAGGTTGTAGGAGGTCCCGGAGTCGTCCGAACGGTGGACGGTCTGGATCTCGGCGTCCGGCAGCTGCACGCCCGGGTTCAGGGCGGCGATCGCCGGGTCGTTCCACTTGGTGATCTGCGAGTCGAAGATCTTGGCGGAGGTCGGGCCGTCCAGGACCAGGTTGTCGACGTTGTCGACGTTGTAGACCAGCGAGACGAGACCCGCGACCAGCGGCAGGTCGATCGCCTTGCCGCCGGTGCAGACCGTCTTGGAGGTGTCGACGTCGGCGGGCTTGAGCGCGAAGTCGGTGCCGGCGAAGGCGACCTTGCCCTGGTTGAACTGCTGGACACCGGCGCCGGAGCCGCCACCGCTGTAGTTGACGGTGGTGCCGGAGCAGGACGCGCCGTAGGTGGTCTTCCACACGTCGATCGCGTTGGCCTGAGCCGTCGAGCCCGCAGCGAGCAGCGTCCCGCCCTTGCCACAGTTGACCGCGGCGGCCGAAGCGGAGCCGCTGGAGCCACCGGCGGCCTTGGCACCGTTGTCGTCCGAGCCGCAGGCAGCGAGCGACAGCGAGCTGACGAGCGCCATGGCACCGATGGCGAGGGCCTTGGAGCGGCCGTTCCGCTGGAGCTTCACAGGGGTGTCCCTTTCTGTGGCATTGCCCGTCGCGCGGGCCGTGCGAGGACGGCGGAGCGCGGGTTCTGCTGTGGTCCGGGGCCCGTTCGGCCCTCCGGTAAACCCGAAGTTAGGCCGGGTAGGTGACACGACAGCCGGTCACAAGTGAACGGAGAGTGAACCTCGAAAGGATGACAGGAAACTACGTCAGGTAGTCACGGTTGCGTCACGGCAAGGGCGCGACGAGATCACTTCCACCGTTCCTTCACCGAAGGTGACCGTTCGCCCTTCACCGATGGTGACCGCTCGCCCGTACGGGCTTCGCACCCAGGATCGCCAGCAGGGCGTCGACCAGCAACCGGTCGCGGTCGTGCGTCAACCGGGCGCGGGCCTTCCCGGCGGGCAGCCACTCCAGCCGGTCCACCTCGCGGTTCGGCCGGAACGCCCCGCTCGACGGCACCGCCGCCCAGTAGCGCACCTCCTTCGGCCGGCCCTGCGCCAGGTAGTGCTGGGCCGGCAGCTCCGGACCGAGCAGGCAGGCGAACCCGGTCTCCTCGCGCACCTCGCGCAGCGCCGCCGCGACGACCCCCTCCCCCGGGTCGAGCTTGCCCTTCGGCAGGCTCCAGTCGTCGTACTTGGGCCGGTGGATCACCGCGATCCGCGGCCGCCCCAGCCGGCCGCTCTTCTTCGGCCGGCCCGGCAGCCACAGCACCGCGCCCGCCGCCAGGATCACCCGGGCGTGCCCCGCCCCGGTCGCGGCCGCGTCCGCTGCCGGCCCGGTGCTCAGGCGATCGCGCAATTCAGGCCGTCCGTGGTGCGGGGGAATGCCCCCAGCCCTCGGCAGGGGGGAGGTCCGGCCAGCCGTCCGGGCCGGGCGGGAGGTCGGGCCACCGGCGGCCGAAGGCGTACCGCGCCGCCTCCACCTCCAGTCGCTGATCAGCATGCACCACGCCCAGCACGTAGGCGGTCGCCGGGGTGATCCGCGGGGTCCGCGCGGCGGTGGCCGCGGTGACCGCGGCGTCCGCCGCCTCCTGGTGCCGGCCCAGCACCCCGTCCAGCTCGTCCAGTTCGGCGGACCCGCGACCGCACACCTCCAGCGCGTACCGGGCCCGCTTCACCAGGATCCGCGTCCGTGCCCACGGCGCGTCGTCGGCCGCCAGCGCCGTGTCCGCGTCCACCGCGCCGCGCGCCGCCGGGACGGCGCCCAGCCGGCGCAGCCCGTCGCCGCCGTACGGCGTGGCGGCCCGGTGCAGCGGCAGCTGCTGGGCGCTCGCCGACAGCGCCGTGAACGCGGCGGCCGCCTGCGGCAGCAGCACAGCCTGCGCCCGGCCGCCCGCCGACTCCAGCAGCGGGGCATCGCCGACCAGCAGCGTCATCCGGTCCGCCAGCGCGTGCAGCCGGGCCGACCGGAGCTCCTGGAGCACCGAGGAGTGCGCCCTGGTCCGGGCCAGGGTCAGCTGCCGGTCCAGCAGCGCCCGCGCCTTGGGCGCCCCGACGTGCCCGGCCAGCATGCCCGTCCCGTCCGGATCGCTGCCGCTCAGCGAGTCCAGCGCGCCCAGCAGCCGGGCCGAGCGACGGACGTAACCGGGCTCCAGCGCCAGCAGGTTGAGCAGCCAGCGCAGCTCGGTGCGCGACTCCTGGGCCCAGGCCTGCTCGAAGACGGAGCCGAAGGTGTGCAGCAGCCCGCCGATCCGCCGGACCGCCCGCAGCAGGTCGGCGGTACCGGCCGCCGGGACGACCGCGGCCGTCCCCGGTCTGGCGCCGACCTCGCCCACCGTCAGCGGCAGGGCGCGCAGGAACGCGCCGGCCTGGGCGGTGAGGTGGCTGGAGAGGATGTCCCCGGCGGTCGTGGTGGCGGCCGCCTGGGCCGTCATCGGCGCATCGGTCATGGCGTGGTAGATCCCCGTTCCCCCGGGTTCGTCCCCCCGGGGCTGGTGGCCGACCGCTGGAACCGGTCCCCTGCGGTTCCAGCGGCTCGCATCAGTGGTCGCGTCAGCGCGAGGCGGCGGCCCGGCGGCGCAGGCGCGAGTCGATCAGCAGATCCTGGACGTGCCGCAGCGGCCGGCCCTCGGCGTCCTGCGAGTGGCGGGTCCACGTGCCGTCCTGCCCCAGGTGCCAGGACTCGGTCTCGTCCGACATCCCGAGGTCGATCAGGCCGGACAGCTCGGCCCGGTGGGCCGGGTCGGTGATCCGCATCAGCGCCTCGATCCGGCGGTCCAGGTTGCGGTGCATCATGTCGGCGCTGCCGATCCAGACCTCCGGATCGCTGTTGTTGCCGAACACGAAGACCCGGGAGTGCTCCAGGAAGCGGCCCAGGATGCTGCGGACCCGGACGTTCTCGCTCAGCCCCGGCACGCCCGGCCGGATCGCACAGATCCCGCGCACCCAGACGTCGACCGGCACGCCGGCCTGCGAGGCCCGGTACAGCGCGTCGATCACGGCCTCGTCGACGATCGAGTTGACCTTGAGCTTCACGTACGCCGGCCGGCCGGCCCGGTGGTGGGCGATCTCGTTGTGGATCCGGGAGACCAGCCCGTCGCGCAGGCCGCGCGGGGCGGTCAGCAGGCGGCGGTAGGACTCCCGGCGCGAGTAACCGGACAGCCGGTTGAAGAGGTCCGAGAGGTCGGCGCCGACCTGCGGGTCCGAGGTCAGCAGCCCCAGGTCCTCGTACAGCCGGGCGGTCTTCGGGTGGTAGTTGCCGGTGCCGACGTGCGAGTAGCGGCGCAGGGTGTCACCCTCCTGCCGGACCACCAGCGACAGCTTGCAGTGCGTCTTCAGCCCGACCAGGCCGTAGACCACGTGGCAGCCGGCCTCCTCCAGCTTGCGGGCCCACTTGATGTTGGCCTGCTCGTCGAAGCGCGCCTTGATCTCGACCAGGACCAGCACCTGCTTGCCCGACTCCGCCGCGTCTATCAGCGCGTCCACGATCGGCGAGTCGCCGGAGGTGCGGTACAGCGTCTGCTTGATCGCCAGGACGTCCGGGTCGGCGGCGGCCTGCTCCAGGAAGGCCTGCACCGAGGTGGAGAAACTGTCGTACGGGTGGTGCAGCAGGACGTCCCGCTCGCGCATCGCGGCGAAGATGTCCGGCTGGGACGCCGACTCGACGTCCGTCAGCCCGCGGGCGGTGCCCGCCACGAACTTCGGGTACTTCAGCTCCGGGCGGTCCAGTTCGGCGATCCCGAACAGACCGGTCAGGTCGAGCGGACCGGGCAGCGGGAAGACCTCCGCCTCGGTGATGTTCAGCTCCCGCACCAGCAGGTCCAGGATGTAGGGATCGATCGACTCCTCGACCTCCAGCCGCACCGGCGGGCCGAAACGCCGCCGCATCAGCTCCTTCTCCAGGGCCTTGAGGATGTTCTCGGTGTCGTCCTCCTCCACCTCCAGGTCCTCGTTGCGGGTCACCCGGAAGGCGTGGTGGGCGAGCACCTCCATGCCCGGGAACAGCTCCTCCAGGTGCGCGCCCATCACGTCCTCCAGCGGGACGTAACGCTGCGGCGAGGCCTCCAGGAAGCGGGCCAGCGACTGCGGCACCTTCACCCGGGCGAAGTGCTTGTGCCCCGACACCGGGTTGCGCACCACCACGGCCAGGTTGAGCGAGAGCCCCGATATGTACGGGAAGGGGTGCGCCGGATCGACCGCCAGCGGGGTGAGGACCGGGAAGATCTTCTGCCGGAACAGGGTGTGCAGCCGGGCCTGCTCCTTCTCGGCCAGCTCCGGCCAGCGGACCACCTCGATGCCCTCGGTGGCGAGGTCCGGCAGCACCTCCTGCTGGAAGGCGGCGGCGTGCCGCGCCATCAGCTCGCGCGAGCGGGTCCAGATCAGGTCCAGCACCTCGCGCGGCTGGAGGCCGGACGCGCTGCGCTGGGCGACGCCCGTCGCGATCCGGCGCTTCAGCCCGGCCACCCGGACCATGAAGAACTCGTCCAGGTTGCTCGCGAAGATGGCGAGGAACTTGGCCCGCTCCAGCAGCGGGATCCCTGGGTCCTCGGCCAGTTCCAGGACCCGCTCGTTGAACGCCAGCCAACTGCGCTCGCGGTCCAGGAAGCGGCCCTGCGGCAGTGCGTCGAACTCCTGCTCGTCCTCGGCCGGCAGCTCGGGCGGTATCCCCAGCGCACCGGACATCCTGGCCGGCGGGGACAGCGAGGCAGAGACGGGGCGGGGGATGCTCATGGGCTCCAGCTCCTCCAGCAGCAGGACGTCGTCCGGACGCGAATGGCTCTGCGGGCCGTCGTCCTCGCCCAGGGCCAACGCCCACCCGCCGGGCGCGGTCCGTACAGGGCCGGCCGGCACGTGGCGGTCGACTCTGCACGAGCGAGACACTACGGACTTCATCCTGTGATCTTCGCGGCAGCAATTGAATCCACGGTAAACACCGCATGGCCAGGAGGAAAGCTGAGTCGGTCGGGGCAAGGGCCGGTGACGTCCGACCCCTTGCCCCGGACCGCCCGGAGCCGCTAGGCCCTGCCCGGTCCTGTAGGTCCTGTCCGGTCCTAGGCCGCCTGGTCCGCGCGGTACTGGACGCGGTACATGAGGTCCACCTCATGGATGGTGAACCCCAGTCGTTCATATACCCGCACCGCGGCCGGATTGTCGGCGTCGACGTAGAGCAGGACCGTCTCCAGTCCGCGCCCGCCGGCGTCCGAACCGGTCAGGTGACGCAGACCGGCAGCGGTCAGGGCACGGCCGAGACCGCTGCCCTGCTCGGCCGGGTCCACCCCGACCACGTAGACCTCGCCGAGCGCCGGCTCGGTGGCGGTGGCCGGGTGCACCTTCGTCCAGTGGAAGCCGACCACCTTGCCGCCCCGGGTGGCGAGGAAGAAACCGGCCGGATCGAACCAGGGCTCGGCCAGCCGCTCGGCCAGGTCCCGCTCCGTCCAGGAGCCCTGCTCCGGGTGGTGGGCGAAGGCCAGCGCGTTCAACCGCAGCCACTCGGCGTCGTCCTCGCCGGGGCGGAAGGTCCGGAGCTCGACGCCCTCGGGGACGGCGACGGCCTCGGTCTGCGCCCCGGTGCGGCGCATCTGCCGCAGCTCGCGGACCAGCTCGGCCCCGTACCGGCCGGCCAGGTGCCGGGCCGCCGGGTGACCGCCGTGCACCCAGAAGTCCACCGCGTCGCGGCCGGCCCGGTGGGCCTGTGCCAGCACCGCGTCCACCAGCGGCCGGGCCAGGCCGCGGCCGCGGGCGGCCGGGTCGACCACCAGCTCGGCGGCGGGGTTGGCGGCGGAGCCCTCCTGGACTTCGAGCTGTCCGTAACCGACGGCGGCGGCGTTCTCACTCTCGATGAAGTGGCTCACGCCGGGGCGCGGCGTATCCGAGGAACGCAGCCGAAGCCGGCCCTGCTCGGACACGGCAGCCCGGCCGTCCACCGCCTGGGCGTCCGCCAGAACGCGCAGGGCGCCGTCGCGCTGCTCGGGGCGGAGCACACTGTTCGCAATGACCGCTGTCTGATCGTCCATGCTCCGACGATACGTCACCGGAAATGCAAAGAACCCCCATCCGGTTTCCCGGATGGGGGTTCTCTGTGAATGATTGTTCGGCGGCGTCCTACTCTCCCACAGGGTCCCCCCT
>NZ_JBHXMU010000092.1:0-29295 GCF_042720685.1 Kitasatospora sp. NPDC058492
TTTTCCGCTCCGTTTCCGGCGCTTCGTTCATCCAACTCGCTGGTGTCTTCTGCGGCTTGACGCCCCGTCCGACGTTTCAAACTCTAGCCGATCCCCGCTCCGAAAAGCGAATCGACCGCAATCCAATAAAACGAACACGCCGAATAAGAACCAAGCCGCGACAAGACGCGACCCAGCCCGAAACCGGGAAGTGGTGTTTCGAAAGGATTGGCCACCGCGGGACCGTCCGCGCCAATGCGTGTCCGGTGCTCCCTGCCGAGCGACTGGCTGACAGTACCCCTCCTCGGCGCCCAAGGCAAATACCCGGCCCGGGATCGTGCAGGCGCGCGCGTCCGGGCAGCTGCGCAACCTCGCCACCACCGCCTCCGCGGCCTGCGTGGCCCGGATCGCCGGAGTCCGCCGGCGGCCGGGGCCCGGTCCGTGGTGGATCGGGCCCCGGCCGCCGTGGCGTTGTGGTGGGTCAGAGGCCGCTGCCCTGGATGGCGAGGAAGGGGACGATGATGGGGTTGGCGGTTTCGCCCCCGTAGATGTCCTCCCAGTCCGCGTACTGGCGCCCGTCGATGTTCACGGCGGTGGTGTTCTGTCCCCGTGCGCTCCGGTGAGCCACCGTGGACAGGGTGTCCCAGTTGTTCTCCAGGTCCGTGCCGAACCGGCCGATGTTTGCCGGGCGGGACGTCTCGGTCGGGTCCCCGTTGTAGATGAGAACGCTGGCGATGCGATTCTCGATCCAGCCGAAGCGGGCCGCCTCGGAGGTGGCGCCGATGAAGTAGGCCATGGCCCGAAGCACTGCGTTGGAGTTCCTGTTCGCCGAGGTGGCGGTGTCCAGGGCACTCAAGTGCGTCAGGAAGTTGCTCGCCGTGTACGGCTGGTCACCACGCCACGTCGGGTTCGCGGCCAGCGACGCGTAGCCCCCGTCGGAGCTGATGGTGTTGAGCAAGGGAGCGGTCGGCATGTTGAAGCGGACCCGCATCTCCTCCGCCAGGCGCACGGTGTAGGGGGCGTTGAGACGGTAGTGGAGGCCGTGGGAGGAGAAGCCCATGAAGTACAGGTTGTCGACGGAGAAGTACAGCGCGACATCGGCCCGCCGCTCGCCCCTGGGGTTGCTGGGGGTAACAGCGTTGGACCACACCAGCACCCGGATGACGCGGTTGGTGGCGGTTTCACGCCCGCGGACCGTCGTGTCCGAGAAGTAGGGGGCGTTCGGGAGGCCTGCCATCGGCTGGCCGGCGATTTCGCGCATCCGGTCCACCACACGCCGGTATTCCCCGGACTGATTGGCGGCGGCCGAGCTGGGGCGCGCGGCGGAGTCGTAGCCCGTCATGTCCCAGTCGATGTCGGTCCACCGCTGGGTGGTGTTGGCGTCAGCGTGGGGCGCGGCGAGGCCGTTCACCAGGCCGCAGGCGGCGGCCATGGCCAGCAGCAGCACCGCCAGCCGCCTTCCGGCTCGGCGCATGGTGGATGTCGGATGCAGGTACATCGGGTGGTACTCCCTGAAAGCTCTTCCGCGCAGGTGTGGTGGCGCGCGGCGAGGAGCCCGCGAGAGCGCCTGCCGCTGCATCGGGGCAGCGCGTCCTCGCGGGACGGACAGCGGGGAAGCGACCGGCTACCCGCTCGCCGGGCCTTTCAGGTCCCGGCGGGACGAGGGCCCGGCGAAGGGGCAGTACTCCCCGGTTTGGCTCCCGGGGTCGTCTTCCTCAGGTCTAGATCCAACCTGGGCGGGCGGGCGCCAACCATGCAATTTCGCCCGCAAAAGTACGTACCGCATACTTTTGCGGGTTGAGGTTCGGCGTTCGGCGGGGCCACGTCGAACACGGGAAGAGCTTCAGCATGGCCTCGTACGCACCGGCGGACCGTTCCTTCGGCACGCTGCTGTTCGGTCTGCGCCGCAGGGCGGGGCTCAGCCAGGAAGACCTGGCGCACGCCGCGGGGGTGAGCGTACGTACCCTGTCCTATCTGGAGCAGGGCCGCTCCCGGGGGCCGCAGCGCCGCACCGTCCAGGCCCTGGCGAAGGCCCTGGGCCTGGACGCGGCCGACGCCCGGGAGCTGGAGGAGGCCGCGAGCCTGGGCCGGCCCCGCCCCGCCCGCACGGCGGACGCCCCGCCGCCCGCCGCCGCACCGGAGGCCACCCTGAACACGAGCACGCCCGATCTGCTGCCGCGCGCACCGCGCGCCTTTCACGGACGGGCCTCTGAGCTCGCCGCCCTGACCCGGGCCACGGCGGGGGAGGCCCCGGTCTGCCTGGTCATCGGGCCCGCCGGGGTCGGGAAGACCGCCCTCGTCCTGCACTGGGCCCACCACGACCCCGCCGGACTCACCGACGGGCGCCTCTACGCCGACCTGCGCGGCTTCAGCGACACCGGCGAGCCGGCCGCCGTCGAGGTCCTGCGCGAGTTCCTGCTGGCCCTGGGCGTGCCGCAGGAGCGAATACCGGAGTCGGCCAACGGCGCGGCCGCACTCTTCCGCGCCCTGGCCGCCGACCGCCAACTCCTCGTCGTCCTCGACAACGCGCGTGACTCCGAACAGGTCAGGCCGCTCCTGCCCGGCGGCGACCGCTGCGTCACCGTCGTCACCAGCAGGCACCGGCTGCCGGGACTGATCGTCACCGACACCGCCCGGCCCGTCGCCGTGGACGTCCTCGCCCCCCAGGACGCCACCATGCTCCTGGCCCGGATCCTCGGCACCGAACGGGTCCACGCCGAGCCGGCCGCCGCGCTCCGGCTCGCCGAGCTGTGCGGCGGGCTGCCGCTGGCCCTGCGGGTGGCAGCAGCCCGTCTGGCAGGGCGACCCGACTGGTCCCTGGGAACGATGGCTGCCGAACTGTCCGACGAGACACGGCGGCTGAGCTTGCTGGACCTGGAGGACACCGGCGTGCGGGCCGCGCTGCGCCTGACCCTGCGACAACTCCCGGCGCACGTCGCCCGTCTGTTCGCCGCCCTCGGCCGCCACCCGGGCACGCACGTCGACCGCTACGCGGCGGCCGCCCTGGCCGGCACCGACCCCGCCACCGCCGAGAGCGCCCTGGAGCGCCTGGCCGTCGCGCACCTGCTCACCGAGACGGCACCCGGCCGGTGGACGATGCACGACCTCGTACGGCTCTACGCCCGCGGCCTGGATGCCCAGCCCGACACGCTCAAGCGCGTCCTCGACCACTACATCACCACCGCCACCGGCGCCGTCGCGGCGGCCGAGCCCGGCACGGAGGACTGCTTTCCACTTCCGGCGGACTTCCTGCCGCCGGCCGCCGTGCGGGAGTTCGGCGACCGGTCCGCCGCCGTGGCCTGGTACGCCGCCGAGCGCAACAACCTCACCCAGGCGGTCGCCGCGGCGCACGCCGCCGCACTGCACGACAGAACCTGGCGCATCGTCATGACGATGTGGCCACTGATCGTGTGGCGCGTCCGCGACGGCTGGGTACCGCTCCTGGAGACCGCCCTCACGGCCACGCGCGCCAACGCCGACGAGCACGGCGAGGCCCGGGTGCTCAACGTCCTCGGCTGGGTCCTGACCGAGGAAGGGCGCACCCCGGAAGCACTCGTCCACCTGGAAGCGGCCTCCGCGCTCGCCGCCCGCGCCGGTGACGCGTTCGCCGAGGCCAACGCCTTGATCGTGCTGGCCATGGTCCAAGCCTCCCTCGGCCGCCTGGACCAGGCCGCGAGGAGCTGCGAACGCGCGGTCGAGCTGGCACGCGAGACCGGCGACCAGAGGATGGAACGGCTGGCGATGCAGCACCTCGCCCGCCACCAAACCGATGCCGGACACTGGCACCAGGCCCTCAGCACCGCGACCCACGCCCTGGCCCTCGGCAACCAACCGGACACCACCGACATCCCCCGCGTCCTGCTGCTCACCATCAGGGGAGAAGCACTGCTGGGACTCGGCAACCACACCGAGGGCATCACCCAACTCGACCTCGCCGCGCGGGAGGCGGAGTCCGCCGGCTACGACGACGGCGCGGTACGGGCACTCACCGCACTGCTGCGCGCAACACCCGACACGGAAGTCCAGGCACGGTACGACACGGCACTCGCACGACTCACCACACGAACCTGAACCCCGGCACACCCTCGCACCGGCGAAGCCCCCGCCGCACCCGAGCGCGCGGGAACGGTCTCATTGATCATGGTTGGAAGCGGTGCGCTGACCTGTGGTTCGTCAGCTCGGCTGAGACGCCGGAGAGGCGATTCTCGCCGGACCCGGCATTTTTCGGGGCTGGGTCAGCTTGCGTGGACCCCGGGGTTCATGGGGGTGGTCGAAAAACGAAGTGGGCACGTCCGGCTCGCTCCCGAGTTCGCGCAGAGAACCGGTGCGGCGCCACCGCGCCGCTGCACCGGTGGCCCACCCCGCCTGTTGACGAGTCGATCCGCTGTCATTTTCGGATCAGTAGTCCAGGACGCGCTTGAGATAGGCCGTTCTGGCCGCGATGGCGAGTTGCGAGATGGCCGCCTGCGGCGCGGCGGTGGCGAAGGCATGCCAGGCCCCCGGCCACACGTGCAACTCGACCGGGACTCCGGACCGGGACAGCCGCGCGGCGTAGTCGATGGACTCGTCCCGGAAGGTGTCGACCTGGCCGGTGTCGATGTAGGTGGCGGGCAGCCCGCTCAGGTCTGCCGCGCGGGCCGGAGCCGCGTAGGGCGAGACCTCGGGCCCGCCCCTGGCCTGCCCGAGCAGGCAGGTCCATGCCGTCAGGTTGGCCCGGCGGTCCCAGAATCCCTCGCCGTCGAGTTCCTGGCTGGACGGGGTCCGGCAGCGGTCGTCGAGCATCGGCGCCTGCAGCATCTGGTGGGCCAGGGCCGGGCCGCCGCGGTCCCGAGCCAGCAGCGCCGTCGCCGCTGCCAGTCCACCGCCCGCGCTCGTGCCCCAGATGATCAGCCGTTCGAGGTCGATGGACAACTCGTCGGCGTTGGCCGCGACCCACGCCAGCCCGGCATAGCAGTCCTCGACGGGTGCGGGATGGGGATGCTCGGGAGCCAGCCGGTACTCCACCGAGATCCCGACGACGCCGAGGACATCCACCCACTCGGCGAGTACGTGGGAGAGCTCCCACTTGTTGCCGGAGATCATGCCGCCACCGTGGGTGTGGTAAATGCACGGGCGTGAGCCTGCGCCGCGGGTAGGACGCATGATGAGCAGCGAGATCTCCGGCGCCCCGGCGGGGCCGGGCACCGTGCGTTCCTCGATCTCGACGGCCCCGTCCCGGCGCAGCGCGGCCGCGTCGGCCCCGCCGGGCACCGTCGCGTTCATCTCTCGGTAGGCGGGGATATCGGCCGGCCCGAGCCAGCCGAGTTCTCGCACCTCTTGCGGATAGGTGGCCAGGATTGCGGCCAACTCGGGGTCGAACGGTGGTCGGGAGTACATACTCGGGTCCTTCCTTCAGCGGTTCGCCGCCCCAGTGTCCTGGCCGGTCGCCGCCCGATCCACCGCCGGATGGCTCATGTCATCCGCCATATGGCGGATATGGTCCAGTGGTGGAAGAACTGCTCCAACAGCTCTCGGCACTGGATCCCGCCGCCGGGGACGCGGTGCGCGCCATCGCCTACTTCGACACCCTCGTCGAGCAGCGGGCCGGCCTCGATGCCTTCGTCAGGGCCGGGGCCATCCTCTCGGGCTGCACGGCAGGGCTGGCCGATCCCGACCGGCACGTCCTGGTGCGCATCCATCCCGACGGCCACCGGCTGGAACCGGCGGCACACGTTCCCTCCTGGCCCGGCACCGCACTACGCGGTACGACCGCAGGCCGGGTCTGGCTCGAACGCACCGGCATGCCGCTGCCCACCGACGCCATCGTTCTCGAACGCCTCGCGGCCGGGGCGGGCATCGTCTTGGACCGAACCCGCGGCCGGGCCGCCACACACGACCCGGCCAGCGTGGAAGTGCTGCTCTCACCCGAGGCCACAGCCGCAGCCCGCGCGCAGGCCGTGCGCAGACTCGCCCTTCCCGCGGCGAGATTCAGGGTCGCGGCCCTGCTGGGAAACCCGGATGATCCAACGATCAACCGGTGGAGCACTCGCCTCGGACACGTGACCGCCGCCATCGTCGTCGACGCCACGACCGAGCCCACCGCAAGCCTTGGACCCAGCATCGGGACTGAGCACGGGCCAAGAGCCGGGCTGGGCCCCGCCGTGGAAATCAGTGGGCTGCCGCGATCATGGCACGGAGCGCTGACCGCGTTGCGGCTGACAGCCGAGGTCCACGGTCCGCGCCACCTCAACTACGACGCCCTAGGCGGCCTGGCCCTCGTGGCCGAACACGTCTCCCCGCACAACGCGTTGATCGAGGATGTGCGCGCGCTACGCGCGGCAGAAAGAGCCGGCACCGGCGCACTGGAAACCCTGGCCGCCCTCGAAGCCCACGACAGCCTCCGCCAGGCGGCCACCGCGTTGCATCTGCACCACTCCACACTCCAGGCGCGCCTACCCAAGCTGACCGCTGCTCTCGGGTTCGCCCCCGACACCCCGCAAGGACGCACACGCCTCCACCTTGCCCTGGCCCTCCACCGACTCAACCTCAACGGTCCCCTTCCCTAGCCGCCGAGCAGCAGTGGCAGTCCTCGGGGCGCCCACGTTGAAGACCGTGAGCGCGATCTCGGCTAGATACTCTCGGACCGTGGCGATGTCGTCAGATCAGCGAGGCGTCCACGGTGAGGCGCCAGTGCGCGGACATGCAGGGATATCGCTGGGCGATCTCCCGCAGTTTCGCGATGGCCTTCCGCTTGGCCTGAGCCGCTTGTACTTCTGGCGGATCCAGCGCACCGGCATCCGGGTCCGCGAACTACCCATCCGCCCCGAGCCGGCCCTGGCCCGCCTTCGCCGTTGGTGGGCGGCCGAGCCGACGAGGCGAAGGACGCCGAAGGGGCGGACGCGCAGTGCGCGTCCGCCCCTTCGGCGTTCGTGGTAGCGGGGACAGGATTTGAACCTGCGACCTCTGGGTTATGAGCCCAGCGAGCTACCGAGCTGCTCCACCCCGCGTCGGTAGTACCGACCGTACGGCACCAGGCGGCGATCACCTAATCGGTTTCCCGGCGGCCGCTTCCGCAGGGCCGCCCTCGCCGGGCAGTCCCTGCGGGGGCCGGCGGCTGGCATCGTCGACGGGTGATGCGGCAGGGGCGAACACCCGCCCCGACGTCCGTGCGTGCGATCGAAGACGTTCGGCCACGAACCCCCGAGAATCAGCTACTTTGCGTTATCACTCGTATCGAATGTGTGACATGTCTGGGCTGCTGGGCATGCTGCGGTCCGGGCCGACTCGCAGGCACAACTCCAGGAGTGAGACATGTTCAGCACCGCTCGTGCCGCCAGGATCACCACCGCCGCTGCTGCCACCGTCCTCGCCGTCAGCCTGGGCGTCGTGGCCGCGCCGTCCGCCTCGGCGGCCGACAACTGCTGGCCCGGGGAGAGCAACCGGTGGTACTGCCACAACGTGCCCGGCTCCCCCGTGTACGGCGTGGTCGGCAACAACCACATCTACCCGGACCCCGACACCGTCGTCGGCTACATGAACTCCGACCCCAGCTGGTTCTACTGCAAGGAGGACAACCAGGCCTGGGTCGGCGGGCCGCACCCGACCCGCTGGCTGATGACCGTCGCCGACAACGGCCAGCTCGGCTTCATGAAGGACACCGCCATCACCAGTGAGACCGACCCCGTTCCGAACTGCTGACCCGGTCTGGAGCCGATTCCCGCTCTGCGCGAGCAGGGGCCCGGCTACCGCTCTACTTGGGGTGCCCCGGGAGGGGATTGCCGGGCTTGTCCAACCAAGCCGCCTGTCCGGCGGGTGTCACCGTGAGCCCGTACCGCTCGTAGCCGGGGCGTCCGGCGGCCGTCCACTGGGTGTAGGCGGCCTCCGTCTCGTCCCACAGCTGCCGGGGCCCGGACTGGCGGACCTCGAACCGGGATTCCCCGGGCACGGAGTCGACCGTTGCCCAGGACGTGACGGCCGTGTCGAACAGCCACCACGTCCAGCCGCCGTCACCGAACTCGTTGCGCCGGTAGTACACGTCCGGCAGGGCGAGGGCGCAGACGAATTGCGCAAGCCAGTCGCCCCCGATGGCTTCGGGGTCGAGGCTCGTCCAGGACTGCGCGGAGTCGCCCGGCCATTCACCGGGCAGGTAGCCGTCCACCGGAGTGCCCTGGTAGCGCTGCTGGCGCAGCATCATGAACGCCGCCGATCGGGTGAACGGACCGCTCGCCGTCCCGTCGTCGCCCACCGCGAGCCGCACGATCGCCCCGCCGCCCAGCAGCGGTGAGACGGGGCTGACGATCACCCCGCCCGGCCGGGTCTGAGCTACCCAGGCAGGCGGGACGTCCCGCAGGGACACGGTGGAGATGATCCGGTCGTACGGGGCGCGTACGCCCCAGCCGAACGAGCCGTCCCCGCACACGACTTCGGGGGTGTAGCCGGTCCTGCGAAGTGCGGTGCGGGCTTGCGCGGTGACCTGCGCGTCCACCTCGACGGTGGACACCATCTCGGCGCCCAGGCGATGCGCCAACAACGCCGCGTTGTAGCCGGTGCCCGTCCCGATTTCGAGCACCCGGTGCCCGGGGACCGCGCCCAGGTCGGACAGCATCTCGGCCACCATGGTGGGCATGGACGCCGACGACGTGGGAGTACGGTGGTCGCCGTCCCCGGCACCGTCGTCCCACTGCGTGACGATCGGCAGGTCGCCGTAGGCGAGCCGCATCCACCGCTCGGGTTCCCTGGTCCGGCTGCACTCGGTGTCGCCGCCGTCCTCGTCCGCCCAGATGGTGTCGGGGAGGAACACGTGTCGCGGCACGGCCGCCACGGCCGGAGCCCATCCGGGGGGCAGGGAACCGGCGTCGGTGAGCGACGCCACCAATGCGGCCCGCTGCTGTTCGGGGGTCAACTCTTCTTGTGCTTCGGTGCCGGGGTCGGCTGCTGGCCGTCCTTCGAGGGGTTCGGGCCGATGGCCGGCGAGCCGGGCTTGGCGTGCCCGCCGCCCTTGCCGTCGTTCGGTCCACCCTTGTTCTCGTCTCCCATGGTCAGCGTCCTTTCTCTGTTCGGCTTGTAGAGGCGGTGCTGTTCCCGCTGCGCCCGGGGGCGCAGCGAGTACCTGCCGTGCGGCAGGGGTGATGCCCCGCCCCGGGCGGGGTGAACCTCAACCAACAGCCCGGGATGGGAGTTCGATAGCCGAGCTCCTGACTTGCGCGCAGTTTTCAGCGGCTCGCTTGTGCTGGGAACGGCTGGTCGGCTGTTTCATGGGTGGGGGGCGCGGGGGCGCCGAGGATGTGGCTGCGGGCCGCGCGGGCGAGGACCGCTTGGTCTGCCGTGGATACTCCGGCGCGGTTCCAGTGGAAGACGACCATGCTGCGACCCGCGCCCAGACGTCACCTTGTTCGGTCCACTCCTGGCCGACTGCGCGCAGCATCGCGCTGCACATCAGGATGGACAGTTCGCGGCGCCCGATCGGCGGGGCGGCCGGCTGGCCGTGGTGGGTCCGGAGGGCTTCGAGCAGGATGGCGCGGCTGTCGGCGTGGAAGAGGGCAGGACGGGTCCCATCTGGGCGGCCAGGTTGGCGAGTTCGAGGACGCACATGTGGTGGATGACGTCCCTGACGGCCGTCCGGACCTCGCGCGCCGCCGCCGCCGTCCACAGCGTCAGCGGCTGGCCGAAGGTGTAGTAGGCGGTGGCGGTGCACCAGAACGGTGCGGCCGGCCTCCAGGACCGCTCGCGGTGAAGACGCCCGGGGCGGTGGGGCGTTCCGCCTCGGCCCGGGTGGGCACCGACCGGGGAGTAGGCGGCGTTCGGCGACGCTGCCAGCCGACGGTCCTCATGGCCCGTCTGATCACGGTTTTCACGGAGTGCGCCTCGGCATATCGTCAACGGCAAGAAGGACCCTTGCCCACACGTTCTTTGTCGTGGCCGTCGTTACCACACCCGTTCCGTCCGCCAGCTCGCGGACGAGGAGCAGCCCCCGGCCACACTCGCCGCGGGCAACCGGAGTTTCCGGCAGCGGCAGGTCAGGGCGGTAGTCCAGAACCTCGATCCGGCAGTCGCCGCCGGTCTCCTGAAGGTGCAGACCGATACTGCCGCGCGACCGGCTGGCGTGCCGAACGACGTTTGTCACCAGTTCCGAGGCGATGAGGACCAGGTCGGATGCCCGGTCGTTCTCCCATCCCCACTCTCTGAGCACTGAGCCCACCATTCGGCGTGCCGTGGAAGCCGCGGCCGCCTCTGCCGTCAGCGTGGCCTCCCAGTGGTGGAGAGATCGCGGCTGTTCGACGGCCACCATGTGCATCGCTCCCGTCATCAGGAGCGTCTTGACGCCCCGTTACAGTTCGCTTACGGGGATCAACCATGGACTGGGGTGCGGAGACAGAACCACCCACGAAGCAGGGACACTTGCTCCTCGTTCGGGTGAGGCCAGGGACAAGCTGCGGACAGTTCGTGGACACTTCCGCATCACCTGTGTGGCCACCGGTCCGGAGGTGGTAGGCAAGGGGATGAAGTAGTTCGCAGCTGGGGCTGCGGCCCCGAAGGGACCGCGACGCGATGAACACTTTGTTCGATGTCTTAGTCACCGAGGCCCGCATGGATTTCCGGAGCTTCCTGGCCGAGTACCGGCGGGTCGCGGCGCTCCTCTACGAGCGGACCGGGGATATCGCCTTCAGAAACGTCGTTCTGACGGACAAGAGCTTCACGCGGTGGCGTGCCGGACAAGTTGCCCGGCCTCACCACCCGGCACCCGCAATTCTCGAGCGGATGTACGGCAAGCCCGTCGCCGAACTCTTCGCGCCCTGCACCGACGAGCAGGCAAAGGTACTGCGCGCAGTACCCACTCCAGTGCTCGATGAAAGAGAACTCGCCATGACCGCACGAGATGCCCGCGCCCACGCCGCCGACGCGGCCTCACAGTTGCTTCCCGACCTCAGCCTCGACCAACTCGAGGACGACCTGGTACGCCTGGTCCGAGCAAACACCACCACCCCTCCCCACGAGATCTTCATGGCGGCCAAGGAACTGCTCGGCCTTGCCACCGTGATGCTCGACCGTACGCAGCTGTTGTCCCAACGAGGCCGCCTCTACGTCGTCGCCGGCCAGGCATCGGCGCTCCTGGGTGCCTGCGCGTTCGATCTCGGCTCGATGCCGACCGCAGTTGAACTGATGCGTGCCTCTGCCCTGTACGGCCAGGTGGCGGAGCACGGGCCGCTCCAGGCGTACGCCCACGGCTACCTCGCCCTGTTGTACTACTGGGGCGGCAACCCCGCCCAGGCGGTTCGCCAGATCGAGCGGGCCCATTCGTTCCGAGGGGTTGGTGCCACGGGCCAGGCGAGGCTGGCGGCAATCGCTGCCCGCTCGTATGCGCACCTCGGCCGGGCCGAGGAGGCCCACGCAGCAATAGATCGAAGCTTGGCCGATCGAGGCCCCGCCGTGGACGATCTCCACGATGGGATCGCAGGTGAGTTCGATTTCAGCGTGGAACGCGTCGCCATGAGCAACAGCACAACCCTGCTTCTCTTGCGGGACGGGGTCGGCGCGGAGGCCTCCGCCCGGCGGTCGCTGGAACTGATCGCTTCCCAGTCCTCGGCCTCCACACCGCTCGCGGTTGCCCCGCAAGCCGGCGCGGACCTGGCGACGGCCCTGTTGATGCGGCGTGACCTGGACGGTGCCGCTGAGGCCATGCGTCCCGTACTGAGTCTGCCGAGGGAGTGGCGCGGGGCCGGCCTCGTAGGCCGGGTGAACGCGGTCCGGGCGGAGCTGGCCTCGCCGAGCTTCCGCGACGCCCTGGTCGCGCGGGACCTCGCAGAGCAGATCGACGACTTTACGCTGGTCGCCGCACCGCGCACCCTCGGACCCGGCGCGGTGCGGCTCGCCATCGACGGGGGGATCGGCTAGCGGGCACCCTCCAGAACGGCGCGCTCCTTGTCCGGGGCAATCCCGTGTTCGTCCCACCGCTGATGCGGAACGGGCATGTTGCCCTGGAGGAGCCAGGACCACGTGTCTGCGACGGTTTCCGCCAGCGGCCGACGGGGGAAGCCGGCCGCGATCGCCGACGACGAGTCGACGGCCCACACGCCTGGGTGTGTCCGCCAGAGCGGGATCTCTGTCCACTGGCGCAGGCCGCTGCGGAGCAGTACCTCATCGGTGACCCACGCCAACTCGCCGGAGCTGCCGGTCACGTCCATGCACGCTTGGAGGAAACCGCCCATCGTCTCGCAGCCCACCGGCGCGGTGACGTTGTGAACCTGGTGCCCGACACGCTGGGCCTGATCGAGCGCAAAGGCCGCCACGTCCCGCACATCGACTGGCTGGATCGACTTCGCCGGATCGCCCGGCGCGAGGATGCGGCCTCCTCGCTCGGCCCTGCGCAGCCACCACGGCAGCCTGCCGACGTACTCGCCGGGCCCGAGGATGACGCCCGGCCTGAGCAGACTCGTACGGGTGAGGCCGAATGCTTCGGTCACTGCCCGCTCGGCGCCGGCCTTCTGCCGTCCGTAGTACGTGTCTGGGCCTGTCCACCCCTCTGGGAGCTGCCCGTACTCCGGTCCGGCGTCGGCCGGGGCATCCAGCACGGGCGAGTCCACGGTCAGAGGCTCGATGGGCCAGCCTTCGTAGACGGACACCGTGGAGACGTAGACGTACCGGCTGACGACCGGCTCCAGGGCCCGGGTGCCACCCAGCACGGCGCGGGGCGACAGCTCGGAGGCGGAGGTGTCGATCACGGCGTCCCACGGTCCGTGCTCGGCCAATCGCGTCATGTCCTCCGGCCGCTCCCGGTCGCCGTGCACCGCGACCGCTCCGGGCACCGGGACACCGGACAGGCCGCGCGTGAACGTGGTCACCTCCCAACCTCGTTCCAGCGCGCCACTCACGACCGCCCGGCCCAGGAACCAGCCACCGCCCAGCACGAGAATCCTCATGCGGGCGATCCTGCCAGCCCGGCGCCTTCGCGCGCAGCCGCCCGCAGAATCGGGGCCCCTACCGGTCGCGGAGCAGGTCGAGGTACCGGTCAACGACCTGCTGCTCCAATCTTGATCACGGATTCGGCGACGACGACCGTCAGACCGAAGACCATGCCGAACACCAGCAGGACGACGAGCGCCCGGCAGCCGTAGGGGTGTCCGCGTATCGCCCAGTCCGTCACGAGCGCGGAGTCGCCTATGTCCCGCTGCGGGGAGAGTCGCCCCACCTGGAGACCGCCGTGGTCGCCGTACACCGCCCGGGAGTGGACGAGGCCGTGTACCGCCTGCTGGAACTGATCACCGGCCACACCACCGCGTGATCCGAGGCCGGATATCGGCCGCCACCAGGCACTGTTCGAATACGGCCGCGCCCCGACCCGGGCGGGTGCCGGGTCGGGGTGCGTCGGGTCAGTGTGCGCGGGTGACTGCTACTGGAGCTTCCACTGCTGGTTCCAGGCGTTGTTGCAGGTCCAGACGCCGAGCGCCTTGGCGTCCTCGTCGTAGGTCAGGCAGTCCTGGTCGGTGATCCGGATCTGGTACTGGCCGCCGCCCGCGCTGACGAGCTGCCACTTCTGCGCATCGGCGCCGGTCCAGGGCTTGGCCTCGGCGAAGAAGGTCTTGGTGTTCTCGGTCAGCGCGAGCCCGGAGACGGCACTGGTGATCTTGTACCGGCCGTTGCCCAGGGCGGTGAACTGCCAGGCGGAGTTCTTGGCGCCGCTGGCGGCGGCCAGGATCGAGGACCCCGTGACCACCGGACCCCGGCCGTTCTTCACCTTGGGGTGGTGCAGCCCGGCGATGCCGGCACCACCACCGCTGCCGCCCTTGCTGCCCCCACCCTTTCCGCCGCCCTGGTGCGCGGGGACGGCCGGGGTGGTGCTGGTGTCGCCACCGTCGCCGTCGTCGTTGCCGTCGCCGTTGCCGTCGTCATCACCGTCATCGCCGTCATCGTGCGCGGGGATGCCGGGGGTGCCCGGGGTGTCGGTGATCGGGGTGCCACCACTCTTCGGGACGCCCGGGACCGTGATGTCGCGGGCGGGGAAGTGGATGATCCGCTTGCTGTCGACGCAGCGGATCAGCACGCAGGACCTGGTGGTGCTCACGGTCCGGTCGGAGTCGGAGCCGACGAACGCCCAGTTCCCGTACCCGCCGTCGCCCTTGTTGGTGAAGGTCGAGTCACCCGCGAAGACCCAGATGCGGAAGTCGTCGTAGCCGGCCGGCCCGCCCTGCGAGTCGTGGTGCTGCAGTTTGACGGTGGTGTCGACCAGCACCCCGTTCATGTTCGCCTCGTACACGTTGCGGAACCAGATGGTGTCGTAGAGGTCGGTGCCGTCGTACTTGAACACCATGACGTTGTAGCCGGGAGCCGCGGCACTCAGTTGGCTGGCCATGCCCTGGGTGAACGCGGCGTTGTCGGCCTGCGCCTGGAGGGCCGCGCTGCGGAAGCCGCCGATCATGGCACCGATGGAGTTGATCAGGGCCGTGGTGCAGTTGCCGCCGCCCACGCTGCTCTGGCCGTCGCAGTCGGCTGCGGCGGCCCGCTGCGGCGAGACCATCAGGCCGGCAACGGCCAGACCCGACAGCAGGACGCCCGCGACGGCACGTTGGGCGAGCGTGTGGGACCGGCGGGAGAGACCGCGCATGCCGAAGTACCTCGATCACTGAGAGTGGTGAAGATCGTCCGTGGGGAAGAGACGATGCTCGGATGCTAGGTCGGCCCGAACGCCGCGCCCCGGGTTCCTGACAGTTCCCTGATGGATCACTGATGGATCACTGATGATCTGTTGGCCGACGGGCGTCACCGTCACGGACCTGATCACGCCGGCCGTCGGCATCGTCCTCGCCACTGAACACCAGCCCAGCTCCGCCGCCTGGGCGGACCGGCTGCTTCGGCTCGCCGTGGTGGGACTGAGTCCGCAGAGCTGAGCGCTGTACACGGGCGGCATCGTCGAACCGGAGTCTCGATCGGGTGCCTGTGGCGGCAACCGCGCATGAAAACAGGGCCTCTTGGTAGCTCGCGAAGGGTATCTACGCCAACAAGCTTTCCAGGAGGCCCTGTTGCCGCATCTGCACGGCACCGTGGGGGCCGGCGGCGCGGGGGACTCGGGTACGGCCGCCGGACCGCCTTGCAGCCGGTCCGGCGGCAGGTGAACGGGTGGGGCGGTGGTCAGGTGATGGCCATGAAGCTGCCGACGTTCACGTTCTCCCGGGCCCCGTCCGGGTCCAGCAGGGAAGAGATCCTCGACCGGCAGTTGCGGTCGGTGAACAGCCGGATGGGGCCGCTGGTGAAGTTCACGATCGTGGTGTCGTTGCCGAGGCCGCGGTGGCACTCGCCGGGCACCGGGTCCGTGACCTCCTCCCGTTCGCCCCCGCGATCCATGATCACGACGCCGGGGGCCGCCGAGGCCGTGGAGGGGCTGACCAGGGACAGGGCGAGGACGCCGGCGGTGACCACGACCGCCGCGCGCGGGCTGAAGCGCAGGTGCATGAGGGGACTCCCGTGCTGGGTTCGTCAGGGGGCATCGACGGGAGCCCGGGAACCCCGCGTCGCGCGGCTTCCCATGACTCCCGATCACCCGTTACCCCGCCCCGGCACTGCCTCCACCGGGCCGTCCGGCGCTTCACCCGAACGGGGTTCGCCCGCGCACCCGGCGACCGGTTCCGGGGGAGCGGGAAGTCGGACGGGCCGACTTCCCGCTCCCCCGGCTGCACACACTGATCCGAAAGGCAGGACTTAACCGGGGTGGGTGAGGGAGTCGATCCAGGTGCGGATCGCGGCTGCCGTGGTGGCGGCGTCTTCCCGGGCCAGGGAGAGGTGGTTGCCGGGCACCTCGACGCGCTCGTGTGGCAGCGGCCAGGACGTGCGCCAGGAGTCGCCGTCCGCGCGCGCCGCCATCAGCGGGGTCGGGCGCGCGGCGCCGATGAGGAGGGTCGGGGTGTTCACGGGCTCCGGGCGCCAGTCCAGGAAGAGCCCGGTGTAGGCGCCCATGGCCGCGACGGCGGCGTCCTCGTCTCCGGTGGACCCGTCCGCGCTCACGTCCGCGGCGAGGTACGGGGCCGGTGGGGCGGCCAGGGCGGTCAGCCAGTCCGTGGAGTGGTTGCCCTGGTGGACGAGATACGTGTCGATCAGCACTTGCCCCAGGGGAGCGGATCCCCTGAGTTCGAGGCGTCGGGTCACGGCGTGCGCGACGGCGCCCCCGG
Source organism: Kitasatospora sp. NPDC058492 (assembly GCF_042720685.1). Classification (NCBI taxonomy): domain Bacteria; kingdom Bacillati; phylum Actinomycetota; class Actinomycetes; order Kitasatosporales; family Streptomycetaceae; genus Kitasatospora; species Kitasatospora sp. NPDC058492. The sequence goes on from NZ_JBHXMU010000092.1 coordinate 16,116, forward strand.
CGGAAGCACCGACCAGGACGACGGGCCGGTTGCCGACGTGCCGCAGCACCGTCTCGGTGTGGAGGCGGGCGAGCGTCTCCCGGTCGGCCGGAACGGCGTACCCCGCGCCGATGCCCGGGTGTGGGAACTCCAGGACCTCCAACTCGCCATCGAAGCAGGCGTGCAGGGCCGCGAACCCGCCTCCCGGGAATGCGGGGAGCGGACGGTGGTCGGGGAAGAAGACCACGACCGGGGAGCCGGCGCGGCCCCGGGCCCGGCGCAGCGGCGGCACGGCGTGCTCCGCGGCGTCGTCGGCGCCGAACGTCGCGGCGGCCGAGGAAGCCGCGACCACCAGGTGCATCGCGGCCGCCGGCCGGCCCTGCTCGCAGAGCGCGCGGTACAGCGCCGCGAGCGTCTGCGCGGGACGGCCGGTGAGCGGTGCGGGCCGTCGGCCGGGCTGCTCACGCGGTGTGCCGTCGGGCAGGTCGTTGGACAGATCGTCGAGCAGGTCGAGTACGTGACTGGCGAGGTCCTCGATCGCCGGGTGCTCGAACACGACGGCCGCGGGCAGCCGCAGGCGCAGGGCCGTACTCAGTCGGCTGCGGAACTGGACGGCCGTCAGGGAGTCGAAGCCGAGCTCGGCCAGGGTCCTGCCGGCGGGCAGGTCCTGCGCGCCGGAGTAGCCGAGCACCGCGGCCACGTCGCCGCGCAGCAGTTCCGTGAGCGCGGCCCCGCGCTCCTCGGCGGGCAGCCCGGCCAGCAGCGTGCGCCACGCCCCGGGCTCCGAGCCCTCCCGGCCGCCCGGCGGCGGTTCGGTCTCACCGCTCTGCACTTCGGCGGCGGGCCGACCGTGGCGCGCCAGGTCGCGCAGCGGCGGCGGTAGTTGCCCTGCGGCGGCGCGCAGCGCGGCCCGGTCGAGCAGGACCGGCGCGAGTACGGGGGCTCCCGTCCGCAGTGCCGCGTCGAACAGGGCCAACCCTTGGGCGGGGGTGAACGCCCGGACCACGTCGTCGGGCCTCGGGTGCCCCGCGCCCTCGGTCAACTGGGCTGCCATGCCCGCGTCGTGACCCCACATGCCCCACGCCAGCGAGACGGCGGGCAGACCGGCGGCGGCCCGGTGCTGGGCGAGCGCGTCCAGGAACGCGTTCGCCGCGGCGTAGTTGCCCTGGCCCGCCCGGCCCAGCACGCCCGAGATCGAGGAGAACAGGACAAAGGCCGACAGGCCCCGGTCGCGGGTCAACTCGTGCAGGTGCCAGGCCGCGTCCGCCTTCGGCCGCAGGACCGCCGCCAGCCGCTCGGGGGACAACGCGGCCAGCGCTCCGTCGTCGAGGACCCCGGCGGCGTGCACGACGGCGGTCAGCGGGGGGTCGCACTGCTCGATCAGCTCGGCGAGCCGGGCCCGGTCGGCCACGTCGCACGCGACGATCCTGACCTGCGCGCCCCGCTCCCCCAGACTCGCGCGCAGGGCGTCGGCGCCCGGTGCGTGCGGGCCGCGCCGCCCGGTCAGCAGCAGGTGGCGGACCCCGTACGCGTCGACCAGGTGCCCGGCCAGGTCCGCGCCCAGTGCTCCGGTGCCGCCGGTGATCAGCACCGTGCCGTCCGGGTCGAAGGCGCCGGAGCGGCGGGGCTGGGCACTCTCGGCCGGCCAGGGCTCGGGCAGGTGGACCGTCGCCGGGACGCCGACCAGCCGCGGCACCGTCGCCGGGACGCCGACCAGCCGCGGCACCGTCGCCCGCCCGGCGCGCAGGGAGAGTTGGGGCTCGCCGCTGGCGGCCGCCGCGGGCAACAGGCGCAGGGAGGCGGGGTCCTCGTCCACGTCGATCAGGACCACGCACCCCGGCAACTCCGACTGCGCCGTACGCACCAGCCCCCAGACCGCGGCTCCCGCCAGGTCCGGCGTGGGTGCGGTGGCGTTCCGCGTCACCACCACGAGCTGCGAGCCCGCGGTGACCGGATCGTCCTGCCAGTCCTGTAGGGCCTTGAGCACCCGGGTGGTCAGCAGGTGGACGTCGGCCAGCGGGCCGCGGTCCGTTTCCGATTCCGAGCCGACGGCGGTGAGCGCCAGGTGGCGGGGCGGGGCGGTGGCGTCCGCGCCGGCCGCGGGCGAGGACGGGCCGGCGAAGGGGACGAAGGCGCCGAGGTTCAGTTGGTCCGGCCCGAGGACCGTCCAGCCCGCTGACTGCGGTGCCCCGCCGGGCAGTGCGACGGGGACCCAGTCGGGGCGCAGCAGGGCGCGCTGGGCGATGTCCTGTCCGGGGTCGCGGTGTCCGGCCGGAAGCTCCCTGGTGGAGAGGGAGTTGACGCGGGCCACCAGGCGGCCCGCCGGGTCGGCGAGCGTGATCGAGAGCGCGCCGCCTTCCGAGGCGGGGCCTGCCTCGCCGACCGGCGCGATCCGCACCCGCACCGTCGACGCCGCGGCGGCGTGCAGGCACACGCCGCTCCACTGGAACGGCACCCGGGCGCCGCCCGCGCCCCCGTCCGCGTCCGCGCCCCCGCCCGGGTCGGTTCCCGGGGCGTGCGCGGCGAGCATCGAGGCGTGCGCGGCGGCGTCCAGGAGCGCGGGGTGGATGCCGTACCGGTCCGCCTCGGCCGTCCACGGCTCGGGCAGCCGGACCTCCGCGAACGCCTCCGCACCCCGCCGCCACAGCGCGCGCACGCCGCGGAACGCGGGCCCGTAGGCCAGACCGCGCTCCGCCGCGGCTTCGTAGGCGCCGGCGGGATCGATCTCCGCGGCGCCGGGCGGCGGCCACTGCGTCAGGCCGTGCCCCTCCGGTGCCGTACCCGGCTCGGGCGTGCGGGTGAGCAGGCCGGTGGCGTGCGGCGTCCAGGCGGGATCGGCGGCCTCGGCGGCCTCCACCGGTCGCGCGTGGATCTCGACGGACCGCCGACCGGAGTCGTCCACCGCCCCCACCACGACCTGGACCCGTACCCCCGCAGCGGGCAGCGCGAGCGGCCGCAGGATCACGAGCTCCTCCAGCGTGCCGCAGCCGGCCGCGTCGCCCGCGCGCACAGCCATCTCGACGAACGCCGTCCCCGGCACGAGCGGCGCCCCGCCGACGACGTGGTCGGCGAGCCACGGCTGGGCACTCGCCGACAGCAGGCCGGAGAGCACCGTGCGCCCGGTGCCCGGCACCTCGAACGGCGGGCCGAGCAGCGGATGCTCGCCGGGGCCCGGGTGGGCCCCGGCCCCGGCCCCGGCCGGGCGCAGGGGGTCCAGCCAGTACCGCCGGCGCTGGAAGGCGTAGGTCGGCAGCTCCACGCGCCGCAGCCCGCGCTCCGCGAACACCGCGGGCCAGTCGACGCCGGCGCCGCGCACGTGGAGCCGGGCCACGGCCGCCAGCAGCGTGTCCGGCTCCCGCTCGCCGTCGCGAGCCGCGAAGGCGAACACCGGGCCGCCGCCGTCCTGGAGCACCGGGCCGCCGTCCTGGACGGCCGGGCACTCCTGCGCGTAGGCGGTGAGCACGGGCTGCGGGCCGAGTTCCAGGAAGCCCCCGACGCCGTTGGCGCCCAGCCACTCCACGGCCTCGGCGAACCGGACGGGAAGCCGCGCGTGCCGCACCCAGTAGTCCGCGGAGCCCAGTTCCTCGGGCGCCGCCCGAGATCCCGTCACGGTGGAGACCACCGGGATCCGCGGCGGCCGGAACTCCAGCGTCTCGGCGACGCGGCGGAACTCGTCGAGCACCGGGTCCACCAGCGGCGAGTGGAAGCCGTGGCCGACCTTGAGCCGCGTGCTGCGGCGGCCGCGGGCCTCGAACCGCGCCGCGACGGCGAGCACCGCGTCCCGCGCGCCGGAGACCACCACCGCGCGCGGTCCGTTGACCGCGGCGATCGCCACGCGGTCGGCCACGTCCACGAGTTCGGGCAGGACCTCGTGCTCCGCCGCGTCGAGGGCCACCATCGCCCCGCCGTCGGGCAGCGCCCGCATCAGCCGCCCGCGCGCCGCGACCAGACGTACGGCGTCGGCGAGGTCCAGCACTCCGGCGACGTGCGCGGCCGCCAACTCGCCCACGGAGTGCCCCGCCAGGAAGTCGGCCCGCACGCCCCAGGACTCCACCAGCCGGAAGAGCGCCACCTCGTAGGCGAACAGGGCGGCCTGGGTGAAGTCCGTGCGGTCGAGCAGGGCGTCCGGCGAGCCCGGCTCGGCGCGGATCACCGTGCGCAGCGGCCGGTCGAGTTCGCCGTCCAGCGCGTGGCAGACCTCGTCGAAGGCCTCGGCGAACGCGGGGAACGCCTCCCGTAGCTCCTCGCCCATCCGCGTGCGCTGCGCGCCCTGCCCGGTGAACAGGAAGGCGGTGCGGGTGCGCGGGTCGGCCAGGCGCGTCAACGCCCCGGCGCCGGGCGTGCCGTCGGCGGGCGTGCCGTCGGCGATCGCCCGGAGTCCGGCCAGCATGCGCTCGCGGTCCGCGGCCGGCACCATCGCCCGGTGCGTGAGCGCCGACCGCGACACCGCCAGCGAGAAGCCCACGTCCGCCGGCGAGAGGCCCGGCCGGGCGGCGACGTGGTCGGCCAGCCGCCGCGCTTGGGCCCGCAGGGCCGCCTCGTCGGCCCCGCCGACCAGCCACGGCACCGCCAGCCCCTGGGGCCGCGCGGGTTCCTGCAGCGGGGCGCGGTCGGCGGCGGCCGGCTCCTCGATGATCACGTGCGCGTTGGTGCCGCCGATCCCGAAGGCCGACACGCCGGCCCGGCGCGGCCGGCCGGCGGGCGCGGGCCACGGCCGGGCGGCGGTCAGCAGCTCGACCCGGCCCGCGGACCAGTCGACGTGCGGGGTGGGGGCTGCCACGTGCAGGGTCCTGGGCAACTCGCCGTGCCGCATGGCCTGGGCCATCTTGATGATCCCGGCGACTCCGGCGGCGGCCTGGGTGTGTCCGAGGTTGGACTTGACGCTGCCCAGCCACAGCGGGGGCTCCTCCGGCCCCCGGCCCCGGCCGTAGCCGGCGAGCAGCGCCCGCGCCTCGACGGGATCGCCGAGCGCGGTGCCCGTCCCGTGCGCCTCCACGGCGTCCACCTCGTGCGCGCGCAGCCCGGCGTCGGCCAGCGCCAGCTGGATCAGGCGCTGCTGGGCGCGGCCGTTGGGCGCGGTCAGGCCGTTGGACGCGCCGTCGGAGTTGACGGCGCTGCCGCGCACCACGGCCAGCACCGGGTGTCCGTTGCGGCGCGCGTCGGACAGCCTCTCCAGCAGCAGCACCCCGGCGCCCTCGGCCCAGGCGGTGCCGTCCGCCGTGGCCGAGAAGGACTTGCACCGGCCGTCGGGTGCGAGGGCGCGCTGGCGGCTGAACGCGACCAGCGGGTTGGGCGTCGCCATCACCGTGACGCCGCCGGCCAGCGCCAGCGAGCACGCGCCCGAGCGCAGCGCCTGGGCCGCCTGGTGCACGGCGACCAGCGAGGACGAGCACGCCGTGTCGACGGTGATCGCGGGCCCGCGCAGGCCGAACACGTAGGAGAGCCGGCCGGAGGCCACGCTGCCGGCCGAGCCCAAGGCGAGGTGGGCCTCCAGTTCGTGCTCGGTGAAGCGGGAGGCGTAGTCGCCGTACATCACGCCGAGGAAGACGCCCGTGTCGCTGTCCCGGACGGACGCCGGGTCGATCCCGGCCCGCTCCCACGCCTCCCAGGTGACCTCCAGCAGCAGCCGCTGCTGCGGGTCCATGGCGAACGCCTCGCGCGGCGAGATGCCGAACAGGCCCGCGTCGAACTCCGCGGCGCTGTGCAGGAATCCGCCGCTGCGGGTGTAGCAGGTGCCGATCCGGTCCGGGTCGGGGTCGTAGAGGGCGGCGAGGTCCCAGCCCCGGTCGGTCGGCAGGTCCGAGATCGCGTCCGTGCCCTGCGACACCAACTCCCAGAGCCCTTCGGGGGATTCCACGCCACCGGGGTAGCGGCAGGCCATGGCGACGATCACCACCGGGTCCCGGTCGTACGGCTCCTCCGGCTCGGCGGTCCGCGGTGCGGTGACGGCCTCGGCTGTGGGTACGGCAGGCTCGGCGGTGAACAGTTCGGTGTGCAGGTGGCGGGCGACGGCGGCAGGGGTGGGGTGGTCGAAGACCAGCGTCGTCGGCAGGCTCAGCCCGGTCGACGCCGCGAGCCGGTCGATCAGCTCGATGGCGCCGAGCGAGGTCAGCCCGAGGTCCGCGAAGGAACTGTCAGCGAACGAACCGTCCGCCTCAGGCCCGCGCTCCGGCGCGCGGCCGCGGACCCGGGCCGTCTCGGCGCACACCCTCTCGCACAGCGCGCGTTCCTGCTCCTCCCGGGGCAGCGACAGCAGCCCGCGGCCCAGGGAGCCCCCGGCCGGGGCCGGGGCCGGCGCCGCAGCCGGGTCGCTGAGCACCGCATGGCGGACGATCTTGCCCGACGGCGTGCGCGGGACGGCCGCGATCTCACGGACCTCGACGGGGACCTTGTGCTCCGCGAGCTGCGAGCGGCAGACGTCGAGCACCAGCCGCGGGTCCAGGCCCTCCGGGCCGGGCACCACGAAGGCGACCGGGACCTCGCCGAGGACGCCGTGCGGCAGGCCGAGGACCACGGCGTCCCGCACCCCGGGACAGCCCCGCAGGACGTGCTCGACCTCCGTGGGGTGGATGTTCTCGCCACCCCGGATGATCAGTTCGCTGACCCGGCCGGTGAGGACGAGGTGGCCGTGTTCGGCGCGCCGCCCGAGGTCCCCGGTCCGGTACCAGCCCTCGCGCAGCGCGGCGGCCGTCGCCTCCGGCTGGTCGTGGTAGCCCGTCATGAGATTCGGACCGCTGACCCAGATCTCGCCCTCGCCGCCCGCGAGGACGTCGGCCCCGCTGTCCGGATCGACGACGCGGACCTCGACCCCGGGTACCGGCAGTCCGCAGGACCCGTCGACCCGGGGGCCGTTCGGGCGGGCCACCGCGATCGCGCCGCAGGTCTCGGTACTGCCGTAGACGTCGAGCAGCGGCGCGCCGAGCGTCTCCTCCACCGCCCCGCGCAGCTCGGGCGGGCACGGCGCGCCCGCCGTGACGCAGAGCCTCAGCCCGGGCCGCGGTGCGGGGAGCGGGGTGTCCTTCGCCGAGGCCATCAACCGGTGGTACGTCGTGGGGACGCCCGCCAGGACGGTGAACGGCCCGCCGAGGGCTGCGCTCGGGGTGCGCAGCGTGCGCCACAGGTCGCCGGGCGTCAAGGCCTCACCGGGCGTGGGCAGTTCGCCGGCGATCGCGGTGCTCGCGCCGACGGCCGTGGTGCCCAGGATCGCGAGGGAGTGCCCGAAGCTGTGGAACAGCGGCAGCGGCCACAGCAGCCGGTCCTCGGAGGAGAGCCCGAAGAGCGGCGCGTAGCAGGCCGCCACCGACCACAGTGCGCTGCGCTGTGTGGAGAGCACGCCCTTGGGGCGGTGGGTGGTCCCGGAGGTGTAGAGCAGCCAGGCCGGATCGTCGAGCCCCAGATCGTCGGGGGCCGCGGGCCCGTCCCCGGTCGAGGCCGCAGCCTCGAAGAGGACGGTGCCGTCGGGGGCGTTCGAGGGGATCGGGCCCGCCCCGGTGAGCACGGTGTGCAGGCCGCGGTACGCGGCGCCGAGGCGGTGCAGCTGCGTGAGGTGCGCGGGGTCGGTGATGATGGCCGAGGCGCCGCTGTCCCGCAGGTAGTAGTCGAGTTCGTCGTCAGAGGAGCGGGGATTGAGCAGGACACCGACCGCCCCCGCCCGCAGCACGGCGAGGCAACCCTCCACCAGCTCCACGCAGTTGCCCAGGCAGAGCGCCACCCGATCCCCGCGCCGGACCCCCGCCCGCACGAACGACCCGGCCAACCGCCCGGTCCGCCGCTCCAACTCGGCGTAGCTGACGCCGCGCGAGAAGTCGTGGAACGCCACCCGCTCCGCCGACCGTTCGGCGTGCCTCTTCAGCAACTCCGGCAGCGGCCGCACCAGATCGTCATACCGCAGTTCACCACTCACGCCCCGGCTCCGACCTCTCGCCACTCGCGACCCACTCCCCCGTCGATCCCCTCCGTACCCAGTAACACACGGGCACAGACCGAGTCCTGCGGACTCGCCGCAGCTGCGCTTGCGGCCGCCGAGGAACCGCGGCACTTCGAGGCAGCAATCAGGCCTCTGACCTGCGGAAACAGCAGCTCTCCAGCCCGGGAGGGCGCGAGGGCACAGCGCCGTGGACTTTGAGCGCTGCCCCCGATACCGCCCTCCCCGTCCGGCGCCCGTGTCAGGCTGGGGGAATGCTCTCCGACTCCGCCGCCCCCAACGCCTGGCACACCCCGGCCGAACTGGCGCCGCTCGACGGCAACGAGGCCTTCCGCGGCACCGATGCCGGGACGGTGCTGGACTTCTGGCGCTACGCGATGCCCGACTTGCGAACCAACACCACCCGGGGCCTGCTCGCGGAATTCCTGGTCCACCGCGCCGTCGGCGCTGTGGCACGCAACATGGAATGGGACAGCTTCGATGTCCTGACGCCTGACGGGCTCAGGATCGAGGTCAAGACCAGCGCCTACCTCCAAGCCTGGGGGCAGCGTCAGCTGTCGGAGATTCGCTTCTCCCGGCTGCGCGGACGCACCTGGACTCCCGAGGACGGTGACGCCGCAGAGCAGTCCTACAACGCGGATGTCTACGTCTTCGCCCTCCATATCGCGCTCACCCACGCCGACTACGACCCGCTCGACATCGGCCAGTGGCGCTTCTACGTTGCTTCCCGTGCTCTCGTGGAGGCCACCGGACAGGCCAGCCTGGGCCTTGCTTCCGTACGCCGGCTGTGTGGCGAACCCGTCGACTACGAGGAGCTCGCGGTCCGGATCTCGGCCTGCTCCCTCCAGTCACCCTCAACTGGCGGAGCCACCGAAGCTGCCACCGCCACTGCGTGACAGCGCGCTGGAAAGCCGGCAGGCCGAACACACACCTCCGTCAAGGCGCTGCCGCTGCCGGCGCTTCGCGTGGCCGGTGGGCGTCCTTGAGCCGGTCAGCACCGACCTGACCACGCCTGATACCTTGCCATCGCCGTGGTGTACGGGAAACCGGTCTGAGTCCGGTGCGGCCCTCGCCACTGTTGCCGCGGAGTTCCGCGGCCCTCGCTGACCGGCTTTTCCAGCGGTCAGGGCCACTGGGCGGGCTGGAAGAGCCGTCCGGGAAGGTCGGCTGCGGCGTGTTGATGCGGAAGCCAGGAGACCGGCCACGGCGCGACATGTTCCACGAGGGTTTTGGAGAACACGTGCCCAGCGGTCTGCTGTATCCGTTTCGATCGATATGTTCCGTTCGTCCCACAGGTCCGATACGTGTCGGCCGGGTGGTCGCGGCCGTCCTGTTCACCGGCGCGCTCGGGGCTTGCACCGGCGCCCCCGCGCCCGCCACGTCCGGCGGGGCGGCCGGAAGTGCCGCGCCGGTGAGCGTGGACAACTGCGGGACGACCGTGACGGTCGGCGCGCCGCCCGCCCGGCTGGTGACGCTCAACGAGGGTGCCACCGAGGTGGCCCTGTCCCTCGGCCTGCAGTCCCGCATGGCCGGTACCGCCTACCTCGACGATTCCGTCCCGGAGAAGTGGAAGGCGGCCTACGACTCCGTCCCGGTGCTCTCCAAGGACTACCCGACGAAGGAGAAGCTCCTCGCGGCCCGTCCCGACTTCCTGTACGCCTCCTACTCCAGCGCGTTCACCGACAAGGTCGCGGGCAGCCGGGACGAGCTGCGCGGCCAGGGCATCCCGTCGTACCTGTCCCCGTTCGGCTGCTCGGACAAGAGCCAGGTGCCGCCGACGACCTGGCAGGCGGTGTGGGGTGAACTGAACGACGTCGCCGAGGTCTTCGGTGTCACGGAGCGGGCCGCCGCGATCCAGCAGCAGCAGGAGCAGCAGCTCGCCCAGTTCACGGCGACGGCCGCGGGCAAGGGTCTGAAGGTCCTGTGGTACGACTCGGACACCAAGTCGCCGTTCGTCGGTGCCGGCCACGGCGGACCTCAGCTCGTGCTCGATGCCGTGGGCGCCCGCAACGTCTTCGGGGACCTGCCCGGTGGCTGGCAGAACGTGAGCTGGGAGAAGGTCGTCGCGGCGGACCCGGACGCCATCGTGGTCGCGGACGCCGGCTGGGACACCGCCCAGTCCAAGATCGACTACTTGGAGAACGACCCGGTGCTGAGCAAGCTCACCGCCGTGCAGCGCAAGGCTTTCGTGGTGGTGCCGTTCTCGGAGTCGACTCCCGGCGTGCGGCTCGCCGACGGTGCCGCCCGGGTGTCCGCAGGGCTGGGCCAGCTGCACCCGGGTTCATGACCACCGAACCCCGCCCCGTCGTGCGGCCCTCCGGTCCGGGCCGCGCGACGGCGGCCCTGGCCATCGGTGCGGCCCTGCTGCTGACCACCGTGCTCCTCGGCCTGGCCGTGGGCTCGCAACCCGAGCCGGTCCGGACGGTGATCGATGTCGTGGCGCGCCGTCTCGGGCTGGGCGGCCAGCACGTCACGCTGCTGGACGACCAGATCGTCTGGCAGTTGCGGCTGCCCCGGGTTCTGGGAGCGGCTGCCACCGGCGCAGGCCTCGCGGTCTGCGGCGCGGTGCTGCAGACGCTGACCGGGAACGACCTGGCCGATCCCTTCCTGCTCGGGATCTCCGACGGAGCCGCCGCAGGCGCGGTCACCGTGATCGTCCTCGGCGTCGGCGTGACCGGCGCCGTGGGCACCGGCGCGGTGGCGACGGCGGCCTTCGCCGGTGCCCTGCTCGCCGCCGCCGTCGTCCTGGCACTGGCCGGCGCCCGCACCCGGTCCCTACCGACCACCCGGACCGTGCTCGCCGGCATCGCGGTGGGGCAGATGTGCGGGGCCTACACCTCGTTCGTCGTGCTGGTCCTCGGGGACCGCAACGCGGCGCGCGGTGTCATGGAGTGGACGCTCGGCTCGGTCGCCGGCGTGCGCTGGCCCACCGCCGTCTTCCTGACCGCGGTCGCGCTGGTCGGCGTCACGGTCCTGGCCTCCTCGGCCCGCGACCTGGACGCCTTCGCCTTCGGCGAGACCGCCGCCCGCTCCCTCGGCGTCCACGTCGAGCGCACCCGCTGGCTCCTCGTCGCCACCGCCGCGCTGGTGACCGCGTGCCTGGTCGCCAACACCGGCGTCATCGGGTTCCTCGGCCTGGTCGTACCGCACGTGGTCCGACTGGTCTGCGGCCCGCGCCACGCCCTCCTGCTGCCCGTGTCGGCACTGGTGGGTGCGTCCCTCCTGGTGGGCAGCGACATCGTGGCGCGCTCGGTCCTGCCCGACCGGGAGATCCCCGTCGGCGTCATCACGGCCGGACTCGGAGCGCCCTTCTTCGCCTGGCTGCTGTGGCGCCAGGGGCGGGCCGAGGGGGGACCGCAGTGACCGTGACGCCGCCCGCCGAGCTGCGCGCGGAGGAGCTCCGCGTGCGCATCGGCGGAGCCACGCTGCTGGACGCGGTCTCGCTCGCGTTCGCCCCCGGCCGGATCACGGGCCTGCTCGGGCCCAACGGCGCCGGGAAGACCACCCTGCTGCGCGCGGTCGCCGGACTGACCCGGCCGAGCGCGGGGCGCGTCCTCCTGGACGGAGAGGACCTCCACGCCCTCACGGCCCGCCGACGAGCACGACGGGTGGCCTTCATGGAGCAGCAGGCGGACACCCGGTTGTCACTGCTGGCCCGTCAGGTCATCGAGCTCGGACGCACGCCGTACCGCAGCCGCTGGCCCGTGCCGATGGACTCCGCCGCCGACGCCCACGAGCGGTCCGTGTTCGCCGATGCCGTTGCCGCGGCCGACGTCGGACACCTGCTCGACCGGGCCTGGCCGACGCTGTCGGGCGGCGAACGGCAACGGGTCCAGCTCGCGCGGGCGCTGGTGCAGGAGCCCGGCGTGCTCCTGCTCGACGAGCCCACCAACCACCTCGACCTGCGCCACCAACTCGGCTTCCTCGGCGCCGTGCGCGGGCTGGGCGTCACCACGGTGGCCGCGCTGCACGACCTCGAACTCGCCGCCGCCTACTGCGACGAGGTCGCCGTCCTGCTCGACGGCCGGCTGGTCGCCCACGGGCCCAGCTCCGACGTGCTCACCTCGCCCACGATCGCGCACGTCTACGGCGTCGACGTGACCGTGGAACGACACCCCCGGCACGACAGGCCGCACATCCGGTGGAACGGACTGCTCCCCGAAGGGACATCACCATGACCCTCCCCGCCCCGGGCGCACCCGCCCGCCGCAGTGCCACGCTCCTGGTCGGCATGTCGATCGGGGAAGCCGTCCGTCGTGACGAACTCCTCCGGACCGCGGCGTCGCACCGGGCCTCGATCGCTTTCCTGCAGCAGGCGGACCCCTCCCTGTCGGCCGAGCTGACCAGGCTGGCCGACGCGGGCACCGAGACCGTGGTCGTGATCGGCGTCCGCCTCGCGGCTTCCGGCCCGGGCCAGTCCTGGCTACGGCGGATCGCGGCGCACTGGTGGCGCGAGCGCGCGGGCCACCGTCCCGAACTCCTCGTCGCGACCCGCCTCGCCGACTCACCGGACGCGGTCCCCGCGGTGGCCGCGGTGACGAAGGCCATCACCGGCGAGGAGCCCGGCCTCACGTCCGCGGCCTGGGAGGACGTCCCCGGCCACCGGCACCAGGTCCTGGTGTGCCGCGGCCCGCGTTGCGCGGCCCAGGGCGCGGAGGAGGGGCTACGCGCCCTGGTACAGAAGCTGACCGAGCACGGCCTCGGCGACGACGACGTGCTCGTCACCCAGACGGGGTGCCAGTTCCCCTGCAACCAGGCCCCCGTCGTCAGCGTGCAGCCGGACGACGTCTGGTACGGGAGGATCGACCCGGCCGTCGCCGGCCGCATCGTCACCGAGCACCTCGCCGACGGACGACCGGTCGAGTCCCACCGGCTCCCCCGCCACAGGAGCTGACCCACGCCGAAGGCCAGAGGCCCTGCCGGAGACACCTCCGGCAGGGCCTCTGTCGGTCAGTGGCCACCGGGGCCCGCGCCGCAGGCGAACAGTTTGTGCCGCGGAGGAAACGTGCTGATGACGGGCGGTCCGGGCGGTTCTGACGGGGGGTCGGAGCGGCTTGACACCCTGGTCGGGGGGCGCGTCTACTTGTCGACGCGACTCCTCGTTCGGTGAGGCGTCTGCACGGATACAGGCCACTGATCCGACGACGTCGAGAGACGCCCAGGGTCAGGACAGGTCTCCTCGGCTTAATACTGCAACCGCATCTGGGGGGTGTGTCCTCGGCGTTTGTAGTGGGAGTTGCGGGCGCGGGCTTGGCTTCGTCGTCGGAAGTGTGACCA
>NZ_JBHXMU010000093.1:0-24005 GCF_042720685.1 Kitasatospora sp. NPDC058492
ACGGAGCGTGTCGTGGATCCGCTCGGTGGTGCCGTCGCGTTCCCACTCCTTGAAGTAGCCGTAGACGGTGGTGTGGGGCGGGAAGTCGTGCGGCAAGTAGCGCCAGGCGATGCCGGTGCGTGCGACGTAGAGGATCGCGTTCACCACCTCACGCAGCGCTGTCGTGGGCTCACGCCCTTCGGCGCGGGTTCGTCGCCACTCCACCAGCACAGGCTCGATGAGCTCCCACTGATCGTCCTTCAGGTCCGAGGGATACCTGCGTCGTTCCGTCACGTTTGATGAATATCGCGGACACGGGCCCTGCCGCTACGAGATCCTGGAACCGAGTCCATGCCGCAAGAGCCAAAGCCGGACAGTTGGGGGGAATCCCCTATCGAACACCCTCTGAGGCCAAGTTGCGCGACAAGATCGGCCTGGTTGGCGCCATGGACCGCGATCCACGAGAGCCAGCATGCACGTATCGCCAAGGGCGAGTCGGAGGTCTCCACGACCGCCACCATAGTCAGGCTGCGAGCGAGACCAGAGAGCCGGGCACCTGGCTCTACAAGATCATCTGAGACGTCGAGCGAATTGGTCCAGATCATCTGAGACAAGGGCCAGATCGACCGAGACGGGACAGCCGGCACCCGCAGCAGAGCCACCACCCGAACTGTTCTCTGCCATCGGTTCTTGAGCGATTGACAGCGAAGGTTGACCAACGTGGTTTTCTGCCGCTGAAGATTGATCGCCCCAGCTCAGCGCCCTTCCCAGGCGGCTCCAGAGGGGCTCGGCTCGGACGGCCCCGCTGACGGCTGGCGCCAGCAATCTCTGCAGTCTTCCTTGGCTGACGGGCCCGGGGGCTGTTGCCCCAGTACGTTGTTTGCGTCAGGAGAGATGTTCACCTCCCGGAAGCGGAGCACCATATGACCACCCCTTCAACCGGTAGCGTCACCTGGAACAACACGGGGACCTCAAGTGACAACTTCAAGGTCTCCAGCGTGTCCTTCGACCCGCAGGAGCCGGTCAGAGGACAGGCCCTCACCGTGACCCCAACCGGCACGCTCACCGGTCCCATCGCCAGCGGCTCAGTCCAGACCGTGATCAAGTTCGGGATGGTATCCCTGGTGAACGAGGCGTCAGCTCTCTCCGCAGCCGTGGTGGGCCCCTACGTCCCGCCGGTCACGTTCTACATTCCCACCGATGCACCCAAGGGCAAGTACACGGGGACCCTGACGTTCACCGACCAGAAGAACAACGAGATCGCCCGCATCACCATCAGCTTCTCCCTCTCAACCTGACGCACCCCGGTCTGGGGCGGCAACGCCGCCCCAGACCGCACCGACCGCTACTCGGGTCTGGTGTGGTCGTTGCCAGCTGCGCAGCGCGACGGGCTTCCTCACTGGGTGGCGGCGCCAGCCGTCAGCGGGGCCGCCCGAGCCGAGCACCCCTGGGAGCCGCCTGGGAAGGGCGCTGAGCTGGGGCGATCAATCTTCAGCGGCAGAAAACCACGTTGGTCAACCTTCGCTGTCAATCGCTCAAGAACCGATGGCAGAGAACACGAGGAGGCCGGTCCGGACCGGTTGGAGTGCCCGCAGTGTGCCAGCGGCCGGGAGACGTTGGTGCTGCCCGCCCCGACCAAGCGCGAGCAGGTGGCCGCCCTGGTCTCCGCTCCGGATGATCCGTGGCGGGAGGACCGAGTGCTCCACGCCAAGCTCTACCCGGCCAAGCACCGAGTGTGAGTGGCCTGGGCGACCACCGCCTGGTGCAGCAGACGATGGTCGCCCAGTAGCGCTCCTTCGGCAGGCAAGATGCGCCGGGGAGCGAGCCGATCGTGTGACGTGAGGCCGACGGTCCGTTCAGCGCCGAGCGGGCCAGCGGCGGCGTGGCCTCCTGGGGTCGGGTGCGTTGACGATCGAGCCCGCGTGCTGGCCGAACTCCCGTATCGCCAGCCGCCAGCGCCCAAGAGCAGCACGGAACAGCTCAAGGTCCCGATCGACGACGCGCCCGCTTCCCGCCGAGGCGTAGAGCACGTTGCCAGAGCGGTCGAACTCCTCCATCACCGAACTGACGTCGTCCAAGGCACCGAGATCATCAGGCGGCCAGTTCATACGGGCAACCTGCAAGGCCACGCTGTACTCGTCCCAACTCGCCAGGACCCGCACATAGGCATCCCGCACCGCCGCCCGGTCCCGGTCGCGCGGAGCGACGCCAACGAGGTCGACCACCTCCCACCAGCGGTTCACGACAAGAGTCCCCGCCCGCAGCACAGCGGCGTAGGAATCGCGCCGGGCGGTGAGGGTCTCCCGGTCGCGGTCAGCTTGCTGGCGCCGTTGCTCCAGCTTCAGCGTCCGGCCAGACGTCAGCAGCGCCGCACCGATACCGCTGATCGTGGCGGCAGCGGCGGACAGAACGGGCGTGATGATGGCGGAGTCCATGCAGCCAGGCTGGGAGAACCCGGGCCATGGCTTCAGCAGTTCCAGCACATTGATACAGGATCGTTCCTCGCGGATGCTGGCCCACCAGGCCCACCAGGCCCACCAGGCCCACCAGGCCCACCAGGCCCACCAGGCCCGACAGACCACCGACGCCGCCCACAGACGCCTCGCTGGCACCTCCGCCTGCCTGCGGCTTCGTCTGGCTGCGTCTGCTCGTTGTTGGTGTGCCGTGCCCCGGGCATGGGCCCGGGGCACGGTGGCGTGGGTCAGGAGCAGGTGTCGAGCATGCTGCTGAGGGCGTTGACCTCGGCGGTCGTGGTGGTGAGCTGCCACACGTACTTCACGTGGGTGTAGTCCTCGGCGTAGGTGCACCAGAAGGCGGTGTTCTTGGGCTTCCACTGGTCGGGGCCGCTGTCGCCCTTGCTGCTGTTGGAGGACGAGGAGGCGATCAGGAGCTGGGGGATGGTCAGGTCGTTGCCGAAGGATCTTCTCTGGCTGGCACTCCACCGCCGTTCCCGACGACGGCTGTGCGGGCCAGGTCGTGCTGTACGCGCTGCCCGCCTGGAAACTGGAAGCCCTCTGGGACGTCCTGCTGGTGCTGCGCCGCACGGTGGCCGGCGACCCGGACACGGACGCGGTGCGCGAGCTCCTGGAGGACCTGGGCAACGAGCTGTTCACCCCGCCGCGCACGGTGGAGCGGTTCACCGCGGACCTGGAGAAGACGGTGTCGGTACTGATGCTCGACCTGCCGGACATCCAGGTGGTGGCCACCGCCGTCGTCCTGGACCAGGCGCGGGACGAGGCCGTCGTCAACGCCTACCGCCGGATCACCACCGCATGGGCGGCGGCCGGAGTGCACGCCTGACTCTCCGACCCACGTCCAGAGCTGGCGAGGCACCGGCGCCCGCCCGGCCTGCGCAGATCCCGCTATCGGGGCCTGCCCAAGACCGGCCTCCAGCACCAGCTCACCGGCGCCGCGATCAACCTCGCCCGCATCGAAGCCCACCTCACCGACACACCACAGGCCCGAACTCGCACCGGCCACTTCGCACGGCCTCGCCCCGCCGAGCAAAAGCAGCTCGGCGGGGCGAGGTAACGAGACACCGGATTAACCAACAGAGTCCGAGCGTGCCAGGGCGCGGTGGGTTCGTGACGACGGGTGCTACGGCTTGCGGCCGAGCTTGCGCCACGGGGAACTGCCGTTGGCCTCCGCGGTGCCGGGTTCGGCCTGGGTCCACCACTGCGCGTACCAGTAGGAGCCCTTCCAGGCCGCGTACGCCGCCGAGGAGGAGCCGGCCGGGTCGCCCGCCCAGACGTGCGTCAGCCGGGTGGTGCTGCCGTTCGCGGCCTCGGCGTCGAGGCCGTTCGCCGAGCGGAGCTTGAACGCCTTGCCGTGCACGGGTTTGCCGACCGGGGCGCCCTCGGTGCCGGAGGCGGGGTCGACCGGGACGAACCGCCACTTCTGGCCGTCACCGCCGGTGCAGGGGCCGGTGGAGAGGTCCTTGCGCTGTTCGACGGCGTTCAGGCAGCGGCCGCCGTTGGTGATCCTGGACCAGCCGCCGCCCGCGTCCTCGACCCGCCAGTACTGGTTGGGGTTGGTTGCGATCGGCTCCACCAGGTGGACCCGGGACTGGTCCGGGTTGTGGTCGATCAGCAGGCCCTGGTACTCGAACTGCCAGCCCTGCGCGCCCTTGTCCCAGGCCGCCCAGAGGCGCCCGCCGGTGGGGCTGTAGGCCTTGCCGCGCTGCCAGTCCTCGGCCTGGCAGACGGTGGCGGCGGCCGGGGCGGGCGGGGTGACGGTGCCGGTGGCGCGCCGCAGGTCGCCGGTCGAGCCGTAGTCCTTCCCGTTGATCCGGACGATCACGTTGGCGGGGCCGGTGATCGGCAGGTAGTACTTGATCCCGACGTCCCGGCTGGTGCCGGGCGGGATGTCCTCGCAGTAGCCGAGTTTGACCGTCACCCGGTGGAAGTCCCCGGTGAGCCCGCCCGCGTTGGGGCCGGTGTGGCCGGGTTCGACCCCGGGCATCTCCTTCCACCCCTCGTCCTTGAGCAGGGCCGGGGTGGAGGTCGGGATGTCGAAGGAGACCTCGGTGCCCGCGCCGAGCGCCACCGGGGTGTTGTTGGTGATCCGCAGCTTGGGCTGGATCGGCCACATGTCCTTGAGGTCGCCCGGGAAGTCGGCCAGTTCGACCTTCACGTCCACGGCCTGGGCGGGCAGCGGCCGGTTGGCGCGGGTGTTGCCGTAGGCGGGCTTGCCGCGCAGCGCCTGGTCGATCTGGCTGGTCAGGGTGTAGCCCATGCCGTACTCGCCGCCGGGGCGTTGGGCGTAGTCGCCGGCCAGCTCCCAGAGCATGACGCCGCCGATGCCCTTGTCGAGGACGTACTGGGTCTTGGCGGCCACCGACTGCTCGTCCTCGGTGGACAGGAAGACCTTCTTGTCGGCGTTCCACAGCCAGCTCGACTTGAGCTGGTCGCTCCACTTGCGGGCGTAGCCGCCGGTGAGCCGGTCGTCCGGGTCGCTGCCGGGGGTGAGGCCGTAGCCGCCCAGGTAGCCGGGCTGGCGGCCGTCCTGGAGGTTCTTGGCGTGCCAGAGCGGGTTGGAGCCGGCCGGGACCTCCTGGCCGCCCTCGGTGTCGTGCCAGAGGTTGTCGATGCCGACCGCGCCGCTGCCGCAGGCCACCCGGCCGCCCTTGCCGCCGGTGCCCGGCGGGCAGTTGGCCTGGTCGGGCCGGACGGAGGAGCCCCACAGGCCGTCGGTGCCGCCCTGGACGTCCTTCCAGCCGCGGGTGTAGTAGGGGATGCCGAGGTTGATCCGGCCGGGCTGGAGCGCGCCGCGGTAGTAGTGGTACGCCCAGTCGGTGTTGAAGTAGCCGGTCCTGCGGTACTCCGGCGCGGCGTAGACGCTCGCTACGTCGAGCTCGGCGTCGTCGCCGCCGTCGTAGAGCGGGGCCTGCGGGCCGACGAAGTAGTTCCACGAGCCGTGCAGGTCGTAGGACATCACGTTGACGAAGTCCTGGTACTGGAGGGCGGGCTGGTTCTCCTGGCCGCGCACCAGGTAGCCGGAGGAGGAGCCGGCGGAGGTGAGCAGGTAGTAGTGGCCGGAGCGGTCGAGCTTCTCCCGCAGGGTCTTCATCAGCGCGTTGTAGCCGGCGCCCAGGCCCTTGCGGCGCGGGTTGGCGGTGGACCAGTCCTTCGGGTTGCCGGCGTCGGGCAGCGCGGTCGGGTACTCGTAGTCGACGTCGACGCCGTCGAAGCCGTACGTGGCGAGGAAGTCGACGACCGAGCCGGCGAAGGTGTCGATGCCGGCCTGGTTGACGCTGCCGTCCGCGTTGGTGGCCATCGCGTAGAAGCCGGAGGTCTCCGCCCAGCCGCCCACCGAGATCAGGGTCTTGACCCGCGGGTGCTGGCGCTTGTAGCGGGTGAGCAGGTTGAAGTGGCCCTGGTAGGGCAGGCTGGGGTCCATCTCTGCGCCGGGCACGCCCGGCCAGGTCGTCTTGACGGCCTCGTCGCCGACCGAGATCCGGTTGTCCGTGCCGACCTTCGCGAAGGCGTAGTTGACGTGGGTGACCTTGTTCCACGGGATGTTCTTCACCAGGTACCGGGGTGAGCCGTCCTGGCCGGTGCGCCAGCCGGTGAAGTAGCCGACCACCCGGCGGCTGCGGTCCTGGCCGAGCCACTCGCGGCCGTCGCCCTGGTAGACGTCGCAGTAGCGGGTGTCGGTGCCCGGGGTGACGGCCATGCCGTCCGGGCGGCACTCGGCCTGCGCGGACGGGCGGGCCGGGCGCGGGCCGCCGGTGTCGTTGCCGTCCGAGGGGTCGACCGGGTCGCCGGCCCCGGTGGGGTCCTGTCCCTGGGTGGACCCCGGGCAGGGGGCCACGCCCAGCCCGCGGCCGTCGTCGGGCCCGGTGCTGACCAGACAGGTGCCGGTCTGCTTGTTGCGCAGCAGGTCGCCGTCGCGCTGCCAGGACTGGTTGGCCCCGCCGCCGCAGGCCCACTGCTGGACGGCGTTGGTGCGCACGTCCAGGTCCAGGCACTTGCCGCTGTGCGCGCTGACCAGGGTGGTCGAACCGTCGCCGGACGCGTTGCCGCCCTGCCAGCGCTGGTTGACGCTGCCCCCGCAGCCCCACTGCTGGACGCGTCCGCCGTCGGCCCTGCCGTCGCGGTCGCGGGTGTCCACGTCGAGGCACTTGCCGTTGGCCTTGTTCCGCACCTGGCCGCCGTCGATCGCCCAGCCGAAGAGGTAGTTCGGATCGCTCAGCGGGTCGGTCGGCATCTGGTCGACGTCGGGCGGCAGCCCGCCTTCCCGGCTGGACCTGCGCACCCGCTCGGCGGCGTCGAACATCGTGCCGCAGAGCAGCGGCCAGCCCTCGCAGACGCTCATCGGGCCGTTCTCGATCTTGTCGTCGGTGCCGTTGACCTGGGCGATCAGCCGGACGTAGCGGTCACCGGAGAACATCATCAGGCGGTTCTTGACGCCCGGCCCAGAGGTCCCGCCCGCGGCCTGGCTGAACACCGCGTCGATCTTGCTCACGAACGGGGTGTCCTTGAGCACCGGCCACTCGGTGGCGACCTCCTTGATGTACATGGTCTGCCAGCGGCCTTCGGAGGACAGCCGCAGCCGCGCGTACTTGCCGCCCGAGAAGACGTACAGGGTGTCCCGCTCGGCCGACACCATGGAGTCGATGCCCGAGGCGAAGGGCGCCTCGCAGAGCCCGAACACGCCGCAGATCGAGCCGCTGACGGCCATCCGGCCCGCGTTCTTGTCGTCCATCCGGATGTCGTCGAGCCGGATCGCGATCGAGCCCTTGGTGAAGTACATCTCCCCGCCGGCCGAGGTGGACCGGTACAGCGCCGAGTCCACGCCCATCGCGAACGAGGTGCCGCGCAGCAGCGGCCAGCTCTCGTAGATCGACTGCGGGCCCTCGGTGAAGGCGTCCCCCGAGCCGCCGATCTGGTACCTGATCCGGGCGTTGAACGGGCCGTGGAAGAGGTACGCCTCGCTGGCGCCCACGCTGGTCGCGGCGTCCACCGGTGCGACCGCCGGGCAGGTGTCGGCCGCCAGTGCGGCCCGGCCGCCGCTGCCACCGCCGCCGGCGCAGCGCCCGCCGAGCACGGCGAAGGCGGCGGAGATCCCCAGCCAGTTGGTGAACCGGTGGGAGGCCGGCGGCTGGTAGGTGGCGTCCCGGGTCCAGCCCCAGGCGTCGTCGGTGGCCTCGTTCCAACCGCCCTGGATCAGCCTTTGGTTGGCGGTCCCGACCGTCCACGTCCGGTTGGTGAAGATGCTGTTGGCGAACGCGCCGAACAGGCCCCGTTCGGTGTCCCCGCCGCCGTTGGCGTTCACGCCGGCCACGTCGGCGATCCGGGCGCCCTCGGCGAGGGCGACCGTGATCCTCATCATGTTCTGGGCCCGGGTGCGGCGGGCCGCGTCGTCGTTGTCGGCGGGCCGGGTGAGCACGTCGCGGATGGCGTTCCGCATCGTGTCCTGGGTGATGGTCAGCCCCTCCAGCGTGGTCCGGCTCGGGGCGTCGGTGGGCAGCCCCCGGTTCGCCTCCCCCGTCATGTCCCGGTAGGCGTCGCCGAAGTGCATGATCTCGACATCGGCACCGTCGGTGATGTTGAGGTCATTCCGGATGTCGGCGACGTCCGGGAGCCCGCCGAACAGGATCAGCCGCGGCGCGTTCCGGCGGTCGGGGACCAGGAACCCTCGGATGTAGAGGTTCTCCCGACTGAGGATCAGCATGACCGATTCGCTGGTGCGCCCCAGCCCGCCGATCTCCTGGAGGTAGTAGCCGTCGGCGCGGGTCAGCGCCCGGACGTTCTCCCGCAGCGGCGCGCTGGTGTTGGCGCGGATCTCGTTGATGATCTGCCGGTAGCGGGTGCTGTAGTTGCTCCACGCGCCGGCCGGCGGCGCCAGCCAGCTCAGGGTGCCGAGCACCAGCAGCGCGGCCAGCGCCGTGGCCAGCAGGCGGGCCGGCCAGCGCCCCGCTGGGGGCCTGGCCGGGAGGGCTAAGGTCTGCACGGGCTTCTCGCAATCGTCGGTCCCGGCGGTGCGCCGGGCGGGTACTGATGCGCGGAGCGTAAGGCGGGCTCGTATACGAAAAGTTGATGGCCCGTCAACGCCGGGCGGCCCGGCGCCGCTCGCCGGCTGGTGGCGGGCACCTTTTCTGTGCCCGGCCGCCGGGTGTGACCTGTTGGCCGATGTGGGCGTGGGATGGCCTCTCTTGCCAGGTTGTCTGGACCTTTGGTTGTGTCTGTTGGGGTGGTGGCGGGGTGGGTGTTCGGGGTGGGGTTTGGTGACTGTGTGTGGTGGTGGGTGGGGTCGAGGGCTCTGTCGGCCCGCTCGCTGGATGGTCGGGGTGGTGTGGGGCTTTATTCGGGTGTGAATTTCGCCGGGTATTCTGTATGGCTGTTTTGAAGGATTGGCTGCTGGTGGTGCTCTGAATTCGGGTCTGGATTGTTGGTGCGGGGGTGGTGGTGGGGGTCGGGTGTTCGGTTTGGTGGGGCCGGGCTGCGCCCTCGCCGCCGTGTCTGACGGCGGATAGCTGCCGGCCAGGCCGCGCCTCGTTGTCGTGCTCGCGGTCCGTGTCCGCTGTGCCGGCGCCCCGGCCGGGCCGTGCCGGTGGGGTGGGTGGGTCGTTGGGCAGGGCATGGCCTGGAATGTCATGGAGTCGGGCTCGGGGCGGCATCGACGCCCGCAGGGTGAGAAGGCGCCGCGGGTCTGCACCTGCGGTAGCTGCGGCGATCGGGAGGTGTGCCCGCAGTTGGTCGGACCGCCTCGCCACGCGAAGCCCCGTCCGGAGGTCCTTTCCGACCCGGTGCCCGCCGAACTTCCGGCTGACCTGGAGGCTGACGCCGACGGGCCTGGCGCGAAGGTGATCCCGCCGCTGCGTCGGCGCCCTCGGCGCCGCTGACGACTCACTGGATCTGGTGAGTGCTGCGCCGACGTCCCGGTCGCGTTCCGGTCGGGCGGCTGGGTGGCCGTCAGGCCGCCTCGGGGGCTGTTCTGGTGGTGGTCCGGGAGACCGTCCCGGCGCCGTCCAGGAGGGTGGGTGGGGGCTGTCGCGCCTGCTGTCGCGCCGCCCTGTCATGTGGGGTGCTGTCGTGTGTTGTGACGTGGGTGGATGCGCCTGATTCCCTGTGTGTGGTGGGGGCGCGACAGGTGGGTGGGACAGGGTGCCCGGCGGTGCCGCGGGCGCTGCTCGGGTAGCGGATCTGCCGGTGCCGCCGGCTGCCGGGTGCCGGTTGTCCTGGGCCGCATTCCGGGGGTGCCCTGCTTGTCTCCGTGTCAGTGGTGGAGGACAGGATGTTGATCATGTTTGAGGAGTGGTGGCGTGTTCGGCCGGACGAGGAGCGTGTGCAGTGGGTGTTGGAGCCGTTCACGGCGGTGGGGCCGTTGCGTTTCGGTATGAGCGCTGACGAGGTGACGCAGGCTCTGCTTGGTGTCACCGAGGAGGTCGAGCACCGGACATGGACCGGCGGACTGGGAGACGACACCTGGAGGGTCGGTGAGGGCGTGTACCGGGAGTTCGGCCTGCACCTGTACTACCAGGACGAGCGGCTGTCCGGCATCGCAGTCGACGCCCTGCGCGGACCGCAGGTCACCGTCGAGGGCACCGCGTTCGTGGGCCGGACTCCCTCCGTGGTGGGACAGTGGATGGAGGAACGCGATGCCGAGCTGTCGTACATGAGCCTGGGCGTGCCCCGATCGGACCTCCTGGGCGTGGTGGTCAACGTCCAGCGGGCGTACGACCGCCTGCTCACCCGGCCGGTGTTCTTTCCCATCGAGGCCCTCGACGACCTCCCTCACTGGTTCCCGCAGAGGGCGTGGGAGATCCACGACTGAGGGCGACGCCCCGCGGTGCAGTAGGAGAGCGTGTTGCACCGGGCTGTGCCGGTCCGCCGGCCTCGGCGGCCCGCCGCCGCCCACCCGCGTCGCCCGCTGCCGCGCTCTGCTGCTGGGTCCTGGCCGCCGTCCTGGTCGGCCGCCAGGCCGTCCCGCTGCGCCCGGCTCGGCCGGTGCCGTGTTGCCCGCTACTGCACCCTGGCGGCCCGTCCAGGCGCGGGCCGGATACCTTGATGCCCGCCCCCGGCGGGACGGGCATCAAGGCAGGGGCTGCGGCGCGGGTCAGGGCCGGGTGCCGGTCAGTTCCACCACGGGCCTGGTCCGGCTTCGAGGTCGGTGATTGACCACCAGGCGTCGGCGCCCGGGCCTTCGGCCTCCAGGTCCTCCAGCTTGGCGACCATGGCCGGGACGGTGCGCAGCATCTTGGCGACGTAGCGGGTGCGGGCGATGGCCTCCAGGTCGTCGGCGCGGTGGGCGAAGCCGGCCTGGCCGGTGCCGGTGAGGACGAACAGCAGTCGGGGGAAGTGGAGGTAGCGGCGTTCCCACAGTGGCACGCCGCCGCCTTGGGCTTCGGTGGTGCCGGGTCGTACTCCGGCCGGCAGTGGCGCGGTTGCCCAGTAGCGGGCGTAGGCGTTCAGCTTGGCGGCCAGCCGGGGTCCGCCCATGGTGCCGCGGTCGACCTCGACGAACGCCAGGTTGGTGGTCCGGGCGTCGTCCGCGCTGGTGCGGCTGTAGTAGAGCAGGCCGTCCGGGCGGTGTCGCTGCTTCCTGAAAACTGACCCCCAGGCAGTCTCCGAAAGTTGACCCCCTCCGGAAGCTTGGAGGATGTTGAACGTGGAGGACTGGGCAGAGATACGCCGCCTGCATCGGGCGGAGGGTGTGCCCATCAAGGAGATCGCGCGGCGGCTGGGGGTAGCCCGGAACACGGTGCGAACCGCGTTGTCCTCGGGGGTGACGTCGTCTCGGCTGCTGCTTTCTTCGGCGCCGCCGTCGCCCGTGGCTCGTCGCCTGTTGTCGGGGTTCTCCTGTCGGCCTTCGTCGCCGCCGCGCTGTCGTCGCCGCCGCGCCGTCGTCCCGTCGTCCTGTTGTGGTCGGCTGGCGGTCCGTCGGCGGGTTGCCGGGTTGTGGGTGTGGTCAGGGGTTTGGGGAAGCGGGGTCCCGTCGGGGTGGTGGGCTGGGGCGGCCTTGGGGTGCGGTGTCGGTGAGGTGGCGGTGGGCGGTGTGGAGGTGTTCGGCGGCCTGGTGCAGGTGGTGGCAGGCCATGGCGGGAGAGGCCGCGTTGTAGGGGCGGAGCCAGCGTTCGGCGGCGTGGACGCGGGCGAGTGCGGCGGTCAGGGCGTGGTGGGCGGGCCGCATCGAGGGGATGTCGGCGACTTCGTGCACGGTCCGGGCGAGGAGGACGGCGAGGTCTTCGGTGTCGGGCCATGCTCCGTCGGTGAAGTCGTGGCCCCACAAGGAGAGTCGGGCGGCGCATATCCCGACCCAGGTCTCCAGCCGGTCTTCCCAGGAGGGGGGCCTGGCGGGCGGGGACGGGGGCGGGTTCGGGATGATCGGCACCCGAACATGATCCGCCCACGGGCCACGGTCGCGTGGCCGTTTCACGGAAACCTGTTGACGACCTGTTGCACAACCCGGCCCGGCGGCTGCCCGCCCGGGCTGTGGGATGGTCGGGGACTGTTTCCCGGGTGTAGGGGGGCAGGGACGGCCAGGGGGTGCTTCCCGGCGGCCGCCCGTCCGGGCCACAGAACGGTCGGTGTCAGGTGTTCTGTCCCGTGAGGTCGTGGATACGGCTTACGGGTGGCGCAGTGCCTCTGCGCAGGTGTACCCGTCCTGAATCCGTACGGGGTTCTCCGGCACTCGCCGTGAACTGCCAGGACACGCAAGGGCATCCGGGGAGCCGCTGCGTAGGATCTCCTGTCGGCTCGACCGCCCCTGCGGACGCGCCGCGCCGCGCCGCGCCGCGGGATCGGCGAGGAACGGCCCGGCGACAAGGCCTGGACCAGGCTGTGACGGAGACGTTGGATGGAGACGCTGTGACTTCCGGGAGCCCGCAACAACACCGCCTGACGCAGGTACCCGAGTCCCTTCGGGCCTTCGGCCGCTGGCAGCACGAGGGCGAGGCGGGCCGCCGGTGGCTGACGGCCCTGCCGGACACCGTCGCCCAATGGTGCGAGCGCTGGGACCTGACGGCCGACGGGCCGCCCATGCACGGCTACAACAGCCTCGTCGTGCCGGTCGGCCGGGTCGGCGAGCCGCTGGCACTGAAAGTGACGTGGCCCGACCGGCAGATGCAGGAACAGGTACTCGCGCTGCGCCTGTGGGACGGGCACGGCGTGGTCCGCCTGCTCGACGCCGACACCGCGGCGGGCGTCATGCTGCTGCAACGCCTCGACCACACCCGCCCGCTCCGGGACGTGTCACTGACACAGGCGGTCCCCGTGATCGGGACGCTGCTGCGGCGGCTGGCCGTCGAGCCACCCACGGCCTGCGCACGACCGCAGACATCGCCGCGGGCCACCGGCGGGAACTCCCCGCCCAGTGGGAAGAACTCGGCCGCCCGATGCCCCGACGCGCACTCGACCGCGCACTGGACCTGGCCGAGGAACTGTCCCACGACGACTACACCGTCCTGGTCAACAACGACCTCCACTACGACCAGGTTCTGCGCACCCCGGACGGGCACTGGTCCGTCGTCGACCCGCTGATCGTGCGCGGCGTCCTCGAATACCAGGTCGCACCCCTGCTGTGGAGCCGGTTCGACGAACTCGGCCCCTCCCGCGTCCAGTGGTGCACCGACGCCCTGGCCGACGCCGCGGACCTCGACCCCGACCGCGCCCGCAAATGGGCACTGCTGCGAGCCGCTGAGTACTGGATGTGGGGCCTGCGCGCCGGCTTCACCGAGGACCCGGCGCGCTGCGCCCAGATCGTGGAGGTGCTCATCTGACCCCCGCCCCCGCCTCGCCGCGCGGAACGGTAACGGTCAGCGTCAGTCGAGACCGGGCGCCGTGAACCGGCAAGCCTGGCGGACGGGTCCGCGGGAGCCCGGGTGCGGTGGTTTGCGCAGGCGGATCGGGGTGAGAAGAGGACCGGGCGGCCGCCCGCGCCCTGCCTCCGCCCTGCCCGTGCCCCGGCCCGTCCCGACTGCTGTGAGGCGGTGGCGAGCCGGGTGGACTGGTATGGCGGCCGGCACGGCGGGCCCTTCGGCTGCCCGGACGCACTGATTCGGTTCGGTGCCGGGTTCCAGGAGTGCGGGTTGATCATCCGTGACGTTGGCGCATCGGGCATCGTGGTCGGCTTCTGCCCTTGGTGCGGGCAGGGTCTTCCCGAGTCGCGGCGGGATCGCCGGTTAGGCGAACTGGAGCGTCGCGGGATCGACCCGTGGGAGGAGGAGGCTCCTGCCGGGTTCCAGGACGGGGGCTGGCTCGCTTCGCTTCGCTACGCCAGGCTGGACGAAGCCGTTGATCCACTTCTGAAACAGGCCTGGCTGTTGCCGGCGAGCAGGTTCTCGACGCCTTGCTCCGGCCGCGACGGGGTTCGTCGGCGACGGCGAGCATGTCGGCCGCGAACATGCCGGCCGCGACGGGGCCGCCTTCGCGTGACGGGGCCGCCTTCGCTCGACGAGTCCGCCTTCGCGCGGGAACCGCGTACGTCGTCGCCGCAGGCCCGTTCGACCGTCCTAGCCGTGTTCGGGTTCGTCGTGGATGGTCAGTGCTCCGGCGAGGTCGAGGTCGGCGATGGTGCCGTGTGCTCCGGCGCGGACGAGCAGCACTGCGCCGAGCGCGGTGCTCCAGAACGTCCTGGCCTCCACGTCGAGCGGTCGGCGGACCTTCCAGCCGCGACGGTCGATGAGCTGGCTCACGAAGCGTTCGGACTGCCGGAACAGCAGCTGGAGGTGCCGGTCGACGACGGGGGCGAGTTCGGGTTTGGAGATCCCGGCGGCGAGTGCCCGTGCGACCGGTGGGAGCGAGGGCATGGCCAGTACGGCGCGGGCGATGTTGCGCCGAAATGCCGCCGCATCGGGGGCTTGGCGGCCGATGCGCTCGATCCGTCGGGCGTCGTGCAGCAGGCCGAGAAAGGCGGCGTGCACGAGCAGGGAGTCCTTGGAGCCGAAGTGGTAGGTGACCTGGTTGGGGAAGGCGCCTGCCGCGTTCGCGATCTCCGCGACGCTCATCTCGGCGCCGGGCCGTTCCTTGCAGAGCCGTGCAGTCGCCTCGATCAGCTGGCGTCTGGTCGCGCGACCGCGGTCACGCGACCGGGCCGGCGTTGGTCGGGCTTCGGTTCGCTTCTTCTCCACACCCGAATTGTATGTGATACAACTAGGCCCGTTCGCTTGTATCGCATACAAGAAAGGTTGAGTGGCATGCACAGGACCGAAGTCGTCGTCACCGGACTCGGCGCGATCACACCACTGGGCGCAGACGTGGAGTCCACCTGGCAAGCCCTGCTCGCCGGCCGGTCGGGCATCCGCGGCGGCGCCCTGCGCGGCCACGAGGACGCCGGCCTTCCCGACACCGCCGCAGGCACGATGGCGATCGACCCCGCCCAGTCGCTGCCGCCGGCGCAGGCCAGGCGGCTCGACCGTTCACAGCAGGCGGCCTTCACCGCAGCGGCGGAAGCCTGGGCCGACGCCGGCGCCCCGCAGGTGGACCCGCACCGGCTCGCGTCAGCGATCGGCACGGGCATCGGGGGCGTACGGACGCTGCTGAAGGAAGACGACGTACTGGAGACGGCCGGGACGCGGCGCGTCTCGCCACGCACGGTACCGATGCTCATGCCCAACGCGGCAGCGGCGCTGATCAGCATCGAATACGGCGCACGGGCCGGGGCCTACACGCCTGTCTCGGCATGTTCCTCCGGCGCCGAGGCGATCGCCCTGGGGGCCAGGCTCATCCGTGCCGGCGAGGCGGACGTGGTCATCGCGGGCGGGACCGAGGCCGCGATCACCCCGATCACCGTCGCCGGCTTCGCCCAGGCACAAGCACTGTCGCGCTACACCGCCGAACCCGCCTCAGCGTCCCGCCCCTTCGCCGCGGACCGCAGCGGATTCGTCCTCAGCGAAGGCGCCGCCGTCCTGGTACTCGAAAGCGCCGAGCATGCCGGCCGCCGGCGCGCACACGTCCACGCCGTACTCGCGGGAGCCGGCATCGCTGCCGACGCCCACCACATCACGGCGCCCGCCCCCGACGGCTCCGGCCAGGTCGCCGCCATGCGCAAGGCCCTCGCCCAAGCCGGTTTGACTCCCGAGCAGATCAGCCACATCAACGCCCACGCCACCGGAACCCCGGCCGGCGACACCGCGGAGGCACGCGCGATCAGACAGGTCTTCGGTCGCGCCACCGTCACTGCCCCCAAAGCGGCACTCGGCCACCTCTTCGGCGCGGCCGGCGCAATAGAGGCGCTCATCGCCGTCCTCAGCGTGGAACACGGCGTCATCCCGCCGACCCGCAACCTCACCGCAGCCGGCATCGCACCCGACATCGATCTCGATGTCGCCACAGCGCGACGAGACGCCCCCCAGAAGGCCGTACTCAGCAACTCATTCGGCTTCGGCGGACAGAACGTCTCACTCATCGTCACCCGCGCACAACACCACACCTCCCGCACCGCCCCGACGGCACCGTGACCCACGTAAAACGCGCCACTGTCCCCAGAAGGCCGCCACCGATGGATCGAACATGGCAAGACCAGCCCGATCACGCACGTCACCGCGGAAATGGGGACTTCCCGAGCAACGGCGCCGAGGCGGGCGAACCGGCACCCGCCGCACAGCGAACCCGGGTTGACCGATCGAAGCTCGACGCCACACCCTCAGCCGGGCACGACACCGGCCGACGCGGTCACACACGTTGAGGAGATGCGCCACGCCCACAAGTGGCCGGCCACCCGCAACGCCCACGAGCCCGCCGCCGACGGACACCGTGACCGCCGGGCCGCCCGTGCCTCGCGGGGCCCGTTGCGCCCGTTCGTCGTCGTCGAGGCCGGCCAGGAGGGTGCGGGCTTTCGGCACGCAGGGGCGGGCAGGTCCCTGTCGAAGCGGCGCTGGAGGTATCCGGCCTGGCGGCAGGCCGCGCTGCCGTGCACGGCCGGAGGGCCGGTCGCCGCTGTGGCCCGGCGCCGCCGGCCTGCCATCCACCACTGCCCCGGCCTGCTCGGCCGGGCGCCGCGTGGCCGACGTGCCGGGGCGGGTCCGACCAGCCGGTGGTCGTGGTGGTCGCGGGCGCCTGCCCGGCGTGCCGGGGAACTCGGTGTCGGCGGGGTGCCGGGGGCGCTGATCGGGGTGCTACGGGTAGACCGCGGCGAGCAGGCCGCGGACGAAGCGGTCCAGGTTGTCGAGGCCGGCGGCGGCCGGGGTGTCGGGGCCGGCGCCGAGCAGGTGTGGGATGGCGCCGTGCAGGGCGAGGGTGACGGCGGCGGATCGTTGCGGGGTGACGGGCAGGCCGGCCGCGCGCTGGGCGTGTTCGAAGGCGGTGAAGTCGGCGGCGGAGATCGGGTCCAGGATCGCTGACAGCCAGGTGCGGCGGGTGGCCTCGGTCTGGAGTTCGAGGTAGGCGAGCATTCTGGGGCGGCCCGGTCCGGCGACGTTCTCCAGCAGGCCTGCGAGCATGGCCACCAGGCCCTCGCGGTCGCTGGGCCCTGGAGCGGAGGCCGCGATGTGTTCGGCGACCATGCGGTACTGCTCGGCGCACCGTTCGGCGACCGCGCCCAGCAGGGCGTCCCGCGTGGGGAAGTAGTTCTTGGTGGTGCCCGACGGCACCCCGGCGGCCGTGTCGACGGCCCGGTGTGTCAGCCCGCGCCCGCCCGCCTCGGCCAGCACATCGATGGCTGTATCACGCAGCAGGTCCCGTCGATCATGATTCACCGTCAATTTTCCTTTCCTGACTGCGACTTGACTATATCACCACGGACGGGGTACCGCGCCTGTGGTGGACTTCCCGGAGGGAAGCCGCACGGCGGATCAAGGTCGGTGACGACCGCAGAAAAACGCCCGCCGCGACGTGAGACGCAAGGAGTAAGGGGAAAAAGCGATGGCCAAGTTCCGCGGACACTGTGGTGAGTGCGGATTCAAGACCGAATGGACCACCGAGGCCACGACGGAGCAGGACCTGCTCGATCACTACGCCAGGCGGCACCCGCACGTCGAGCCAGGCGGCACCCGCACCTCGAGCCGGGCGGTGCCTCGCAGATCGCGCCCGGCAACCCGGACGGGCTGGGGTGCCTCGGCTGGATCGCCATCGTGATCGTCGCATTCTTCGTCCTCGCCATGTGCTCGCGCAGCGGCGGCTGAGCATCGGCGCGCTGCGCTCTCCGGACCGGGCGGCCGGATCGTCCGCCTGTCCATCGGGCGGGACGGGGATCGGCCGCTGGCGGACAAGCCGAACCACCTCAACCGACACGTCCGTACGTCTGGAGAGCGCACACTGAAGCGGCCGGCGCCCCGAGACCTCACAGCCGGGGTGCCGGCCTCCGCCATCTCAGGCGCTGCCGGCATCCCGAATTCCGAGCTCCGCGCGTCGTACAGGACGGCACCGATGCCGAGCGCGAGCGGGCCGCCGCCGAAGTCGCGGCCGCCGAGCAGAAGCGGCACGGCTCATAACCCCGTCTCACCCCGGCGTAGGCCGCTGACCTGCGCTGGGGGGTTTCGCCCGGGGCGTTGGTGAGTTCCGGGCACCGGCCGGTGAGTTCCGGCTGTTGGCGCAGGTCAGCGGCCGGTGAGTACGTCCGTAGATGGGCCGTCCGGGCGGTGGCCAGGTTCAGCTGGAGTTGCTGGCCGAGCACGGGCCGCTCGGGCCGGTGTGGTGGCGCTACGGCCGCCCCGGCCGGCACTGCCTCACCGAGGCGCTCGACAACCCGGACAACCGCGCCGCCTACGACCGGCGCCAGGCCGCCCGGGACGGTGGTGAGCAGTTCGGCGGTGGCCGGGTTCTCCTCGGCGGCCGGTCGCGGCTCTGCCGCCGCGCCGCGCATCCCGGCGGCCCCCTTGCCGACCGGGACCGCTGGCAGCCGCGGGAGGGAGCGCCGGTGCCGTCGCCGTGCCCGTCTTCTCGGGACCGCCGCGCACAGTACCGGCCGCCAACGGCACTGCGGACCGGCAGGTCGGGACTGGCGTTGGCGCCTGCTCTGGCCAGGTCCGGCAGGCGGTCCGACCGGGCATTTATGTCAGATTGACGATAATAGATCTGGCGGGCTAGCGTGCCGGGCATGCGAGTGATCCTGACGCGCGACAGCGTGCACCCGGGAGACGACCCACCACACCACTGGGACTTCACCGTCGACCCAGCGACCACCCTGGGCGACCTCATTGACCAGGCAGCCAACTACCCATACCGGGTGGACGGCTCCAACTGGTCGATAGCCCTCACAGGCACCCCCGCGGGCGAGGCCCCGATCGCCACGGTGTCCATGCACTGGGCGAAGCCACGCTTCACGAACGAGGCGGACCGGCAGCTGCGCCTGGACTCGGTTGGCACTACTCCGGGCGAGCTCAGGCTGTACTTCCGGTGGCACCCCGGAACCATCCCGGAAGCGGAGAGGTCCTACTCCGGCCCGGTCTCGCTGTTCCCGTTCTCACTCGTGGACCGGCTGGCCGAAGCGACCCTGGAGTTCTGCCGGCGGTGGCGCAGACTGCCCGGAAAGGGCTGACAGGTACGGACACCGGAAGCAGCAACGCCGCCGCCCGGCTGACCGGCCGGACGTCGACGCCGCGGACCGCGCCCTTGCCCACGGCGACCTCAAAGGTTCCCTCGCCCAGCTAAAGCGCGAGGTCCAGGCCACCGACGGCGACCTGACATCCCTACGCCTGACAGGCTCTCCCCGCGAGCTGCACACGAGAACGGACCTGGCCTGGCGGACCGTCAGCATGGCGGCTGCCTTGTACGCACAGCGCTCCCAGCCACCGCACTGAGCCGGGCGGCAGCGGGCAGGGACCGAGTTCCGCCAAGGCCGCCCGGGTCGCTGCTACGCCGCACCAGCCGCGACCGGCTCGTCGTCGATGTGCTGAAGCCGGCCGCGGGCAGCGACCAGGTCCTCGCCGGACAGCTCGGCCCAGTACCCGTCGGCCCAGACAGCGTGGGCAGCCTGCCGCTCGGCCTCCTCCAGACGGGCGGACTCGGCCAGGTGCTCCTCACCCAGCCCCTGCCGGGCGGCCTCCACATCACCTCGGCCTTCATCGCGTAGCGGGCGAGCAGGTGACATAGGACGAGAAGCCGCTCCTCGTCCGGTCGGACCTGCGCCAACACCGGTTGCGACCAGTCGCATCCGATGCTGCAGGCCGAAGATATCCGGCAGGTCGGCACCGCGCTCGTCCAGCTCGGACAGCGCGCGCAGGTAGACGCCGGTGAGCGGATTGCCCGCCGGGACACGGCCGCGGCGCGGACGGCGGCGGGACGGCGGTCTTCTTTCGATGAAGCCATTGGAGTTGAATGTCGGTCAGTTCTGCAAGAAGCACCACCGAGGGATAGAGGGTAGCCGGGAATGCTGTCGGAGACGTTGAGCGCACTGGCTGCGGCCGGGGGCACCGGGATCGTCCAGGCCGCCGGAACGGACGTGTGGACGGCCACCCGGGAACGGATCGCCCGCCTGCTAGGCCGCGGGCGGACCGAGGACGAACGCCTCGCCCAGGCACGCCTCGACCGGACCAGTCAGGAACTGGAAGCCGCAGCCCCGCAGGAACGGGCAGCCCTTGCACAGCGACAGGAACACACCTGGCAGACCCGGCTGGCCGACTTCCTGGAAGGACTGGAACCGGCCGAACAGACCCAGGCCGCCGAGCAACTGCGCGCCCTGCTGGTCCCCGCCCCCGCCGACCCCGCTCCCCAGGTCCACGCCGACAACAGTGGAGTCACCGCCGGCCGGGACATCGACAACCAGGGCGGCGCGATCGGCCGGGACTTCAGCGGCTCGGTCACCATCGGCGCACCCGACCGCCCTACCCCGCCGGGAACGGACCCGCGCTGACCGTCCCCGGAGCCGAGCACGGCCCCGCCGGTCCGCGAACCGGCGTGCGCAGCCAGCACGACCTCGTCAACTCCGGCGGCGTGGTGGCCGGGAGCGTCCGCGGCGACATCCACGTCCACAGTCCCACCACCCCACCGGCCCTCACCTGGCCGATGCAGATCGGCACCGTCCCCACGGTCGCGGACTGCTACCACCACCGCCCCTGCGTCGACCGCGCCCTGCGCACGGGCACCGCCACGGTACTGAGCGGACCGCAAGGCACCGGCAAGACCCAGGCCGCCGCCCACCGCGCCCAGTCCGCCCTGCGGGAAGGCACCGTGGACCTGCTCCTGTGGACCGACGCATCGAGCCGGACCGCCGTACGGGACAGTTACGCCCGGGCGGCCGCTCACCTCGGGCTGGCCCAAGGACCCGACGCCGCAACAGCCTTCCTCGCGTGGCTGCACACCACGAACCGCCGGTGGCTGCTGATCCTCGACGCGTTGGCCGACCGCAGAGACATCCATGACCTGTGGCCGGACCCGGCCCCCAGCAGCGAACTCGTGGTGACCACCCGCAGCACGGACCGGCAACTGCGCACCCAACGGCGCGCGACGCTCCCCGTGCGCCACTTCACCACGTGGGAGTCCGTCGGCTACCTGGCCGACCGCCTCGCCGTCCACGACCTCGGCGCCCCGGAGTCCGAACTGACCGCAGCCGCCGACGCGGCAGGCGGCCGACCGGGCGAGCTGTGCGCCGCCGCCGACCAGCTGATCGAGGCCGGCTCCGGCCCGCCACCACACCCGTACGGCCTGCACCGCGGATCCGTACAGCTGCGCCGGCACGTGCCCTGCCCGCTGTGCGCCCCACCGGCCCCGGCCACCGGCATCGCCCTACGTCACGCCCCGGAGGACGAGGTCTGGGCCCGGTGGATCGAGGCCGTCCTGACCGCGGCAGGACTCGGCCCACTTTGCGAGGAAGCCGACGCGGACCGCACGATCGTGCTGCTGTCCACCGCCTACCTACGCTCGCCGCGCTGTGCCGACCCCGTCGAGCACGCCCTGGTGACGGCACGCATCGACGCCGCGTCGCCGCCGGCCTCCCACCCCTCGGGCCCGACCGTCGAGCTGACCGGCCACCGCCCCGAACAGGCCGCCGCCGCCCTGTTCGCCGCACTCGGCGGCGCACCGCGACCACCCGACCTCACCGGCCTGCGTTACCCCGGTACAGGCCCGGCCCACTTCAAGGCCCCGCCCCGCCACCTGTCGTTCACCGGCCGCAGCACGGTCCTGGAACACCTACACCGGCAGCTCGGCGGCGCAATGGCGGCCGTCCTGCCCAGCTCCCAGACCCTCTACGGCCTCGGCGGGATCGGCAAGACACAGATCGCGTTGGAGTACGCGCACCGGTTCGCAGCCGAGTACGACCTGGTCTGGTGGATCGACGCCGAACAGCCCGAGCTGATCGGCCCCACGCTCGCCGACCTGGCACGCGAACTCGGCCTGCCGGTCGGCGACTCGGTCGCCGAGGCCGCCAACTCCGCCCTGACCGCCCTGCGGCGGGGCACCCCGGCCGCCCGCTGGCTGCTGATCTTCGACAACGCCGACGACCCCGCCGAGATCCTCCCGTTCCTACCGGGAGGCTCGGGCCACATCCTGGTCACCTCCCGCAACCCGGAGTGGAACCGGGTGGCCGAGGCCCTCGCCGTGGACGTCTTCACCCGCCGCGAGAGCATCGAGCACCTGCGCCGCCGCGTCGCAGGCCTGACCGAACCGAACGCCGACGCGGTGGCCCACGAACTCGGCGACCTCCCCCTGGCGATCGAGGTGGCCGCCGCCTGGCTGGACGCCACCGGCATGCCCGTCGACTCCTACCTGGCCCAACTACGCAGAGCGGCCGCCCAGGTACTCTCAATGGGCCGACCAGTGGACTACCCCGCCACGGTGGCAGCCGCCTGGAACGTCTCGATCACCCGGCTGCGCACCGAGGCCCCCGCGGCCGCCCGCCTGCTGCAGCTGTGCGCGTTCTTCGCCCCCGAGCCCATCTCCACCCGGCTCGTCTACGACAACGAGCAGATACTCCACGCGCTCTACGGAGAGCGGGCCGACGGACCAGCCACCCAGATCAACCTCGGCGCAGCTATCAAGAAGATCGGACGCTACTCCCTCGCCCGGGTCGACAGCACCGGCATCCAACTGCACCGGCTCGTCCAGGCGGTCATCCGCAGCACAATGACCGCAGAGGAGCAGCGCGGGGCCGCCCACGACGTCCACCTCATCCTGGCCGCCGCGCGCCCTGCCGACCACGACATCGACAATCCGGCCAGCTGGCCCGCGCTGGAGGAGATCTGGCCGCACCTGACCGCCTGCGCCACCCACCAATGCGACGCCCCACAGCCCCGGCAACTGCTCATCGACCGCGTCCGCTACCTGTGGAAGCGCGCTGAACTGCACAGCGCCGACCGCCTGAGCGAAACCCTCATCCCGGTATGGACCGACAAACTCGGCCCGGACGACCCACAGAACCTGCGGCTGCGCTTCCACCACGCCAACATCCGTCGCTCACTGGGACGTTACACCGAAGCGCTGACGCTGGACGAAGACGTCCTGGAACGCCAGCGGACCACCCTCGGCGAACACCACCCGGACGCCCTGATGACCGCCGGGTCACTGGCCGCCGACCTACGGGGCCTGGGCCGCTTCCAGCCCGCGCTCGCGCTCGACCTCGACACCTACGCCCGCCTCACCACACTCTTCGGCGCCGACAACCCGCGCACCCTGGCCATGGCCAACAACCTGGCGATCGACTACCGGCTGGTCGGGGACAGCCAGGCCGCCCGCGACCTGGACCAGGAGACCCTGCAACGACGAGAGGCCGTGCTGGGCCTGCGACACCCGGCCACCCTCTCGACGAAGTACTGCCTCGCCCGCGACCTGCGCGACCTCGGCTACTTTCCGGCCTCGATCGCCCTGCTGAGCGAGGTCACCGTCGGCCTCGCCGCAGTCCTCGACCCCGACCTGCCGGAGAGGCTGCGCAACGACACCTCGCTGGCCGTCTCGCTGCGCCGGGCAGGCCGGCTAGAGGAGGCCCGTACGAAGAACGCCACCGCCTACGAGCGCTACCGGGAACGCTACGGCGGGGACACACCGGACGCTCTGATCTGCGCAGCCAACCTGGCCGCAGACCACAGCGCCGCCAGCGACCACGGCCACGCCCGAGACCTGACCATCCAGATCCACGCCACGTACGAGCGACTGCTCGGCGCAGACCACCCGTTCACCCTCGCCTGCGCCGCCAACCTCGCCCTCTACCTGAGGACCAGCGGTGACGCCGAGGCTGCCATCGTGCGCGGCGAGGCGGCGGCGGAGGCGCTGGGCCGATCCGTGGGCCCGACGCATCCGTTCACCCTCAAGACAGTGATCAACCTCGCCAACGCCTACACCGACACCGGCCGCCATGGCACGGCGCTGCCCCTCCTGCAACAGGCCCTGGCCGACCTGGGTGCCCGCTACGGCACGCAGCACCCGGACACACTGGCCTGTGCCGCCAACCTCGCCCGCACCCTACGCCTCCTTGGCCGACCGGTCGAGGCC
Organism: Kitasatospora sp. NPDC058492; assembly: GCF_042720685.1. Classification (NCBI taxonomy): domain Bacteria; kingdom Bacillati; phylum Actinomycetota; class Actinomycetes; order Kitasatosporales; family Streptomycetaceae; genus Kitasatospora; species Kitasatospora sp. NPDC058492. The sequence continues at coordinate 23,784 of NZ_JBHXMU010000093.1, forward strand.
GCCGAACACCACGCCCACGCCCTCGACGGCCTCACCCGCCGCTTGGGCGCCGACCATCCCGACACCCGGGCGGCCCGCGACGGGTGCGCGATCGACCTCGACCTCGAACTCCAGTCGGTCTGAGTCCCGGCGCCCCCGGCCCCGGGGGGCGGGAGACAGAGACGGGGGGTTTCCCGGCGTTCAACCGTGTGCCGGGCAGCGGGCCCCCCCGCCCGCGGCGCG
>NZ_JBHXMU010000093.1:24015-27413 GCF_042720685.1 Kitasatospora sp. NPDC058492
ACACCCCCCACCCGGGGGCCCCCGGCCCGGGGGGCGCTAACCCCCCCCCCCCCCAACCCCCGTCGCGCTCGGCCCCGCCCCCCGGGCCCGGGGCCCCCGGGACTCAGACCGGGGCGTATGCCCGGCTTGCACTCGTGTCCCGTCCTGCGGCCCACCCGGCCCGCTGCGCGCCCGCACCCACCTGTGAAGTTCGGCCGTGGTGTCAGCAGCGGCGCGAAGCCGTACCGTCCGGTGTCGCGTTCGCCGTATCTCCTTTGCGTTTCTGATCTTGTTACTCGGGTGCCGATGGGATGGGCCTGCGCTGCCCGCCGCGTCCCCGTGGCCGGGGCCCCGGGTGGAGAGTCGGCAACCGGTGATCGGTCGGCCGTACAGCCGCCCGATCACCGGGCCCGGCCGGGTCAGCGCCAGTCGAGCCCGAGCGCGGCGAGCTGGTCGAGCTGCTCGCCGGTCAGCTTCGCCCGGCGGCTCTTGGTGTTGGAGATCCACACCCCGAGCTTCACCTCCACCGTGCCCCCGTCGCCGCCCGGGATCTCCTCCACGTGCTGGCGCGGCACGGTCACCGACCCGGCCCGCTCCCGGTACACAGCGAGCGCGACCACGCCCCGGTCGAACGCGCTCGGCTTCCCGGCGCCGGCCTTCTTCTTCGGCGCCGCCTCCCCGGCCAGGGCCGCCAGCGGCTCCACCCCGAGCGCGGCCAGGCGCCCCTGCTGCCCGTCCATCAGCCCGTGCCAGACGATGTACTGACGCTGCCGCTCCAGCCACCGACCGACATCGAGCCCGTGCACCGTCACCCCCGGCAGCAGATCGGACAACTGCGCCCCACCTTCGACGCAGTCGGCGATAGCGGCGTAGTGGCGCTGCCAGTCCAGCGGCCACCCGGGGTTCCAGTCCGGATCGATCCCGGCCAGGGCTTCCACCCGGTCCGGCCGATCCGCCAGCACACCGGGCCGGCGCTGGTTGGACAACCACTGCCCCACCGGCTTGTCCAACGCGGTGGCCGTACGGGGAGCGGCGAGGGTGCCGTGATGCTCGAAGTAGACCCGGCACGCGGCCAAGTTCTCCTCCCACGCCGCGTCCAGCGGATCCCACACCATCCCGAGCGACTCCAGCCGCTCGACCCGCTTGCCCTCCATCTCCCCAGCCGCGTACGCCTTGCGCTGCTCACTCACCCAGTGCCCCAACGGGTACATCTGATGCGGATCCAGCCCCGCCCGGGTCACCTCCCGGTGATCGAACGGCACCCGCAGATGCCCCTCCCGCCTGTAGTACTTCTCGGCCGCGGACCACCCGCGCGCCCAGTCCTGCCGCTCCGTGTCGATCACATTGAACGACACCCACCGCGCAACCATCACCGGATCCCTGGGAGCCGAGAAACGCAGCAGCATCCGGCTTTCCTCCTCACCCTCCTGCGGCTCCGAACCGATATCCATGGACGGCTCAACCACATTCGTCTGCTCGACCTGAGGAATCGCCAGCAATTCCACGGCCTCCTCATCATGAGCCCGAAGCGCCTGAAGCACACTCACCAAAGGCCGGTAACTCCCAGAGGTGAACATGTCCTGCGGTGCCTCGCCCTCCTCAAGGAACACCGGCACGATCAACGACGCCAGCTTCCCCTGACCGGGCTGCTGCCGCAGCGCCCGTCCGATCGCCTGCACGATGTCGTGCGGCGCACCCTTCGGGTCCAGCAGCGCCACCGAGTCCACCGCCCTGATGTCCACGCCCTCACCCAGCACCCGACACTGCGCCAGCACCGCCCGCCGCGCGCTGCGCCCGAACTCGGCGAGCACCCGAGCCCGTCGCTCGCCGGCGTGCTCGCCCTTAAGCCAGTCCGCCCAGACCCGCTCCGGGTAGAACTCGGGGTCACCAGCGTGCAGCTTCCCCGCCACGGCCGACAGGCCCTCCGCGAACGCCTGCGCCTCGATGATCCGATGGTGGAAGGTGATCATCGTCTGCAACCCGTGCTGCGCCATGGTGTGGAGCACGGCGGCCTGGAGCGCGCCGAGCCGCTGCCCACGGATCTCCTCCTGGCGCCGCTCGGGGCTCATCAGGCGCTCGGGGGTGACGACCGGGTCGGTGAGCTCGACCACGATGATCTGGTACCGGGCGAGAAGCCCCCGCTTCACCGCCTCGGACAGCGGCAGCTTCCACGCCACCGGCCCGAAGATCGCCTCGTCGTCCATGGACGCGGCCATCTCCTGCGGCAACCGCTCGTGCCGCTCCCCCTCCCGCAGCTCCCACGCGGGTGCCGGCCGCTCCTGCCAGATCCGCGGGGTCGCGGTGGCGTACAGGCGCCGCGCGGCCGGGATCACCGCCTGGTGGTGGATGTCCGCCCACGCCTTCCCCAGACTCCCGGACGTCCGGTGCGCCTCGTCGACCACGGCCAGGTCCAGCGATTCCAGTGCCTTGCAGTAGGCGCCCTCGAAAGCCTCCGCCAGCACACCCAGGCTGGAGTAGGTGGCGAAGATGGTCACCGGCCCGCTCCCGTGCCACATGGCCAGGCGGATCGGGTTGGTGGTGCACCGGACGTCCATCGACCACAGCTCGACGTCGTCCTGCATCCCGCACACCGCGACCGCCGGCCCCGTGTGCCCGACTTCCCGCCACGCTTTGATGGTCTGCCCCAGCAGGGCCAGCGTCGGAACCAGCACGAGCACCCGCCCGCGCGGGACGAGTCGCCGTGCGGCAGCCGCGCAGATGTACGTCTTCCCGGTCCCGCAGGCCGCGTGAATCTGCGCGCGCAGCCCGTTCGCCGGAATCACCCCGCCCGGCGGGATGTCCAGGGCGCGAATGATCGCGTCGACCGCCTCGATCTGGTGGTCACGCAACTCGATGGGCATTGCCCCGTCCCTTCATGGAGTGCCGGAGGGGATTTCCTTGACTGCACAACGCCCGCAAGAGATTCAAAACCGTGGGTGCGCCTGCAACACTGACTCTACACAGTGCATTACTGTGATGCATCAGGCTTGCTGAAGGTTCCCGATCCAGGGTGATGCGCGGTGCCATTTGGGCACGATACCATCCCCGGGATGGTATCTTCTCGGATGTTGTTGACTGTGGGAGTGAGTGGTGACGGGCGTTCAGGGTGGGCGGAGCGAAGCGGAGTCCACTGGGCTCGACGGGTGGCGTCGGCCTTGACCGACTGTGAGGTGACAGGGGGTCGGAGGTCGGGGGTGGCTTAGGATTCCTGGCCCTACACAGTGCCGCACGTGATGCACCCCGCCCCTCCCGGCCAGCTATCGGATTCCCGCTTGCGGGAATCCGGGTAAACCCGCGAAGCGGGTTTACCGTCCGCTTCTGAATTCCGCTTGCGGAATTCTATTCCCGCGCTTGCGCGGGAATTTCGCCGAAGCGAAGCGGAGGCGCGTCCTGCCCGGCGGCTTGCCGCCGGGGTACCC
>NZ_JBHXMU010000094.1:0-25943 GCF_042720685.1 Kitasatospora sp. NPDC058492
CTCTCGCCTCCGAGGCCGGCGATCCGGTCGCCCTCGACGGCCAGGCGGCCGCCCTCGACGACGCCGCCGGGCAGGACCAGCCGGGCGCCGGCCAGGGACATGCGGTCCGCTGTCACGCGGTCACCTCCGGCGCTGCTCCGGGCAGCCGCAGAACTGAGTGAAGTTGCTTGTTTCATAGCCATGATAGTCAGATTCGAACGGACGACCAGACCTGCGACCTGCTCGCCGAAATCAGTCCGACCCGGCGCCACCCAGGGCTTTGGCTCCCGGCCGGGCTAGAATCGCGTCATGCTCAAAGCTGATCGCGCCACCCGGATCCTCTCGCACGTCACCGAAGCGGGGAGCGCCGATGTGCACGCGCTCGCCGAACTCCTGGACGTCTCGACCGCGACCGTGCGCCGCGATCTCCAGGAGCTCCACGAGCAGGGACTGCTGCACCGCACCCGGGGCGGCGCGGTGACCGGCTCGGTCAACCTCGAACTGCCGCTGCGCCACCGCGGCGAGAAGCAGCGGGAGGAGAAGCGCCGGATCGCCCTGGCGGCGGCCGAACTCGTGCCGGAGGGAGCGGTGGTGGGCCTCAGCGGCGGCACCACCACCAGCGAGCTCGCCCGGGTGCTCGCCGAACGCACCGGCATCACCGTCGTGACCAACGCGGTGAACATCGCCGCCGACCTGATCGTCCGCCCCGAGGTGCGCCTCGTGGTGATCGGCGGCATCGCCCGCACGGCCAGCTACGAACTGGTCGGCCCGGCCGCCGACCGGATGCTCTCGCAGTACCACCTGGACATCTCCTTCATCGGGGTGGACGGCCTGACGGCGCAGGAGGGCTGCACCACGCACGACGAGATGGAGGCCCAGACCGACCGGGCGTTCCTGCGCAGCAGCGCGCGCTCGGTCGTGCTGGCCGACAGCACCAAGGTCGGCAAGGTCACCTTCGCCCGGATCTGCCCGCTCTCCGACGTCCACGACCTGGTGACGGACGACGGCCTGACGGACGCGCAGCAGCGGGCCGTCACCGGCTGCGGCGTCCGGGTCCGGCGGGCCTGACCGCCGACGGGCCCCGGGGCGCGGCCTGATCCACCGGCCACGCCCCGAGGCCCCGGTTCAGGCCCGGCGGCTCTGCCTCAGGCCTTGACGCCGCCCGCCGTCAGGTCGGTGCGCCAGAACCGCTGCAGCAGCAGGAAGGCCACGACCAGCGGGACGACCGAGACCAGCGAGCCCGTGACGACCAGGTTGTACGGGGTGTGGTCCCGCAGACCGTTCCAGTAGTAGAGGCCGAGGTTGACCGGCCAGAGCTTCTGGTCGGAGAGCGTGACCAGCGGCAGGAAGAAGTTGTTCCAGATGGTGGTGAACTGGAACAGGAAGATGGTCACCAGCGCCGGCGAGAAGATCCGCAGGACCACCGTGAAGAAGATCCGGAACTCCCCCGCGCCGTCCATCCGGGCGGCCTCCAGGATCTCGTCCGGGACGGACGCGGCGGCGTAGATCCGGCTGAGGTAGACGCCGAACGGGCTGACCATGCTGGGCAGCAGGACCGCCCAGACGGTGTTGACCAGATGGGCCTTGGACAGCAGCAGGTAGACCGGCAGGGCGAGGAGCGGCGCGGGGACGAGCACCGCGGCGAGGATCGTGTTGAACACCGCCTCGCGGCCCCGGAACCGGTACTTGGTGAGCGCGTAACCGGCCATCGCCGCGAGCAGGGTGGCGGCCGCGGCGCCGACACCCGCGTACAGCACGGTGTTGAGGAGCCAACGGAAGTAGAGCCCGTTGTTGGCGGTGGCCAGGTCGTGCAGGTTGTCGCCGAGGTGGAGGGTGGAGAACCAGAAGCCGCCGCTGCCGAACAGGTCGCTGCTGCTCTTGGTGGAGGCCACCAGCAGCCACCAGGCGGGCAGCAGGAAGTAGGCGGAGAGCACGAACAGGACGGCCGTGCCGAGGACGTTGGGGCGCGGCCGGCGGCCGGGGGCACCCAGGTGGGCGGGCCCGGCGGGGCGGCGGCGCGCCGGGCGGGCGGTCTCGGGGCGGCGGCGGAGGTCGGCGGTGCTCATGCGGTCACCCGGTTTCCGGTGATGCGCACCGAGAGGCGCAGGAAGGTGAAGGACAGGACGCAGGTGGCCAGGGCCAGCAGGACGGCGATGGCCGCCGCCTTGCCGTAGTCGTTGGTGCCGAACGCCGCGTTGTACGCCGCCATGTTGGGCGTGTAGTCGGCGGAGACGGTCGAGGCCAGCGAGTGCAGGACCATCGGCTCGGTGAAGAGCTGGAGGGTGCCGATGATGGAGAAGATCCCGGTCAGCACCAGGGCGGGGGCCACCAGCGGGATCTTGATGTGCCAGGCGGTCCGCCAGGGGCCGGCGCCGTCGAGGTCGGCGGCCTCGTAGAGCTCGCTGGGGATGGCCTGGAGGGCGGAGAGGATGACCAGCATGTTGTAGCCGGTCCAGGTCCAGGTGACGATGTTGGCCATCGACCACAGGACGGTGCCGGAGGAGAGGAAGTCGGCGTCGATGCCGATGTCCCTCAGCCCGGCGACGAGCGGGCTGGTCCCGGGCAGGTAGAGGAACGCCCAGAGGATGGTGGCCACGACGCCCGGGATCGCGTACGGCAGGAAGTAGGCGAGCCGGAAGAACTTCCGCAGCCGGGTGCCCTTGGCGTCGATCAGCAGGGCGAGGCCGAGGGCCAGTCCGAGCATCACCGGGACCTGGACCACGCCGAAGAGCAGCACCCGGCCGACGCCCGCGAGGAACGAGCCGTCGCCCAGGGCCGCGGTGTAGTTGTCGAGCCCCGCGAAGACCGTTCTGGCCGGGCCGAAGCCCAGGCCGGAGCGCTCCACGCGGTACAGGCTCTGCCAGAGCGCGTACCCGATGGGCAGCAGGAACAGGACGGTGAACAGCAGGCCGAAGGGGGCCAGGAAGCCGAGGGCCGCGCGGTTGCGGGACGGCGTCCGTCGTGCGGTGGCGGCCTTCGGGGCGGTGCGGCCCGGCACCGCCGGGGTTGCTGCGCTCATCTGGGGTTCTCTCTCGTGCGGGCGGTGGTCGGTCCCTCGGGCGTGTCGGGCGTGTCGGACGTGTCGGGCGCGCCCGGGCCGGCGGACCGTGCGGGGTCCGCCGGCGAGCCGGTCAGCCGGCGGTGACCGTCAGCCCCTTGGACTTCATCGCGTCGACGGTCTTGTTCTGCACCGTGCCCAGCGCCGCCGTCAGGTCGCCGTGGGCGGCGACGGCCGCGCCGAAGGCGTCGGTGAGGTCGCTGGAGGTCTGGGTCATGGTCGGGCCCCAGCTCCACTTGGGGGCCTGCGCCGTCGCCTGCTTGAAGACGTCGAAGATCGGCTGGTTGCCGAAGTAGGCGCTCGGCTTCGCCAGCGCCGGCGCCGACGTGCCGCTGGTGGAGGCGGGGTAGATGCCGGCCTTGTCCACGAGGGTGCCGACGGCGGCGGCGTCCGTGCTCATCCAGTTGGCGAAGCGCAGCGCCGCGGCGGTGTTCTTGCAGCCCTTGACCACCGCGGTGGACGAACCGCCGTCGTTGCCGACCGACTTGGCGCCGCCCTGCCACTGCGGCATCGGGGCGACCGCCCACTTGCCGGACGCCTGCGCCGCGTTCTGTTCGAGGATGGAGGAGAACCAGACCGGGCCGGGGTAGGCGGCGAGCGTGCCGTCCTGGAGGTCCTTGTAGAGGTCGGGGCTGAAGCCCTGCTCGGACTTGACCTGGCCCTGGTCGATCAGGCCCTGCCAGTACTTCGCGACCTTGGTGGTGGCCGGGTCGCTCGCGAGCGAGACCTTCCAGCCCTTGCTGTCGGTGCCGAACCAACTGCCGCCGGCCTGGGCGGACATGCCGGCGAACCACCACGGGTCGTCCGGGTTGAACACGCTCAGGTACCCGTTGGGGTTGGTGGCGTGCACCTTGGCGGCGTCGGCGGCGAACTCCTCCCAGGTGGCCTGCGGCTTCAGGCCGTACTGGGCGTACAGGTCGGTGCGGTAGTAGAGCGCCATCGGGCCCACGTCGACCGGGATGCCGTACACCTGGCCGCCGACCTTCACCGCGTTCCAGGCGCCGTCCCCGTACTGCGACTGGTACTGCCCGGCCTCGCCGCTGACGTCCTGGACGGCGCCCTCCACCACGAAGCTGGGCAGCGACTCGTAGCCGACCTGGGCCAGGCAGGGGGCGTTGCCGGCCTTGACGGCCGCGAAGATCTTGGCGTAGCCGCCCTTGCTGCCCGACACGATCTTCTCGAACTTGACCTTGGCGTCCGGGTGGGCCGCGTTGTACTGGGCCACCGCCTCCTCGTAGCCCGGCGCCCAGCCCCAGAACGTGACCTCGGCGGAGCCTCCGCCGCCCGAGGCGCCGTCACCGCCCGATCCGCAGGCCGCGATGCCGGCGAGCAGCGGCAGCGTGGCGGCGGCGGCCAGCAGGCGGGTGCGGATTCGTGTCTTCGCCATGAGGATCTCGTCCTTTACGTGTACTGGCCCTCGGCCGTCGCGGCGCGGTGTCGGGTGGACGGCGGCCGGCGCGAGCGGGTGCGGTGCGGTGAGGGTGCGGTGCGGTGAGGGTGGGGGTGCGGGTGCGGTGGGGGTCGGCAGGGTGCCCGGGTTCCGGAGGTTCTGGGGCCGGCCGGGAGTGCCGCCGCGCGTCGGCGGCTTCCTCACCGGGCCGGGTCCGGCTCCGGATCCTGGTCCTGGTCCGGGCCCGGTCCGGGTGTCGGTGGTCGCGTGCCCATCGGACCACCCCCTGCTCTATGGTGCGCAGTTCGGATGAGTATTGCTCAATATCGAGCAGGTTCCTAGGGCTTCGGAGCACGAAGCGGTCTCGGTTTCGACACGGCCCGTCGCGCGGAGAACCGGGCGGAGAGCCGGGCGACGGGCCGGGTGCGCGGAGCGTCAGCCCAGGTCGGGCCCGGCCACCAGGTGCACGGCGGGTTCGCCGGAGCGGTCGAGTTCGAGGACGGTGATCTCGTTCGTCCCGCTGCGCAGAACCGGCCAGGGCAGGAAGAGCGTGCACTGCGGTCCGCGGTCCCAGTAGCGGCCCAGCAGGAAGCCGTTGACCCAGACGTAGCCCTTGCCCCAGCCCGGCAGCGCCAGGTAGCCGTCGGCGGGCTCCCCGACCTCGAAGGCGCCGCGGTGGAAGGCCGCTCCGGGGCCGGCGGCCGGAGCGACGGCCTCGTCCCAGGGAAGCCGGTCCGGTGTCCCGTCGGCCAGCGGCATCGGGTCGGCCGTCCACCCGTGCAGGTACTGCTGGGTGTGCAGGGCCCCCGCGATCCCCTTGCGGTCGCCGATCCCGGCGCCGTAGTTGACCCGGCCCATCGACTCGACCAGCAGTTCCAGCCGGGCACCCGCGCCGGGCACCGGGAGGAGCAGGGGCTCGTGCTCGACGTCGCGTTCCAGGGTGGCGAGGTGGGTGCCGTCGACGCGGACGTGCGCCCGGTCGGCGAGCCCCTCGACGGTCAGCGGGTACGCCGTGCGCGGGCCGGGGATGGTGGTCCGGTAGCGGACGAGGCCGTGCGGGAGGCCGAGTTCCTCGAAGGAGAGCGGGACGGCGGTGCGGACCTCGCCGGTGGACAGGTGGTCCACCACGTCCGCCAGCGGCAGGGACCTGTCGAGCTCCACCCGGCACGCCGGCAGTGTGGCCGGGAGCTCCTCGGGCTCCGGCACCGGGCCGTCCGCGTACGCCGCCAGGACCTCGCGGAAGGCCCGGAACTTGGCCGTGGGGGCGCCTCGTTCGTCCAGCGGGGCGTCGTAGTCGTAGGAGGTGACGGTCGGCTGGTAGCCCCGGCCGGTGCGCGGGTCGGCGGTGTTGGCGCCGGCCCAGGTGCCGAAGTTGGTGCCGCCGTGGGCCATGTAGAGGTTGACGGAGGCCCCGGCCGCCAGGATCTCGCGCAGGGCCTCGGCGGCGTCCTCGGCCGGGCGGGTGGTGTGCGGCTCTCCCCAGTGGTCGAACCAGCCGTTCCAGAACTCCATGCACATCGGCGGGTCCTGGGGGCGGTGGCGGCGCAGCTCGGCGAAGGCCTCGGTGGCGCGGCTGCCGAAGTTGACGGTGGCGAGGTGGCCGGGAAGGGCGCCGCCGGTGAGGAAGAAGTCCTCCGGCCCGTCGGAGGTGCAGAGCGGGACGTCGATGCCGCGGGCGCGCAGGCCGTCGGCGAGGTGGGCGAGGTAGGCCCGGTCGGTGCCGTAGGAGCCGTACTCGTTCTCGATCTGGACCATCAGGACGTTTCCGCCGCGGGTGGTCTGGTGCGCCGCCAGGATCGGGATCAGCGTGTCGTACCAGCGGTCGACGTGGGCCAGGAAGCGCGGGTCGCCGGTGCGCAGCGGCAGGCCTCGGCCCGCCGTGCCCGGTTCGGCCAGGAGCCACCAGGGCAGGCCGCCGTTCTCCCATTCGGCGCAGATGTAGGGGCTCGGGCGGACGATCGCGTGCAGTCCGGCGTCCGCGGCGGCCCGCAGGAAGGCCTCCAGGTCGGCGATGCCGGTGAAGTCGTACGTGCCGGGGCGGGGCTCGTGCAGGTTCCAGGGGACGTACGTCTCCACGGTGTTGAGCCCCATCGCCCGCAGCATCCGCAGGTGGCGCGGCCACTGCCCGGGCAGGCTGCGGAAGTAGTGCAGGGCGCCGGAGAGCAGGCGCAGGGGGCGCCCGTCGAGCGTGAACCCGGTCCGGGAGATCTGGAGCATGAGTGGTCCTTGAGGGGGTGGTTCGGGGGACGGTGTCGGCCGGGGCTCGGTCGCCCTGGGCGCGGTCATCCGGCGGCGCCCGCGACGACGGGCAGGAGCCGGCCGACGGCCTCGGTGATCGCCCCGCGGCCCGCGGCCAGGTACGCGCGGGGGTCGACGCCCCGCTCGTCCGCCGCCAGGTGGGACCGGACGGCGGTCGTCATGGCGATGCTCAGGGCGGTGCCGATGTTGACCTTGGCTATGCCGCCGTGGACGGCGCGGCGCAGCTCGTCGTCGGGGACTCCGGAGGAGCCGTGCAGGACGAGCGGGACGTCGAGGGCCGCGTGCAGGGCGGCGAGCAGGCCGTGGTCGAGCCTGGCGTCGCGGGAGGTCATCGCGTGGGAGCTGCCGACGGCGACGGCGAGGGCGTCCACACCGGTCTCCTCGACGAAGCGCCGCGCCTCTGCGGGGTCGGTGCGGGCCCCCGGCGCGTGGGCGTCCAGCGGCCCCCGGCCGTCCTTGCCGCCGACCTCGCCGAGTTCGGCCTCCAGCCAGAGCCCGGCGCCGTGCGCCCAGACGGCGGCCTCGCGGGTGGCGGCGACGTTCTCCGCGTAGGGCAGGTGCGCGGCGTCGTACATCACCGAGCTGAACCCGCATTCGGCGGCCTGGCGGAGCAGGACGCCGGTCTTCACGTGGTCCAGGTGCAGCGCCACCGGGACGGTGCTCGGCTCGGCGCAGCGCACGGCGGCCGCGGCGAGCGGGGCCAGCCGCCCGCCGTGGAACCGCACCGCGTTCTCGCTCACCTGGAGGATCACCGCGGTGCCGGCGGTCTCGGCGGCGGAGACGACGGCCTCGACGTGCTCCAGGGTGATGACGTTGAAGGCGGCGACGGCGCCGTGCCGGGCCGCGGCCCGGGCGACGAGGCCGCCGGTGGCTGCCAGGGGCATGAACTCTCCTGTCGGGTGGGGCTGTTCAGTCGGAAGGAGCTGAGCCGGCGAAGGGCGTGGCCGGGGTGACCCGGACCAGCGGGAGGTGGCCGCGGTAGGCCTGCGGGTCGAACCGGCCGGCGTACGGGGCCTGGACGGCGGCGGCCGACAGGGCCACCGCGTGGGCCAGCGCCGCCGGCCACGGCGTGCGGTCGGCGAGGGCCGCTGCCAGCGCCGCGACGGCCGCGTCCCCCGCGCCGGTCGGGTTCCCCCGCACGACGGCCTCCGGGGGCAGCCGGGCCCGCCAGCTGCCGTCCGGGGTGACGGCGAGGAGCCCGTCGGGGCCGAGCGAGGCGACCACCGCCCGGGCGCCGGCGTCGACGAGGGCGTGTGCCGCGCGGAGCGGGTCGGCGATGCCGGTGGCGCTGCGCAGTTCGACCGCGTTCGGCTTGACGGCCGTGGGCCCGGCCGCCAGTGCCCCGGTGAGCGCGGCGCCGTCGGCGTCCAGGACGACCGGCACGCCGTACTCGTGGGCGAGGCGGACCAGGTCCGCGTAGGCGTCGCCCGGCAGGCCCGGCGGCAGGCTCCCGGCGAGCACCAGGGCCCGGGCGGTGGGGAGCAGGCCGCGGACGGCGGTGCGCAGGGCCGTCCAGTCCTCGGCGGAGAGCTCCGGTCCGGGCTCGTTCAGCACGGTGGCGTCGACGGCGTCGACCACGGCGACGGTGCGCCGGGTCGACGTGCCGGCGGCGAGCGGGACGCCCAGGCAGGCGATGCCGGCCCGGTCGAGGTCGGCCCGCAGCACCGCACCGGTGGACCCGCCGAGCGGCAGGACGGCCGTGGTGCGCCGACCGAGGCCGTGCAGCACCCGGGCCACGTTCACGCCCTTGCCGCCAGCCTGTTCGTGGACGGAGGCCACCCGGTGGCTGGTGTGCGGGCGCAGCGCCGGCACGCCGTAGGTGATGTCCAGGGCGGGGTTCGGGGTCACGGTGACGATCACGGCGCCGGGCTCCCTTCCGGGGCCGCGCGGCCGGCCGCCGCGTCCAGGGCGCGCAGGCCGGCGCCCAGGCAGCCGGCCCGGTCCCCGAGCGCGGCGGGCACCAGGCGCGGCGCGACCTGGATCCGGGCGCGGGCGGCCAGCGCGGCGGCCAGCGGGGCGAGCAGCAGGTCGCCGGACTCGGCGAGGCCCCCACCCAGCACGACCAGCGGCGGGTCCAGCACCAAGACGGCCGTCAGCAGGGCGTCGGCCAGGGCGTCGACCGCCTCCTGCCAGACGGCGCCGGCCGCCCCGTCCCCCTCCGCGGCCAGCCGCGCCACCTCCGGTGCGAGGGCCGGCCGGCCGGTGGCCTCGGTGTAGCGCCGCGCCACGGCGGCCGCCGAGGCGTAGGTCTCGGCGCAGCCCCGGGCCCCGCAGGCGCACGGTTCCCCGCCCGGGCGCACCACGAGGTGGCCGATCTCCCCGGCCCGGTGGTGCGCGCCGGGCAGGGCGCGGCCGCCGGTCATGACGGCGGCGGCGATGCTCGTGCCGACCGGGACGAACAGGAAGCGCTCCTCGCCGCGCCCGGCTCCGAGCCGGGCCTCGGCCACGCCGCCGGCGCGCACGTCGTGGGTGACGGCCACGGGCAGGCCGGTGCGCTCGGCGACGAGCTTCCGGAACGGGACGTCCCGCCAGCCGATCGTGGCGGAGTAGACGCCCGTCCCCGTGGCCTCGTCGACGATGCCGGGAACGGCCAGGCCGACGGCGTCGACCTCCGCGCCCTGCCGCCCGGCCTCCCGCCGCACGTCCGCGACCAGGTCGACGACGGTGGCCACGACGGCCTCCGGGCCCCGTTCGCGCCCGGTGGCGCGCCACGCCTCGTGCCGGACGGCCGCCTCCCGGTCCAGCAGGGCGGCCTTGATGCCGGTGCCGCCGACATCCACGGCGACGACCAGGCGCTGCCCGGTCATGGGCTGACGCCGGTCGGGCACGGGCTGACGCCGGTCGGTCGTGGGCCGAGGTCGGTCGGTCGTGAACCGAGGCTGGTCGGTCGTGAACCGAGGCTGGTCGGTCATGAGCCGAGGCTGGTCGGTCGTGAGCCGAGGCTGGTCGGTCATGAGTCGGCGAGCACCACGGACCGGGTCAGGTTGCGCGGCCGGTCCGGGTCCAGGCCCTTCGCGGCGGCCAGCGCGGCGGCCAGCCGGTGCACGCGCACCAGTTCCGCGAGCGGGTCGAGCCGGCCCTCGATCCAGCGGGCGCCGGTGCCCCGGACCTGCTCGGCCAGGCCCACCGGTGCGGCGCCCAGCATCCAGGTGGCGGTGGACGGCGCGGCGATGCTGATCGGGCCGTGCCGGTACTCCATCGCCGGGTACGCCTCGCTCCAGGCGAGCGCGGCCTCGCGCAGTTTGAGGCCGGCCTCGTTCGCCAGGCCGACCGTCCAGCCGGTGCCGAGGAAGGTGAACTGGGTGCAGTCCACCAGGCCTTCGGGCAGCGGCTCCGCCAGGGCCGCCCGGCCGTCGGCCTCCACCGCCTCGGTGTGCAGGCCCAGGTGGGCCCGCAGCAGGGTGAGCGCCGTGGTGGCGAACCTGGTCTGCACCACGGACCGCTCGTCGGCGAAGTCCAGCACGGCGATGTCGTCGGCCGCGGTCATCACCGGGGTCCGCGGGTCTGCGGTGACGGCCGCGGTGCGGACCTTTCCGCGCACCCGCTCCAGCAGGGCCAGGACCTCGGTCGTGGTGCCGGAGCGGGTCAGCGCGATCACGCGGTCGTACGAGCGGACGCCCGGGAACTCGGAGGCGGCGAAGGCGTCCGTGACGCCCTGTCCGCTCGACTCCCGCATGGCGGCGTACGCCTGGCCCATGAACAGCGACGTCCCGCAGCCGATCACCGCGACCCGTTCACCGGCCTCCGGCAGCGCCGTGCACTCCGCCGCGGCGACTTCCGCCGCGCGGCGCCAGCAGTCCGGCTGGCTGGCGATCTCGGCCTCGACATGGGTCGCCATCGGCCACCTCCACTTGATTGTTGCTGATACCTGCTTCTTTCTGGCCAGATTCAAGCATCTTCAAGCACTCCATGGAACCCGTCTGCGCAATTTGTTGCTCAGAGGTGTTGACAGTTGCGCGCAAGAAGGCCGGATACTGCATGCCATCGCCGGGCTCGGCGGTCGCGCCCCCAACGACGACCGGCGGGCCCGAGCAGCACCGCCCACCCCCGCCCCGACGGTGCAGCACCGAAGGAGACCTCGTGTCCGCCCCACCCCGCAGAGCACTCGCCGCCGTCCTCGCCCCCGCGCTCCTGGCGCTGAGCGCGGGCCTCGCCCCGGCCGCGTCGGCCGCCCCCGAACCGTCAGCCGCCCCGGCCGGCGGCCCGTCAACCGCCCCGTACACCGTGAGCGTCGGCAAGCCGGTCGGCTACGCCCACCCCACCGACACCCCCGCCGTCCCGTACACCGACAAGGACGGCACCTTCTACTTCCAGCAGTCCGCCGCGCTCTACGGCGCGAACGACCCGCGGTACTGGGACTTCTTCACCGGCAAGGACTTCGACTCCGCCACCCGGTCCAGCGCACTCAGCAACGCCGTCAACCCCGCCAACCCCCAGGACCGCAACAACGACACCACCTGGCGCTGCAACAACAGCCCCACCGGCCTGACCTCGACCTCCGCGCCCGCCGGGTCGGGCTACGCCCAGAAGAACTACTGCGACCTCTCCGGCATCTGGGTCGACCCGGACACCGGCGACTGGTACGGGCTGGTGCACAACGAGTTCACCCCGCAACCCTTCGGCGACGGCCTCCACTTCGACGCCATCGACTACGCCGTCTCCAGCGACCAGGGCCGGACGTGGACCATCAAGGACCACGCCATCACCTCGCCGTACAGCACCCAGCGGGGCGACACCGCGGCCTTCCCGAACCAGACCTTCGACTACGGTGACGGCGACCAACGCCTGTTCGTCGACACCGCCTCGGGCTACTTCTACGTCTACTACGGCTCGCGGATCGTCGACAAGGGCGGCAGCTGGAAGGCCTTCCACGAGCACGTCGCCCGCGCCCCGATCGCCGCCAAGATGGCACCCGACTCGTGGCAGAAGTGGTACGACGGCGCGTGGTCGCAGCCCGGCACCGGCGGCCAGGAGAGCAACCTGGTGCCCGCCGACTCCGCCCACCCCACCGGCTACACCCCGGTCGCCGACGAGTACGACCCGGCGAACACCGGCACCGTGGCCCAGCAGGTCGCGGCCGGCACGATGCCCCCCACCTCACCGCTGTTCGTCATGGACATCACCTACAACGCCTACCTCGGGCTGTACATCGCCGAACCGCAGGCCGTCGACCAGAGCGGCTCCGCGCCCCAGCAGTACTACGCCACCACCGACCTCGCCAGCCAGAAGTGGGTGCCGATCGGCGACACCGGCGGCTACCACACCGCGTCCTGGTACCGCTGGTTCCTCGACAGCGCGAACCGCACCAACACCACGATCGTCGGCAAGACCTTCCGCTCGTACTGCGCCTTCGGCTGCTCCAACGGCGCGTCCGGCGAGTACGTGGACGTGACGATCGACGGCACCGCGCCCGCCGCTCCCCCCGTCGACCCCGGCAAGACCTACCGGATCGGCAACGCCGACGGCCGGGTCCTCGCCCAGGTCGCCGGCGGCCCCGCCACCACCTCGCTGGCCGCCGGCACCGGCTCCGCCCTGGAGGCCTGGAGCTTCACCGCCAACGGCGACGGCTCCTACCGGATCGCCAACGCCGCCACCGGCCGCCTGCTCGGCGTCGACTCCACCGCCACCGCCGGCCGCGCCTGGGGCGCCCGCCCCACCGCCACCGCCGCCGGCCCGGGCGGGCCCACCGTCGGCCAGCAGTGGTTCGTGATCCCCGGGAAGTCCGCCGACGGAACCGCCACCGGCGCGTTCAAGCTGGTCAACCGCTACAGCGGACTCGTCCTCGGCCTCTCCTCCACCAACAGCCGGTCCACCGAGACCACCCCCACCCGCAGTTGGGCCGACACCACCGGCAACCCCGTCGGTGGCACCCGCGGCCCCGGCGAGCAGACCCTCACCCTGACCGCCACCGGCACCGTGCCCAACCCCCCGCTGGACGGCACCCACACCCTGACCACCGCCGGCAAGGCCCTCGACGACCCCGGCCACTCCACCGCCCAGGGCACCCAACTGGTCACCTGGGCCCCCAACGGCGGCCCGAACCAGACCTGGGTGCTCACCCGGCAGGCGGACGGCAGCTACCAGATCGCCAACGGCGAGTCGCACCTGTGCATGGACGTCGACGGCGGCTCCACCTCCGCCGGCGCCAAGGTGATCCAGTGGGCCTGCACCGGCGGCGGCAACCAGCGCTGGCAGCTCACCCCCGCCGCCGGCGGCTACCGGATCACCTCCCAGAAGAGCGGCCTGCTCCTCACCACCGCGTCCACCGCCGACGGCGCCCGGACCACCCAGCAGCCCGACACCGGATCACCCCTCCAGGTCTGGGCGGTCGACTGACCATCCGGCAGTATCCAACCTCCCTTCCCCCTCGGTCAGTTGGCGAGAATCTGCCAGTGCGGAAGCGGGCCCGTTGACCTCCGGTCCGCTGGGCGTTTGGCTCTCCCCAGCCAGTTGCGCGGGCGGTGCCACCCACCAGGGTGGCGCCGCCCGCGCCGTCGTCACTCACCAAGGGGAGGACCCACCTCATGACCACCACACACCCCCGGCGCGGGCTGCTGCGCGGCGGCTGCGCCCTGCTCGCCGCCGTGCTGGCCGGCCTCGCCGCACCAGCGGCCGAAGCGCATCCGCGCACGGGCGGGATCACCCGGGTGAGCGTAGGCCTCGACGGCGCGCAGCCGGACGGCGCGTCCGCCGCCCTCGGGCTGAGCGCCGACGGCCGCTACGCCCTGTTCTCCTCGGACGCGACCAACCTGGTGCCCGGCGACACCAACGGGGCGACGGACGTCTTCGTCCGGGACCTGCACACCGGCCGCACCCAACGCGTCAGCGTCGGCGCGGACGGCGCCCAGCTCGACGCCCCCACCACCCAGGCATCGATCAGCGGCGACGGCCGCTTCGTCACGTTCAACACCAAGGCCACCAACGTGCTGCCCGGCCACAAGGCCAACAGCGGCGGGGAGGTCTACCTCCGCGACCTCCGGGACGGCGTCACCGAGCTGATCACCGCCGGCGACCCGGCCGCCACCGGCCAGGACGGCCGCATCTCCCGTGACGCGGTGGCCAGTTGGGACGGCCGCTTCGTGGCCTTCTCCTCCTCCCGGACCGACCTCGCGCCGGTCGGCACGTTCAGCAAGGAGAACATCTACGTCACCGACCGCCGGGAGGGCACCACCCGCCTGGTCACCCTCGGGGTGAACGGCAAGCCGGGCAACGGCGACTCCTACCTGCCCTCGATCAGCGCCGACGGCCGCGTCATCGGCTTCAAGTCCCGCGCGTACAACCTGCTCCCGGCTCCCACCCAGACCCCCGCAGCCCCCGCAGCCCCTGGGGACCACGCGGACCACGCGGACCACGCGGACCACGCGGACCACGCGGACCACGGCGACTCCCCCGCGATCCTCGGGCACGCCTCCTACCCCTTCTACGTGTTCGACCAGCACACCGGGGTGATCAGCGGCGCGAGCACCGACCCCGCCGGCCAGCTCGCCAACACCGGCCTGGACGCCACCCTCAGCCCCGACGGGCAGTACGCCGTCTACACCCTCGACGCGCCCGGCGGGCCGATCCTCAACCGCCACCAGGAGCTCTACACCCGCGACCTGCGCACCGGCACCGTGGCCAGGGTGACCACCCCGCTGCCCGGCACCACCACGGTCGGCTCCGCCGGTCGCGGCACCATGTCCTACGACGACCGCTGGGTCTACTTCGTCTCCGACGCCGGCAACCTCGTCCCCGGCGTCGACGGCGGGCGGCAGAACGTGTTCCGCCGCGACCTCGCCACCGGAGCCGTCGAACTCGCCGGCGCGGCCGAGGACGGCACGGCGAGCACCGGCACCTCGGACAACCCGTACACCGACGCCTCCGGCAGCGCCGTGCTGTTCACCTCCGAGGACGGCACCCTGATCCCCGGCGACACCAACCACGCCTCGGACGTCTTCCTCCGCCGGCTCCTCACGCACTGACCGCGGACGGGCTGTTACGGGTGCTGACCAGGCGGGTTCCGGAATCTGCCGGTGAAGGGCGGGACCACCGGTCATCCCGGCCACGAAAAGCATGATCCGGCGGGGAGGAACAATGGCAACACCCGTAACAGCGTTCGGGCGAAAACCGTGCCGCCCGTCTTCGCCAGCACATAATCACCACATACTTACCCCGAATTGTACGACCACTGTCAAGGCACCAAGGTGCGCCAGGCCGCAGTGACTTTCAGGACACTGTCGAGGATTTGGTTTTCAACATCCCTCGGGCGACGGATGCTTGTACGTACAGTCTCCGTTCTTTTGGCGCTGCCGTGCTATCCGCAGGCCAGTCCACGGAGTTTGCAGCAGGACGTGCTGCTCCCGGCGACGACTCGTGAGGTCGATCGTGACAATGAGAAAAGCCTCAGGAAGTCGATAGCCGTATCTGTCGAGACGGCACCCAATCCAACCGTCCAAGGAATAGTCCGAGACGGAACGAGGGTAAAAGTGAAGGCCCTTCTCTACCACTTCCACGGAATCGACGACTTCGATTTCTCGACCATCTCGCCCGAGGACCTCCCCGAGGTCCAGAAGGCTGCGGAATCCCGTGAGTACGGAATTCTGCCGACCGTCTACCTGCGCCGGGAGAATCTCCCCCGCCTGGTGGAGGTCCTCCAGGAGTACCACCGGCTCGAACAGGCGAACGCGGTTCCCAACATCGCCGGTTTCGCGATCGAGGGCCCGCTGCTCGGGCCGCAAGGAGGGATACCGCGGGCCGGACGGTGGTTCCCGTCGGCGAAGGAGTGGGACGTCATCGCGTCCCTCGGCCCGCTCGGCCTGCGCTACATCGTGATGGCGCCCGACGCCATGGCCCTGGACGAGCGCATCGACGCCGGCCCCACCTTCGCCGACCTGCTCACCAGCTTCTACGAGCAGGGGCTCCGGATCGCCGTGGGGCACTTCCACCGGGAGGCGCCCGAGCGCAGTGCCGTCCGACTGCGGGAAGTGCTCGAATTCCTGCACAGCCGCTACGACTCCTCCCCGTACCTGGTCCTGACCGACCATCTGTACAACGACACCCCGCGGAACTTCACGCATTCCTGGCGCACGCCGCAGGAACGGGTCGACCGCGAAGTCGAACTGCGGCGGGTGCTCGATCCCGACTGGGACAAGACCGACCTCCGGGAACTGCTCGGCCCCGTTCCGGCCGAAATGCTGCGCTCCGCACGCGAGTCCCTCCTGTACCCGTGCATCAACTTCGACGGGTACCACGTCGACCTCGAAATCTGCCGGCGCACCGTCGAATACCTGGGCGTGGACCGCCTCATCGCGCTGACCGACCACACCGAGGTCGCCACGATGGCCCAGGAACCACTGACCCGGAGTGACCACAATCCGCTGTGGCTGCGTGACGACGGGGCCGTGGCGGCGGGTTCGAGCGGTTATGAGCAGCAGCGGCAGAACATTCTCTCCATCGGATTCGACGACACGGCGGTTCACCGCATGTTCGTCGACAACCCCGTGACGGCGGTCGGATACCGCATCAAGAAGGGCGCCGCGTAAGGGCCTGGAGGGCCGGAAATCGGAAAAGACATCGGGGCAGGAACTCACGGCCACTCGGGCGTTGCGCCCCGGCCACTTCCTCGACCGTGTCGTGCGGACCGGGGACACGGCCGCCGCCACCGCGGCGCTCCTGGTCGTGTCCCCGGCAGCCGACGGCCCGCGCATCCTCCAGGACGACGTCCGGCTGCGGCGTGGCCACGCGGATCCGCCGCGTGGCCAGGCCGCTCCGGGTGTGACACACATTCGCGAACCACGAGAGGGGACCAAGGCATGAGCAAGGTTGTCGTCACGGGTGGCGGCGGGTTCATCGGCTCGCACATCGTCGACCGGTTGTGCGCCCAGGGACACCGCGTCCTGGTGGTGGACGACTTCTCCACGGGCGATCGGGCCAATCTCGCCGAGAGCGAGGCCCGCTGGCCCGAGTTGAGCATTCTCACGGCCGACGTGGTCGACGAATCCACCGCGGCCGCGGTGGAGGACTTCGCGCCCGAGGTGCTGCTGCTGCTGGCCGCGCAGTTCAGCGTGAAGGTGTCGATGCGGGATCCCCTGCTGGACGCCCAGGTCAACGTCATCGGCCTGGTCCGGATGCTCGAAGCGGCGCGGCGCAGCCGCAGCCGCAAGGTCGTGTTCGCCTCCAGCGGTGGGACGATCTACGGGCCCGCCGGTGAGGACGGGGTGCCCATCAAGGAGTCCGCGGGCCGGGTGCCCAGCTCCTTCTACGGACTGACCAAGTCCGTCGCCGTCGACTACCTGCGCCTCTACCACGAGACCTACGGCCTGGACTACGTCGCGCTCGCCCTCGGCAACGTCTTCGGCCCCCGCCAGACCCCGTTCGGTGAGGCGGGAGTCGTCTCCATCTTCGCGCAGCGCATGCTCTCCGGGCAGACCTGTGTCATCAACGGGGACGGCCTGCAGACGCGCGACTACGTGCATGTGAGCGATGTGGCCGATGCGTTCGTGCGGGCCATGGACCAGGGGCACGGTCTGATCAACATCGGTAAGGGCGGGGAGAGTTCGGTCCTGGACATCCACCAGGCGGTCGAGAAGCGGACCGGCCGTTCGCTGCCGCCCCGCTTCGGGCCGCCGCTGGCGGGAGAAGTGCGCAGGGGGTGCCTGGATCCCTCCCGCGCCCAGGCCCAACTGGGCTGGACCGCCCGGACGACGCTGGAGGACGGGGTCGACTCCGTCGTGTCCTGGCTGGCCGCACGCCCCCTGCCGACGGAGGCCTCGCCCGAGGCGGGGCAGACCGGTCAGACCGGTCAGACGGGGCAGACGGGGCAGACGGGGCAGACGGGATGAGGCTGGCGGGGATGATCCTGGCAGCCGGGCGCGGCAGCCGGATGGGAGCACTCACCGCCCAGACGCCCAAGCCGCTCCTGCCCCTGGCGGGCAGGCCGCTGCTGGGACACCTGCTGGACCGGTGCGCCGAGACCGACGTCACGGACGTCTACCTCAATCTGCACTACCAGGCCGAGCAGGTCCTTCGCTTCCTCGACGGCACCACGGTGAAGGTGCCCGTCCACGCCCGGACCGAGCCCCGCCTCACCGGGCCCGCCGGGGCACTGCGGCTGTTCCACGAGGAACTCGCCGCCTTCGACGCCGTGCTCGTCACGTCCTGCGACGTCATCATGGGCGAGCCGCTCCAACGGCTCGTCGACGCGCACACGCGCGGTGGGTACGCCCTGACGTTCGCCTGTACGCGGATCCGGCAGGCCCGCCGCTACGGCGTGCTGGACATCGACCCCGATGGTCGGATCCGCGGCGCCCGGGAGAAGCCCGACGTCCCCGACGACGAGACGCACTGGATCAGCGCCGGCGTGTACTGCCTGGACCCCCGCATCATCGCGCACATCCCCGAAGGCGTCGTCTACGACTACGCCAGGGAGCTCGCCCCCGCACTGATGGCCGCCGGCGAACGCGTGGGGGCGCACCGGCTCACCGGCTACTGGCGGGACGTGGGCACTCCCGATTCGCTGCGCGAGGCCGGCGAGGACGCCGGCCGTGGGCTCATTCCCTGGCTCACCGAAAGGGCGGACCGATGAAAGTCCTGATGCTGACCTCCAGTTACGAGCCCCTGCACGGCGGGGCCGAGACCTATGCGCGGCTGTTGTGCGAAGGGCTGGTGGCCGACGGCCACGACGTCGTCATCGCGACCGACGGGTCATGGCTGGACGACCTGCCCGGGGAGCGCGAGGAGGACGCGGGGCGGGTCGTGCGGCTGCGCGACTTCGCGGACCGCGTGGACGCCCGGGACAAGGTGAGATGGCGACAGATGCAGTACTCCGTCCTCGACGAACTGGGGGCCGTGCTCCAGGGCGAGAGCTTCGACGTCGTCCACGCCAACAGCCATGAGACGCTCATCCTCGCGAGCATCGTGGCGCTCGAAACGGACGCCGCACTGGTGTGCTCGCTGCACGAGCAGAACCCCGACCTGGAGCGGTTCGGCCGCGGCCGGTGCCGCCTGTCGTACCAGACCCTCCCCGTCGACATGCACTTCGTCCCCAGCCGCTTCTTCGCCGAGCGCGCCGCCCGCTTCGGCGCCCCCGCCGACCGCATCAGGCTCGTCCACAACGGCGTTCCCGACGCGCCACCGGACGACGTGGCCCGGAACCTGCGCTCCGCACTGCGCACCGAACTCGGCGTCACCCCCGACCAGCGGCTGATCGTCCTCCCGGGCCGGATGTCCGCCCGCAAGGCCCAGCTCGACCTGGCCGCGGCACTGCCCCTGGTCGCGGCGGAGTTGCCCGAGGTACGGGTGCTCCTGGCGGGGAGGGTCTCGGACTACGCGTACGAGAAGAGCGTGTGGGGCCGGCTCGAACACGAGGGTGTGGCAGAACTGGTCACTCTCCGCCAGGACTTCGGCGCCGAGGCGATGCCTGCCGTCTACGCCGCGGCGGATCTGGTGGTCCAGCCCTCCCTGGCGGAGGGACTGCCGTTCAGCGTGGTCGAGGCGATGCGCGCCGGCAAGCCCGTCGTCGGCACCCGCGTCATCGGCATCAGCGACGTCATCACCGACGGCGTCGACGGCCTGCTCGTGCCGGCGGCCGACCCGCCCGCACTGGCCGCAGGGATACTGCGGGTGCTCACCGACGAGGCGTTGGCCGCCGAGCTGGCGGCCAACGCGAGCACCACGGCGGAACGGGAGTTCAGCAGCCGGAAGATGGTCGCGGACACCCTGGACGGCTACCGGGTGGCCGTGGCACGCCGTCGGCAGTCGGCGTCCGCAGCCCCGACCTCGGCCTCGTGAAGGGGTGACCGTGTCCGACTACGCGCGGCTGGTCAAGGCCTACGACATCCGCGGGGAAGTCCCCGCCGAACTCGACGGCGAGGTCGCGGAACGCATCGGCGGCCTGTTCATCCGGTTCACCAACGCCCCGCAGGTGGTGGTGGCCAGAGACATGCGCCCGTCCTCCGCCATGCTGGTGCGGGCGTTCAGCGACGGCGCCCGCCGGGCCGGTGCCGACGTCATCGACGCCGGGCTCGGCTCCACCGACTACCTCTACTACGCCAGTGGATCGCTCGGACTTCCCGGCGCCATGATCACCGCCAGCCACAACCCCGCGAAGGACAACGGCATCAAGCTGTGCCTGAGCGGCGCGGCCCCCCTCGGGGAGAACACGGGCCTCGGCCGGATCCGCGACTGGCTCGTGGCGGGGGAACGCGCCACACCCGCCGCGTCCCGCGGCGCCCGTACGGAAAGACCACTCCTCCAGGAGTACGCGGCACACCTGCGTCAGCTCGTCGACCTCACCGGGATCCGGCCCCTCAAGGTCGTCGCCGACGCGGGCAACGGCATGGCCGGCCTGACCGCCCCGGAGGTCTTCGCGGGCCTGCCCGTCGACCTCGTCCCGCTCTACTTCGAACTCGACGGCACGTTCCCCCACCACGAGGCCAACCCCATCGACCCCAGGAACCTCGTCGACCTCCAGGCCGAGGTCCGCAGGCAGGGGGCCGACATCGGGCTCGCCTTCGACGGTGACGCCGACCGCTGCTTCTTCGTCGACGAAGGCGGTCAGCCGATCTCACCGTCCGCCGTCATCAGCCTGATCGCAGGCCGGGAGCTGGCACGGCACCCCGGCTCGGCCGTCGTGTACAACCTGATCACCGCCGAGGCCACGGTGCGGAGCATCCGCCGCCACGGCGGACGCCCGTTCCGGTCCCGCGTGGGGCACTCCCACGTCAAGGCGCTCATGGCGCAGCACGACGCGGTGTTCGGCGGAGAACACTCCGGACACTACTTCTTCAGGGACTTCTGGCGTGCCGACAGCGGCATGCTCGCCGCGCTCCACGTGCTGGCCGCCCTCGGTGGACAGGACCGGCCGCTGTCCGCCGTGATCGCCGCGCACAGCCGGTTCGCGCTGTCCGG
The DNA here is from genome assembly GCF_042720685.1 of Kitasatospora sp. NPDC058492. Lineage (NCBI taxonomy): Bacteria > Bacillati > Actinomycetota > Actinomycetes > Kitasatosporales > Streptomycetaceae > Kitasatospora > Kitasatospora sp. NPDC058492. Next base: position 20,574 of record NZ_JBHXMU010000094.1, read on the forward strand.
CGAACTCAACTGCGTCGTCGCCGACGTCGCGGCCACGATCCGGGAGGTGGAGGAGCGATACCGGCACCGGGCCGGGGTGACCACGGACCGGCTCGACGGTCTGACGGTCGGCCTGCCGGGCGGAATTCGGTTCAACCTGCGCCCCTCGAACACCGAACCGGTCCTTCGGGTCAACGTGGAGGCGCACGACCAGGAGACCATGGAACACCTCCGGGACGAGGTCCTCGCATTGATCCGACCGTAAGCCGTTTCTGACGGTGCGTCGGGGGGTGTCCGGGTTGCGCCGGGTCGGCCGGTGACGCCGGTAGTCTGCTCCCGGATTGCGAAGCCGGTGATCGCCTCGGCGCGGCGTCCGGGGTCGGTCATCCGCGTGGGCGGCGGATTCCCAGCGGCCTGACCCGGCCTCGCCCCATCCCTGCCTACGGCACTTCGAAGAAGGGCATCCCATGGGCTTGGCCCCGTCCTGCGACCATGTCGACGGCGGCGCAGGGGTGTCGCCATGACGGCGCCCGTCCCCCCGGGCGCCGCACGGCTGTTGACCGTGTGCGTCGCCTCCGTCGGAGGGCTGCTGTTCGGCTACGGAATCGGGGTGATCGCCGGAGTCCTGCGGCTGGTCGCCGACATCTTCACCCTGTCGTCGTGGCAGCAGGGGGCGGTCGTGTCGGCCGCCCTCCTCGGCGCGGCGCTCACCGCCCTCACCAGCGGGCGGCTGGCGGACAGGTTCGGACGCCGGCCGGTCATCGGCGCCGCCGCGGCCGTGTACGCCCTCGGAACGGCGGCCTCGGCGGCGGCCTCGGGCTCCACCACGCTCCTCATCGGGCGGTTCCTCGTCGGACTCGCCCTGGGGGCCGTCTCGTTCGCGGTCCCGCTGTACATCTCCGAGATCTCTCCGCCCGCCCGGCGCGGCGCGCTCGTCACACTGAACCAACTCATGATCACGATCGGGCTCCTGCTGTCCTACGTGGTGGCCTATCTCCTGGAACCCGCGGGAGCCTGGCGCTGGATGCTCGCTCTCGGGCTCCTGCCCGCCTGCGTGCTGCTGGTCGGCATGTGCCTGGTGCCCGAATCGCCGGACTGGCTGCACGCCAGGGGAGACACCGCCCGGGCGGCCAGCGCCGCCCGGCGCCTGTCTCCGCCCGACCCTGGCGGCGCAGCCGCCCGACCCGGTGGCCGCCCCGCGACGGCGACCGCCACCCGGCCCACCGCCGGCTCCGCGACCGCAACCGTCGCCCGGCCCGTCGCCGCCCCCGCCGCGAGCCTCCGGCAGGCCTGCGCGCTGGCCGGTCCCCGCTGGGTCGCACTGGGACTGGCGATCGCCGTCCTGGTCCATCTGACCGGTCTGAACACCGCGATCTACTACGTGCCGACCATCCTGGGGGGCAGCGGCATGACCGCTGCCGGAGGCATCCGGGGAGCCGTCCTGGTCGGGCTGTGCAACGTGGCCGCCACCGTCGTCACCATCGCCCTGCTCGACCGGGTCGGCCGCCGGAAGACGATGATCGGAGGACTGCTGGTCATGGCGGTCGCGGCCGTCGGCATCGCGGTCGCGCAGCCACTCGGGCACACGGGGGCGCCGACCGCGGCGCTGCTGTGCGTCTTCATCATGGCGGGAGCAGTGGGCCCTGCCGCCGTCTTCTGGGTCTACATCGCCGAGATCTACCCGGCAGGTGCCCGCGGGGTCCTGATGAGCCTGGCCACCGCGGCCCACTGGGCAACCGACTTCGTCGTGGCGACCACGTTCCTCCCCCTCGTGCAGGAGCTGTCGCTCGGCGGGGCGTTCGGTGTGTACGCGGCGATCAGCGCGGCGTCCGCCCTGGCCCTGGCCCGCTGGATGCCCGAGACCCGTGGCCGATTGCTGCTGTGAAACGGGACCGGGCGCGAGGCTCCCGCGCTCGCGCCCGGGCTGGGCTTCGCCCGCCGCCACCTGACGATGCGCCAGAATTGCCGTCAGCCGAGCAATCAGCCGCGCGTCCCCGAAGGTAGGCATCATGACCCGCTACAGCGTCGACCCGAACCGGCACGAGCTCATCGCCACCTGGGGAACCGGCGAAGGCGACCTCGCCACCCGGATCACCGCCCTCCCGGCCGACGCACCCAGCGCCACGCTCCTGCGCCTGGCCGGCGTACTGACCCGCCTGTCGGAAGCGGCCTGGCGCACCTACACGCACCCCGCCAGCGCCGCCGGCTCCCTCGAACCCGACACCGAAGGCTGGCGCCGCGAACAGGAACGCGACACCTTCAGCGACGTCGCCGAAGCCGTGGCCGCGCCGAACCTGCCCCACGGCGGCCTGCTCACCGTCTCCTACAGTCCCCTGCTGGAATCCGCCCACCAGGCCGGCCGCGCCCTGCACGCCCTCGACGAACCCGAGTTGACGAAGGCCGTCCTCGCCGAGACCGTCGCCGAACTCACCGCCGTCGAGAGCGCCGAACTCGGCAACCTCACCGGCCGCGCCCAGCAGGCCGTCCTGCTCAGCCGCGAGGACGCCTCCCCCGTCCAGGTCGCCGCCGCCGACCACCTGCTGGAGCAGAACCCCTTCGGCTCCCTCGCCCTCTTCTCCGACATCGACCCGACCGCCGCCGCCGTCGCGGCCGCCCACTGGCTCGCCGCCGCGGCCGAGGTCGCCGCCGACGCCTCCGGCCACGACGCCACCGCCGTCCTGCTCGAAGCCGACAACATCGAGGACCTCCCGCACCAGACCCCCACCCTCGTCCTCGAACTCCTCGACGCCGGCCACACCCCCCACGACGCCGTCACCGGCCTCGTCCGCCACGCCCTCCACATCGCCGACGGCCTCCTCCCCGACCCCGCCGGCCTGCGCGAACAACTCGAAGACCTCGACGGGGCCCTCGACGACTACACCGAGGACTACACCGACGACGAGGAGACCGACCCGGAGGACACCGGCCTGCGCCTCACCCCCCTCGACCCCAGGCGCCCCGCCCGCGACCTCCTCGAAGACCTCCTCGCCGGCATCCACGGCTGCTGGGTCCTCCACACCGAGTACGACGACCTCGACGAAGAGCACCTCGGCACCGACGACGCAGACCCGGACGACACGGACCCGGACGACGCGGACCTGCACGACGCGGACCTGGACGACGAACGGGCCGCACAGCACCGGCGCCAGAGCCGCGAGAACTTCGCCCGCCTCGTCCGCGAAACCGCCGCCCGCCACCGCGACCGGCTGCTCTGACCGCACCTCCCCGCTCCGACGGGGACGGCGGAGTCGCCCCTACCCCCCCAGCAGCAGCGGGGGCAGGGGCGATCCAGAGGTTGCCGTCAGCCTCTCCGCAGGCCGCCGTCGGCGCTCTGCTTGCTGCCGGTCAGGAACCGGTGGGGGTGACGTTGCACCGCTCTGCCGGGAGTTCGCTGAGGTAGCCCTTGGCGATGAGGTTGTTGACCTTGTAGCCGCCCTCGAGCCCTGCGGGCGCGAGGTTCGGGTCGAGCCACTCCTGCACACCTCCGCCGGGCATCCCGTAGAAGGCGGCCACGTGCCCCTTCTGCACCTTGAACACCGCCTCGGCTCGCAGGCAGTGGTAGCCGCCGTTGAGGGCGTCGGGTGTCACCGCCATCTGGACGAAGGGCGTTCCGGGATCGGCGAGGTATCCGCCGCCGTTGAGGATGTCGCCGAACCGGATCAGCTTGGTCCCGATCGGCACCGCGTACACCGTCTGGTCGAGCTTGCCGTCGAGCCGCTGGAAGCCACGGTCGGGCGCGTACGCCCAACGCTTGTCCGTCGCGTCGTAGTACAGCTGGACGAAGTGGCTGGCACTGAGCCCGCCGAAGCGCTGGTACCCCCTCAGCAGCGTGGCGGCCGGCTCGTCGTTCGGGATGGCGGCCGGCCCGAATCTCTCCTGGGAGCAGTAATACTTTCCGGCCATCGGCGACTCGGTGGCGTCGGGCGGCGGCGGGCAGTCGTCGGGAACGACCGCCGCCGCCCGCACGGACTGCGCGTTCACCGGCTGCGCGGCAGCGGCGCCGCCTGCGGCGGTCAGTCCGGTGATCGGGAGGGCGCAGGCCAGGGAGGCGGCGAGCATCGTTCGCACACGCATTCAGTACTCCGGTTTCGTGGGGAGGGAGCAGAGGGGGCGCCACGGCGGGGAAGGGGGAACAGGCACACGACACAGGCCGCGACGGGGACGACACACAGCAACCGCCCACACCGTGCGCGATGGCCGCCGACGGTGGGACGGAACGTCAACTACGGGTGTTGGATGCGGAATCCGGCGTTCTCGCCCTCGTCCGCGTTCTCCTGACTTCTCCGCCGTGTCCGGCGCCGCTTCGAAGTCCGCTACTCCGTACCCTCCCCGGAACCGGCCGATTCCCCGCTCAACCCGACCGGGCTACATCCGGGCGCACGGCCTGGCGGTCCCCTTCCTCGGCGGCGGGGCACCTGGGCGGCTGCTGCCGGTGTCGGCAGGCGCCGGCCTGGCGGGTCGCCCGGCCGCCACCGCCCGCCGAAAATGCTCCGTGCGTCCGGACGGCCCAGCACCGCTCGTGGTCCGGGCGTGCAGAACAAAGCATGGAGAGCACGAACCGGGCGGCCGCAGGCTTGCATGTGCCCACCGACGGCCGAACGGATGACGGGATGACCGGAGGGTTGTGCGTGATGCGTACGCTGTACACCAGCCAGGGCAACGGCCCCCGGCTGCCGCGGAGAGTGGCCGCCCTGGCCGCGGCGGCAGGAACGGCCGTCCTCCTCGTGGCGTCGTGCTCATCCGGGAGCTCCTCCGGGCCCGCGACGCCGACGAACGCGGCGGGGGCGACGCTGTCGGAGGCACCCAACCCGTCGAGCTTCTCCGGGGAGCCGCCCTCCGCCTTCGCCTCCGCGCTGGAGTCGGCCTCGGCCTCGGTAGCCGCACGCTCGGCCTCGGCGGCGGCCGCCGCCTCCGCGTTCGAGGCATCGGCGGACGCGCAGGCCGCGCAGAACCGGGCGAAGGCGACCGAGGTGCTCAAGACCGTGGAGGGCCCCGGCAACGCCACCGCCGACATCACCCTGACCGGCGTGCCGCGATCCACCACCGGCGGCCTCCACGCCGCCGTCGTGACCATCGTCAACAGCACCCGCGAGGCCGCTTCCTACGCGGTCCAGGTGGACTTCACCGACGCGTCGGGCCACGCCGTCGACTCGGCGATCGTCGGCGCCGAGAACCTGGCCCCGGGCGGGAAGGCCAGTCCGATCGCCTTCAGCCGCCAGCCGGCCGATCTGGCCCTGGTCCCGGTCGTGGTGAAGGCCCAGCGCTACTGAGCCCAGCGCTCCTGAGCACACCCCGACCGGGCAACGCCCGACGTCCCCCCCGGGGACCGGGGCCCCCGGGGCCGGGGACCCGCGGGGCGGGACCCCGGGGAACTCGGGGGGTGAAAGGGCC
>NZ_JBHXMU010000095.1:0-25901 GCF_042720685.1 Kitasatospora sp. NPDC058492
GGAGGGAGGCCTCCCGGGCCGCAGCGTTCCGGTGGGTGCGGCTCAGCCGCAGAACACCGGTGTGGCGTGCGCCGGATCCAAGGCGTTGGTCACCAGGTGCAGCGCCGTCGGCGAGAACGCGATCGCCACGTGCTCGGCGAGCGTGATCGGGCAGTGGTTCTGCAGCACCTCGTTGTCGACGGCCGGGCCGGTCAGGAACTGGGTCCGCCACGGGGTGACGACCTCGTCGTACACGGTCGAGATCACCGTGTAGCTCACGCCCGGCACGGTGTCCGGGCGGGAGGCCATCGTGCGGTTGAAGTCGGAGCCCACCGCCTGGTCGCGGCAGGCCTGGCAGACGGTGAAGATCAGGTCCGCGACGCCGGGGAAGTACGGCACGAGCTTGGTGATCCCGTCGAGCGTCGTGCCGTGGTTGGACGGCGCCAGGCCGACCAGCCGGCCGACCTTCGCGGCCCCGCCGAGGAACTTCAGGTAGTAGTTCGGCAGCATGCCGCCCTGCGAGTGCCCGACGATGTCGACCTTGGCCGCGCCGGTCGCTTTCAGCACCAGGTCGACGAACCGCCCGAGTTGGGCGGCCGACTCGGGCACCGGGCCCAGGCCGCCGATCGGCAGCAGCAGGCCGCTGCCGCTGGAGGTGATGCCCGGGATGGTGCCGTAGTCGAGCGCGAAGACGCAGTACCCGAGGCCCTTCAGCAGCGGGGAGAGCGCGAGCCAGTTCTCGTAGCGGTTGGCGAAGGTGCCGTGCACGAGGACCACCGGATCGGGGTGGGCGGCGCTCGGGCGGCAGTTCCAGTCGTTGGCGCCGGGCGGCGAGGCCACCGAGTCACCGTCGGGCGGCAGTTCGGCGGCGGCGGAGGTGGCGGCAGCGCTGAGGGAGCGGGCGGCGGCGGGCGCGACGGAGGGGGACGTCACGGCGCTCGCCGGGGCGGCCGACGCGCCGGCCAGCATCGCGCCCGCCAGCACGGTCGCGCCGATGGCCCCGCCGAGCCTGCGGCGCACGGGAGTTGCGGAGAAGCGGAGAAGTGGGGTTCTCAACTGTTGCCTCCACGGCGGAAGTTTGTTACCAACAGGTAACCCGAGTGGCTCCATCATGCGGTCGCCCCTCCGGCCCGGCCCTTGGGCGTTCCCCAGACCTGGACGGTGTTCTCTGTGACCGGTCACAACGCACCCGCCGCCTCGCCCGGCCGCTCACCCGACGCCACACCCCGCTCCGAGCCGCACTCCGCGCCCGCCGCCGCAGCCGACCGCACACCCGTCCGTGCGCCCGAGCCCACCGCCGTCCCCGACCACACCGCCGTTCGCGCACCCGACCACACCGCCGACCACACCATCGACCGCACCGCCGACCGCACGCCCGGCTGGCGCGTCCCGGTGATCGGCGGCCGACCGGCCGACCAACGACTCCTGGGCGGTGTACGCCAGTTGGCCGAGAGCGTGGTCGCCGCCCTGCTGGACCGCGTGCCGGTGTACCACCGCCTGCCCCGCGAACAGCTCACCGGCGAACTCACCCGCGACACCGAGCGCCGGATCCGCGCCCTGGCCCACGCCGTCCGCACCGGACTCCCCGCCCCCGACGAGGAGTTCGCCGCCGTCCGGGAGGCCGCCGCCCGCCGCGCCGAGGAGGGCCTGCCGCTGGACGCCGTCCTGCTCGCCCACCACCTCGGGCTGGAGGTCTGCTGGGAGTTCGTCACCCGGCACGCCCGCGACGGCGACGCCGCCGACCTGCTCGTCCTCAACCGGCTGCTGCTCGACCAGCTCCGCCAGGCCACCACCGCCGCCGGCGCCGGCTACCTCGACGAACGCCGCCCGACCGGCGACCGGCGCGGCGCCGCCCGGCAGTCGCTGCTCACCGCACTGCTCGCCGGCGCCCCGGCGGACGAGGCCGCCGCCCGGGCCGGGCTCCAACTGCCGCCCCGGTACGCCGTCCTGTGCCTGGCCGTCGCCGACCACCCCGACGAGCACGCCCCCGGCGTCGACCCGGGCATCGCCGGCCGCCGCAAGCTCCGCCGGCTAGTCGCCGAACTCGACCACCGGACACGGCAGTCGGCGATCACCGCGCTCACCCCCTCGGGCGGCCTCGTGCTCGTCCCGCTCGGGCCGCCCCCGGAGGCCCGGCCGGAGCCCCGACCGGAGCGAGCGTCCGGGCGCCCCGGCACGCCCGCCGAACTCCCGTGGCAGCACCTCGCCGCCACCGTCGCCGCGGCCGCCCGGGCCGGAGGCGTCCCCGTCCTGGCCGCGGCAGCGGCCGCCGCACCCGACGAGGTGCCGGGCGCGGCCGCGCTCGCGTACGAAGTCCTGGACGTGGCCCGCGCGTTCGACCGTCCACCCGGCCTGTACCGGCTCGACGACGTCCTGCTCGAATACCAGCTCACCCGCCCCAGCCAGGCCCGCTCCCGGCTCGCCGCACTGCTCGAACCACTGGCCGACGGCGGCGAGTTGCTCACCACCCTGCGCACCCACCTGGCCGGCGGGCTCAACCGGCGGCACACCGCGGGCGCCCTGCACCTGCACCCGAACACCGTCGACTACCGGCTGCGCCGGATCGCCGCCCTCACCGGCCTCGACCCCGCCCGCCCCGCCGACGTCCTGCGGATCACCGCCGCCATCGCCGCCCGCGCCGCCGAACAGGCCCCCGCAGTCCGATAGCGACGTACCGGCACCCGCCCCACCGGGAACGGCGGCGCGGGTGCATCAGCCCTGCTCCCCCGGCAACCGCAGGTCCCACCCCACCAGGGCCCGCAGTTGCTCCGCCGTCACGCCGTCCGGCACCGGCTGGGGTGCGTCGTGGCGCAGCGGCGGCTGCCAGCCCTCCTCGGCCGTCCAACGGCGGACCACCTTGGCCGGCGCCCCGGCCACCACGCTGTGGTCGGGCACCTCGCCGCGCACCACCGCGCCCGCCGCGACCACCACGTTGCGGCCGATCCGGGCCCCCGGCAGGATCACCGCGCCGGTGCCGATCCAGCTCCCGGCACCGATCTCCACCGGTTCGTTGCGCGGCCACTGCTTGCCGATCGGCAGGTCGGTGGACCGGTACTCGTGCGCCTGGTCGGAGATGTAGACGCCGGGCCCGGTCCACACGTCGTCGCCGAGGACGATCGACTGGTGGCCCACGATGTGGCTGTCCCGGCCGATCACACAGCCGCCGCCGATCCGTACGATCGGCTCGGGCCCGAGGTCGAGGCCGGGCAGGAAACCGGCGCTGATGGTGACCCGCTCGCCGATGATCGAGAACGGCCCGATGGTGATCCACTGCTCGTTGAAGACCGCGCCGAGCGGGAACGCCAGCGTCGTACCGTCGCCCAACTCGCCGAACCGGTACGGGCCCGGGCTCTGCCGGGTGACCGCACCGGTCCTCTGCACCCAGCGCCAGCCCCGGTGGACGAGGCGGCCGGCGGCACGGCGGCCACCGGCTCGGACCGCGGAGAGCAGCGAACGGGTTATCGGCATGCCCTCACGTTACCGGCCCGTAGGGTCCGGCCGGCCGCCGGGCGGTCAACATCACACCGGCCCCGCACCCACCCTGGCCTGCGGCCTCCCACGGCCAGGCCCGACCCTCCACCCGGGCGGGTCCGAAAACCGCAACCGGCCGGCGGGCTCCGGTGCAACACTCCCCCCATGGAGATCACCGAACACATCGACGCCCTGCGCCGCGAGGGCACCCTGCTCGCCGAAGCGGCCGCCCGTACCGACCTCGCCGCCCCCGTACCGACCTGCCCGGACTGGAGCCTCAACGACCTGCTGAGGCACGTCGGAAACGTCCACCGCTGGGCCGCCGCCTACCCCTCCCAGGGCCTGCCCGCGCCCCTCGACGAGGACGGCAGGCGGGCCGTGATCGGGCCGGCGCCGTCCGACGCGGCACTGCTCGACTGGTTCCGCGAAGGCCACGCCGCCCTGGTGGACACGCTCACCCGGGCCCCGGCCGACGTCGAGTGCTGGAGCTTCCTGCCGTCGCCCAGCCCGCTCAGGTTCTGGGCCCGCCGCCAGGCGCACGAGACCGCCGTCCACCGCGCCGACGCCGACGCGGCGGCCGGCACCGAGGGCCCCAGGGTGGACACCGCTCTCGCCCTCGACGGCATCGACGAACTGCTGGGCGGCTTCGTGGCCAGCAGCCGCTCCCGGCTGCGCAGCGAACGGACCCGCACCATCGGGGTCCGGACCACCGACGGCCCCGGCTCCTGGCAGCTGACCATCACCCAGGAGCCGCCGGCCGTCGGCACGGGCGGCACCGCCGAACCGGCCGACCTCACCCTCACCGGCCCCGCCCACGACCTGTACCTGCTGCTGTGGAACCGGCTCCCGGTCGGGTCCGCGCAGGTCGAACTCGCCGGCGACGAGGCGCTGCTCGAACTCTGGCGGACCAGCGCGGTCATCGGCTGAGGCCGCGCTGCACGTAGCGCGCCGCGGGTAACGCGCCGCGGGTAGCGTGCCGCGCGCTGGGATCAGGGGCCGGGGGGGGTGGAGCGGCCCGGGTTCAGCGCACCCAGCGCGCGGGCCGCTTCTCCAGGAACGCCCGCATCCCCTCCTGCGCCTCCGCCGACCCGAACAGCCGCGCCGACAACTCCACCAGCCCCTCCGCGTCCCGCTCGAAGGACCGCACCACCTCGGCGTTGGCCAGCCGCTTGGACTCCGCCAGCCCCTGCGGGGAGCCCTGGCGCAGCGCGTCCAGCAGGCCCTTCAACACGACCCCGGTGTCCTCGGCGGACTCGGTGGCGCGGGTGATCAGGCCGATCCGGGCGGCCTCGACGGCGTCGAAGACCTCACCGGTGAGGTAGTAGCGGGAGGCGGCGCGCGGGTCCAGCTTGGGGCGCAGCGGCAGCGAGATCACGGCGGGCGCGAGGCCGAGCCGGACCTCGGTGAACGCGAAGGTCGCGGCCGGCCCGGCGAGGGCGAGGTCCGCCGCGCCGATCAGGCCGAGGCCGCCGGCCCGGGCGTGCCCGTCGATCACGGCGATCACCGGCTTGGTGCAGTCGACGATCGCCCGCTGCAGCTCGACCAGTCCGCGCGGGCCGACCGTCGGGTCCGCGCCGGTCGCCTCGGACAGGTCCGCACCCGCGCAGAACACCTTGCCGGTGTGCCCGAGCACCACGGCCCGGACCTCCGGGTCGGCCGCGGCGACCGCCAGACCGGCGTGCAGCTCGGCCATCAGCCGGGTGGAGAGTGCGTTGCGGTTGTGCGGCGAGTCGAGGGTGATCGTGGTGACGGCGTCGGCGGTGGTGACGCGGACGAGGGGCTCTGCGCTGGTCATCGGCGGGGCCTGCCTTCCGGCTGAGGGTGGGTCGGACTGCCGCGCCGCCCAGGGTGCCCGGGCGACGCCCGGACGACTCTGGCACGCCCACCCGCCCCTCGGCCAGAGCCAATCCCGCCCGAGGCGCTGATCGGGATCGAGGCCCTCACGCTCGTCCAGGAGTAGCCGCGTCACCGAGCCTCGGCGTCCCCTTCCCGTCGCCCGGCCCACCGGACGGCGGGGCCCATCGCCAGGCCCGCCGCCGCCAGCACCGCACCCAGGACGGCCCAGCCGGCCAGACCGAACCCGATCACGGCAGTGCTGACCAAGGCCGGACCGGCCATCATCGACGCCGCCGAACCCGCGTTGTACACGCCCTGGTAGGCGCCGTGGTCGCGCTCCCCCGCGAGGTCGTAGCTGAGCGCCCAGCCGCCGGCCTGGCCGAACACCTCGCCCAGCGACTGCAGCGCGATGCCGCCGAGCACCACCACGGCGGCGACGAGCGCGGGCAGGCCGTGCGCGAGGCCGACGACCAGGCACGAGGCGGCGAGCAGCAGCCCCCCGCGGCCGCAGAGCCGGGCGGCCGTCGCCCGGTCCTCCGTCCCCCGGGTGGCCCGCACCTGAAGGGCGATCACCAGCAGGGTGTTGACGATCAGGGTGCCCGCGACGGTGATCCGGGGCGCCTCGGTGTCATGGACGATCCACAGCGGCACGCCGACCTCCAGGACGGCGAACTGCAGGGCGAGGACCGCGTTCAGCACCGTCACGACCAGGAACGGGCCGTCCCGCAGCGCCGGATTGCGCCGCTTGCCCCGCCGGGCACCGCCGTCCCCCGGTTCCGCGGACGGCGCGACCGGGGCCGGGTGCGCGTGGGCGGGGAGGCGGTGGGCGGGGAGGCGGTGGAACAGCACGGCGACGACCACGAAGGAAGCGGCGTCGGCCAGAATCGCCGTCAGATAGGCTGGCTTGGTGTCCACCTGGAGCGCGATCGCGCCGACGGCCGTCCCCAGGCAGATGCCCACGTTGGTCACCACCCGCAGGTAGGCCCGGCCCGCCACCCGGCGGTCGGGCGGCAGCACCTCGGCGTAGAGCGCGTTCCGCACGGCGGCGGACCCGCGGTCGACGGCCGCGACCCCGCAGGCCAGCACCACGAAGGCCGGATAGCTGTGCACGAGCGTGTACCCGGCGGTGCCGACCGCCTGCACTGCGACCAGCACGACCAGCACCGGCCGGGCACCCCAACGGTCGGCGGCCCGCCCGGCCGGCACGCTCGCGACGACGCCGCACAGGCCGGCGGCTGTCAGCCCGAGCCCCAGCTGGGCGGGGCTCAGACCGAGCACCCGGGTGAAGAACAGCACCGCGACGGACAGGGACAGGCCGCTGCCGATCGTGTTGACCAGAGTGATCCCGGCCAGCCGCCGGACCATCGGGTCGGGGTGCAGCCGCCGTCGCACGACGCTGACGAGCCCGCCGCCGGCCTGCGGGTCTGCGGTGTCTCCGGGGTCTGCGGTCGTTGCGATCGTTGCGGTGTCTGCGGTGCTTGCGGTGCTTGCGGTGCTTGCGGTGCTTGCGGTGGTTGCCGTGATGGCGGCGCCTCCGGGCATGGCGGGGTCGGGTCCGGACGTCTCCGCCGGCGAGGTGGTGGTCATGTGCTGATCACACCGCCCGACGGCCCGGGTCCGGTACTCCTTTAGGCTCTGGCTAAAGCCACGCGCCCCACGCGCCCCAGCCCCGGCGCCCATGCGCCGCGCCGCAGGAGAGCACCCCCCGTGCACCGCTTCACGCTCGGCCTGGCCGACCTCGCCACCACCTGGTTCGCCGTCTCCCCGATCCAGGAGGCCTCGCTCAGCCTGCGCATGTGGACCCACCCCGGGGTCTACCAGCTCCAGACCCCGGCCTTCGAGCGGCTCCGGCCCGCCTTCGAACGGCTGGACTCCACGCTGCTGCTGTCACTCATCGCCGGGAACCGCTGGATCCCCGACTTCCTGACGCCCCGCCCGGCCTCGCCCGCCGCCGACTTCCGCACCGAGCTGGCCACCGTCCGCGCGCTGCCGCCGGAGCAGCTGCGCCCCGAACTGGAGCAGGTCTTCCTGCCGCACGGGCGGCCCCTGCCCGCCGCGCTCGCCGCCGGACTGGCCGACCCGGCGCGGCTGTTGCAGCGGATCGCCGACGCGCTGGAGGAGTACTGGGAGGTCTGCCTCGCGCCGTCCTGGTGGCCGCAGGCCCGTGCGGTCCTGGACGCCGACCTGGTCTACCGGGCCCGGCTGCTCTCCCAGCACGGCGCGGCGGCGCTCTTCGCCGACCTGGACCACCGGCTGCACTGGGAGGACGGCGTCCTGTCGATCAACCGCCGGTGGACGGACTGGGACGCGGAGACCGCCGTGGACGGCCGCGGCCTCGTCCTCATCCCGACCTTCTTCGCCCGCGGCGCGATCACGATGATCAGCAACGAGCGTGCGCCGCAGATCAGTTACCCGGCGCGCGGCCAGGCGGGCATGGCCGGCCCGGGGACGCCGGTGCCGCCGCGGGCGCTGGAGGCGCTGGTCGGCGCGCCGAAGGCCCGACTGCTGGCCCTGCTCGCCGAACCCGCCTCCACCACCGACCTCGCCTACCGGCTGGGCGTCACCCCCGGCGCGGTCAGCCAGCACCTGTCCGTCCTCGCCGCCACCGGCCTGGTCACCCGGGCCCGGCACGGCCGCTCGGTGCTGTACCTGCGCAGCCCGCTCGGGGACGAACTGACGGGGGCGAACAGGTGACAAGTAACAGATAACAGATTTCAACATCTGTTATCTGTTATCTGAAAGTTGCCACCTGTTCGCCCCCGCAGCCCCCGACCGGCCCGCACTACCCCGACGAATCCCCCAACTACCCAGTGGTACAGACCTGTTGACGCATTGGTCCAGTCCTCCTACAGTGCCCATGCCCCGTCTCCCCACGGCGCGGGCACCCATCGCACACGCACCAAGCACGGCGGTTCTACGTCACCCTGTCCAACCCCCACAGTCACAGGGAGAACCATGTCCGCTCGATCCCGGGCCAGGCGCCCGCGCGTGCGCAGCAGACTGCTGGCACTGCTCTCCGTCCTGCTCCTGCCCCTCGCCGCGCTCACCGCGCTGGCCGCCCCGGCGAACGCCGCCGGAAAGCTCACCGCCGCCTTCACCACCGCCAACAACGGCTCCTGGTGGCAGGGCACCTACATCGTCCACAACGACAACGCCACCGCCGTGACCGGCTGGACCCTGGAGTTCGACCTGCCTGCCGGCGTCACCATCGGCAACAGCTACAACGGCACCGCCACCGTCAACGGCCAGCACGTCACCGCGACCAACGCGTTCTACAACGCCACCGTCAACGCCCACAGCACCACCGAGCCGTACAGCTTCTGGTTCGTCGGCAACGGCCCGGTCGCCACCCCCACCAACTGCCGCGTCAACGGCGACAAGTGCGACGGCACCGCCGACGTCCCGCCGTCCGCGCCGGGCACCCCGGCGGTCACCGAGTCCACCGCGCACACGCTCGCCCTGACCTGGCCGGTCGCCACCGGCGGGGACTTCCCGGTCGCCTCCTACGACGTGCTCAACGGCGCCACCGTGGTCGGCTCCAGCGCCACCACCAGCGCCCTGCTCACCGGGCTCACCCCGGCCACCACGTACACGCTGACCGTCCGGGCCAAGGACAGCCGCGGCAACACCGGACCACTCAGCGCGCCCGTCACCGCCGCCACCTTCGACCCGTCGACCGACCCGGTCCCGCCCACCGCGCCGACCAACCTCCGTACCACGGCGGTCAGTTCGTCAGACGTCACGCTCGCCTGGAACGCCGCGACCGACAACGTCAGGGTCGCCGCGTACGACGTCTACCAGGGCGGCACGCTGGTGGCGACGGTCGGCGGCGGCACCCTGACCGCGACGGTCGGCAGCCTGTCCCCGTCCACCACCTACACGTTCACCGTGAAGGCCCGCGACCCCGCCGACAACGCCTCGCCCGCCTCCGCCCCGCTCACCGCCACCACCTCGGACCTGGTCGGCGCCGGAAAGTACGCCCGGGTCGGCTACTTCGTCCAGTGGGGCATCTACGGCCGCCAGTACTTCGTCAAGAACCTCGACACCTCCGGCAGCGCGGCCAAGCTCGACGTCGTCAACTACGCCTTCGAGAACATCGATCCGGTCAACCTGACCTGCCTGGCGGGCGTCACCAAGGGCACCACCGCCAACCCGCAGGACCCGGACCAGGGCACCGGCGCCGGTGACGCCGACGCCGACTACGCCCGCCCGATGAGCGCCGACCAGTCGGTGGACGGCGTGGCCGACGACGGCTGGGGCAAACTCCGCGGCAACCTCAACCAGGTGAAGAAGCTGAAGGCCAAGTACCCGAACCTGAAGGTGGTCGTCTCACTCGGCGGCTGGACGTACTCCAAGTACTTCTCGGACGTCGCCGCCACCGACGCATCCCGCCAGAAGTTCGTCAAGTCCTGCCTCGACGTGTGGATCAAGGGCAACCTGCCGGTCTACAACGGCGCCGGCGGCGACGGCGTGGCGGCCGGGATCTTCGACGGCATCGACCTCGACTGGGAGTGGCCCGGCTCCGCCGACGGCCACGCCGGCAACCACTGGAGCGCCAACGACAAGGGCAATCTGACCCTGCTGCTGGCCGAATTCCGCAAGCAGCTCGACGCGTTGGGCGGCTCGCACAAGCTGCTCACCGCCTTCACCCCGGCCGACCCGGCGAAGGTCGCCGCGGGCTGGGACCTCACGAAGATCTTCAGCTCGCTGGACATCGCCAACGTCCAGGGCTACGACTTCCACGGCTCCGGCAGCGACAACTCCTGGGAGCCCAACCGCACCGGCCCCCAGGCCAACCTCTACGCCGACCCGAACGACCCGTACAACTTCCACTTCAGCGTGGACGCGGCGGTCCAGACCTACCTCGGCGCCGGGGTCAACCCGCGCAAGCTCACCATCGGCTTCCCGTTCTACGGGCGCGGCTGGCAGGGCGTGGCGGACGGCGGCGCCTCCGGCGTGTGGCAGTCCGCGAACGGCGCGGCCCCGGGCCAGTTCAGCGAGGAGGCCGGCACCCGCGGCTACAACAACCTCATCACCGGCGTCCCCAACCTGACCGTGTACCACGACCCCAAGTCCATTGCGACGTACGGCTACACCGGAGCCGGCGGCCAGTGGTGGACCTTCGACGACGCCTGGTCGATCGCCCAGAAGACGGCCTACCTCAAGTCGAAGAACCTGCTCGGCGGCATGATCTGGGAGATGTCCGGCGACACTCCCTCCGGCACGCTCATCAACGCACTCGACTCCGGGCTCAAATAGCCGGAGGGCACGGCCCGTTGGGCCGGTGGGGCAGCAAGGACCGGCGCTCCGAGAACAACGGAGCGCCGGCCCGCGCCTCAGGTGCCCCAGGTGCCTCAGGTGCCCGACGGGCCTCCAGGGCCGCACCCGCTTCCAGGGCCTCCCGTCACCGGGACGCCATCGCCGCCAGCTTCCTGGCCGCCCGGTACTGCCGGAGCACCTGCGCGAAGGAGGTGTGCCCCTGGGTGGTCCGGGCGAAGGCCCGCCAGGCCGGCGCCACCAGGCAGACCGCCGCGTGGAACAGGTACGGGCGCCGCTCGAAGGCGCCCAGCAGCTGCTTGCCGGCGCGCATCTCCACGCCCAGCCCGGCCTTGATGGCGAACGCGTAGTTCAGCGCCTCGCGCCGCACGTCCGCCGCCTTGCCCGCCTCCGCGACCTTCACCGCCCACTCGCCGGCCAGCCGGCCCGAGCGCAGCGCGTACGAGATGCCCTCACGGGTCCACGGCTCCAGCAGTCCGGCCGCGTCCCCGGCGACCAGCACCCGGCCGCGGGAGAGCGGCGAGTCCTCGGCCCGGCAGCGGGTCAGGTGCCCGGACTCCACGCTCGGGGTGAAGCCGGACAGCCCCAACCGCCGGATGTAGTCGGCGAGATACTGCTTGGTCCGCTCGCCGTCGCCGCGCGCCGAGATGACGCCGACGGTCAGGCTGCTCGACTCGGTCTTCGGGAACACCCAGCCGTAACTGCCGGGCAGCGGGCCCCAGTCGAGGTGGATCCGGCCCGACCAGTCCGCGGCGACCTGCGGCGGGACGGGGATCTCCGCCTCCAGGCCGAGATCGATCTGGTCGAAGGTGACGCCGACGTGCCGGGCGATCCGGCTCGCGCTGCCGTCCGCGCCGACCACCGCGCGCGCCTCGAAGGTGCGCCCGTCGGCGGCCGTCACCAGCGCCGTCCGGTGCTCGCCGCCGCGCTGCTCGACGCCGGTGACGGTCACTCCGGTGACCAGCACCGCCCCGGCCTGCTTGGCCGCCTGCACCAGGCGCAGGTCGAACTCGTCCCGGTTGACCAGGCCGAACAGCATCCGCCGGGACCGACGCGTCCGGGTGAACCGCCCGTCGTAGGCGAAGGTGACGGCGTGCACGCGGTCCTGCAGCGGCAGCCGGAAGTCGGGCGGCAGGCTGTCCCGGGACGGGCCGATGATGCCGCCACCGCAGGTCTTGTAACGGGGGTGCTCGGCCTTGTCGAGGAGCAGCACCCGCCGGCCCTGGACGGCGGCGGCGTGCGCGGCCGAGGCTCCGGCCGGTCCGGCGCCGACCACCACGACGTCCCAGACGCCGTCGAGCGGCTCGGGCGCCGACCGGCCGGCCCTCGGCGCGGTCTCGGCTTCGGTCTCGGCTTCGGTCCCAGCCTCGGTCGCGGCTTCGAACACCGTCTCGGTCCCGGCCTCGGGCACCGTCCCGGTCTCGGACACCGTCTCGGGCGCCCCCTCGGACGCCTCGCCTGACGGCTGACCTGACGACCGGCCTGACGGCCGTCCGGACACCTCGGCGTCGAGCGGCGAGGCCTCGGTGTCGAGTGGGCTGCGGGAATCGGAGCTTCCGGAGTCAGTCACGTCGAGCAATCCTATGCGTCCGCCGGACCCGCCGCTGGCCGCGCCGCCCCGAACGCCAGACCGAACCCAGATCGAACCCAGGCCGAGCCCGGGGCGATCCATCGGACCGATCCACCAGACGGTGCGCCGGGCGGGATCGCCGGGTAAAACCACCCGATCGGACTGTTCGAGTCCGCCTATGATCGGCGGTACCCAAACCGCCCCCTCCGCCCGCACCACCCCCCGGGCGAAGCCTTCCCCTCGGAGCCCCGATGTCACAGCCGCTGGCCGACGCCGTCCGGTCCCTGATGGACCGTGCCCGCACCGACCTCGCCGAACTGGTCGCCTTCCCCTCGGTCGCCGACCCGCGCCAGTTCCCGGTCGAGGAGTGCGAGAAGGCCGCCCGCTGGGTCGCCGATGCCTTCGCCGCCGAAGGCCTGACCAACGTCCAGCTGCTGGACACCCCGGACGGCACCCAGTCCGTCTACGCCGAACTGCCCGGCCCCCAGGGCGCGCCGACCGTGCTGCTCTACTCGCACTACGACGTCCAGCCCCCGCTCGACGAGAACGCCTGGCTCAGCCCCGCCTTCGAACTGACCGAGCGTGACGGCCGCTGGTACGGGCGCGGCGCCGCCGACTGCAAGGGCAACATCCTGATGCACCTGACCGCCCTGCGGGCGCTGCGGCAGGCGTACGGCGACGGCTACCCGGTCGGACTGAAGATCATCGTCGAGGGCTCGGAGGAGCAGGGCACCGGCGGCCTGGAGCGCTACGCCGAGGCCCACCCCGAACTGCTCGCCGCCGACGCCATCATCATCGGCGACACCGGCAACTTCGCCGCCGGCCTGCCCACCGTGACCGCCTCGCTGCGCGGCATGACGGTCGTCGAGGTCGCGGTCACCACCCTGGCCGGCAACCTGCACTCCGGCGCCTTCGGCGGCGCCGCCCCGGACGCGCTGCAGTCGCTGGTCCGGATGCTCGCCTCGCTGCACGACGAGCACGGCGACGTCGCGGTGGCCGGACTGACCGGCGGCCAGACCTGGAGCGGTGTCCAGTACCCGGAGGAGCAGTTCCGCTCCGACGCCAAGGTGCTCGACGGCGTCGCCCTGACCGGCACCGGCACCATCGCCGACCGCCTGTGGGCCCGCCCCGCGATCACCGTCCTCGGCATCGACGCCCCGCCGGTGATCGGCGCCACCTCCTCCGTCCAGGCCGCCGCCAAGGCCCTGGTCAGCCTGCGCGTCCCGCCGGGCAACGACCCGACCGCCGCCCAGGACGCGCTGGTCGCCCACCTGGAGGCGCAGGTCCCGCTCGGCGCCCGTCTGACCGTCGAACGTCAGGGCACCGGTGCCCCGTTCAACGCCGACACCACCGGCCCGGCGTACGAGGCGATGGGCGAGGCCATGGCCGAGGCCTTCGGCACCGAGATGGTCGCCTCCGGCGAGGGCGGCTCGATCCCGCTCTGCAACACGCTGCGCTCGCTCTACCCGAAGGCCGAGATCGTGCTGATCGGCGTCGAGGAGCCGACCACCCAGATCCACGCGGTCAACGAGAGCGTCGACCCGCAGGAACTGGAGCGGATGGCCCTCTCCGAGGCCCTGTTCCTCCGCCGCTACGCCGAACTGCGCTCGGTCTGACGCGCGTTGGTCCGGGGACCGCCGTCGGCGGTCCCCGGCACCGGCCGCCCGCCCCGGAACCTGCGGGCGGCACCCGTCACCACCGCGTAACCGACCGCGCCCACCGCGAGCCCGGCTCCGGCGCCGAAGCAGAACTCCGGGATCAGGTTCCGCCGCAGCGGGGCCAGCCGGTGCAGCACTCCGGCCGCCGTCGCCGCGCCCAGGGCCATGACGGCGGCCCGGCGCGCCCGGGGAGCGAGTGCCACGGCCGGGCGGACCGGCTCCACGCCCCGCACCGCCCGCACCGCCCAGCCCGCCATCGCGGCCAGGGCCAGCGCCGAACTGCCGTACTGCAGCGCCGAGTAGAGCGGAACCCCGGCCACCTCCCGGTCCAGCACCGGCAGCAGCCGGACACCCAGCCGGCCCTCGTGGGTGAACGCGTCCCAGCCGACGTGGGTGGCCGCACCGATCGCCGCCGACGCCGCGAACCACGCCGCCCCCGTACCCGCCCCGCCTCCGGCGGGCCGCCGGACCGTCAGTGCCTCGGCCGCGCCCGCCCACCGGTCGGGCAGCAGCGCCACCAGCGGCGCGCGCAGCAGACCGTGCCAACCGGCCACCAGCGCGCCCGCGATCGCCACGTCCAGCGTCGGCACGGCCCACCAGCGGTGCGTCAGACCGCCGTGGCCGTACACCCCGGGCAGCAGCGACTCGGCGAAGAACGGGACGTCGGGCGCCATCGATCCGGCGACCAGCGCCGAGGCGACCAGCGGCCCGCGCTCCCCGGCGGCGCGCAGCAGGGGCAGGACGGCGGCGGGGTGGCTCAGTGTGAACGGCATGCCCCCATCCTCCCGCCCCTGCCGGGCCATCAGCCAACGCCCGGGGGCTGCGGCCAACGCCTGCGGGGCGGCCAACGCCCGGGGACAGCGGCCAACACCTGTGGGCGGCGGCCAACACCTCTGGACCGCCCGGCACCCGGGCTCGTCAGGCGCCCGGGCTCGTCAGGCGCCCGGGCGGCTACGCCGCGTCCGCCGTGCTGGCCAGGCCGAGCGCGACCCGGCGGCCCGCCTCCAGGTAGCGCAACTCGCCGCTGCGGCGGGCGTCCAGGGCGGCGGCGAGGCGGCGGTAGCGGCTCGGGGGCAGCAGGTCGGCGGCCTCGTCCAGGGTGACGAAGCGCCAGTCGCGCAGTTCCTCCGCCTGGAGCAGCAGGTTCTGGCGGGCGGCGGCGTCCAGTTGGCCGCCGTCGTACATCAGGCGCAGGCCGCCGCGGCGCGGGCCGGTGCGCGGCTCCCAGTCGACGGCGAGCAGGCGCAGCCCGGTCGGGTCGAGCCGCAGGCCCAGTTCCTCGGCGGTCTCGCGCAGGGCCGCGTCGGTGGGGGCCTCACCGCGTTCGACCACGCCTCCGGGGAAGTCCCAGTCGGGTTTGTAGACCGGGTCGACCAGCAGGAC
This sequence comes from Kitasatospora sp. NPDC058492, assembly GCF_042720685.1. Classification (NCBI taxonomy): domain Bacteria; kingdom Bacillati; phylum Actinomycetota; class Actinomycetes; order Kitasatosporales; family Streptomycetaceae; genus Kitasatospora; species Kitasatospora sp. NPDC058492. The sequence goes on from NZ_JBHXMU010000095.1 coordinate 15,175, forward strand.
GCGGTCCTGTTCGTCGAAGAACAGGACGGCGGAGGCCACGGTGTCCCCGGTCGGGTCAGGGGTCTGGACGATGGGGCAGCGGGCGGCGCCGACGCGGACCAGTTCGGCGATCCGGTGGGCGGTCTCGCGGGGGGTGAGCTCGCTGGTGTCGAGCATCCGGGCGTCCTCGACCAGCCAGCGCCGGGCGGCCCGGTAGCGGGCCACGTGCTCGAAGCACCACATGCGGACCCGCTCGCTGGCCTCCGGATCTCCCGGGCACTCGTCGCGGTGGGCGATGCGGTGACGCAGGATCGTTTCTTCTGGGTCCAGGACGAAGTGGTGCACCGCTATGCCGTGGGAGGCGAGGTCGCCGAAGATCTCGTCCCGGTAGTCCTCCCTGAGCAGGGTCATCGGGACCACCAACGGGCCCGCGACCTCACTGAGCAGCGCGGCCGCCGTCTCGGGGACGAGCCGGCGCCAGGCCGCCAGGTCCTGGAAGTCGGACACCGTCGCCAGCCGGTCGGCCGGGAGCATCCGGCGCAGGCCGAAGCCCACCAGCTCGGGATCGAAGAGCACGCTCCCGGGCAGCAGTTCCACCAGCTCGCGGCAGGCACTCGTCTTGCCCGCCCCGAATGTGCCATTGACCCAGACGATCACAACGTCCCCTGCCCTCGACTTGCCCCGATGCCGTTCGCACCGGGCAGCGCCCCCGTCGGCCGAACCAGCGCCACCCGTGGTGGTACCCGCGCCACGCCGCTCCCCATACCTCCCCGCCGCGCCCGCCGTTGCGCCCCACCCCGCCCCTTGACAGGGGCATGTGCCCAGGCCAGCCGCCTTCCGGGAGAAATATGTAGACCGGTCTACATCAAAGTTGCACCCTGCTCACACCCTGCGCGCACAGAAAGTCGGCCTGCCCGACTTCCCGTGCGCCATCATCACCCCAGATCACCTCGCATCACCCCCTCCACCCGACTATGTAGACCGACCGACAGATTTCTCCCGACAATCTCTAGACCGGTCTGCATAATTCAGTAGACCGGTCGACATATTCTTCCCCGCGCCCCTCGCGCGCCCCCCAGCGCCCGCTTGCGCCGCGCGCACCCCAGCACGTACAGAGGAACGATGAAGCTGCTCCCAGTCGGCCGCGTCATCGTCATCGGCTCGGTCAACGCCGACCGCATCCTCCGCTGCCCCGTCCTCCCCGCCCCCGGCGAGACCGTCCTCGCCACCGCCGCCACCCAGGGGTTCGGCGGCAAGGGCGCGAACCAGGCGGTGGCGGCGGCGCGCATGGGCGCCGCCGTCCACCTGGTCGCGAAGGTCGGACGCGACGCCGACGGCGAAGCCGCGCTCACCGACCTGCGCGGCGCGGAGGTCGAGACGGGCTCCGTGCTCACCCACCCCGACGCGCCGACCGGGCAGGCGATCGTCATGGTCGACCCCGCCGGCGAGAACAGCATCGTCGTCGTCCCCGGCGCCAACGCCCACCTGACCGCCGCCGAGGTCACCGCCGCACTCGCCCGCCTGCACCTGCTCCCCGTCGACGTGCTCCTCACCAGCGGCGAGGTCCCCGAGGAGTGCATCCGCGCGACCGCCGCCGCCCTCCCGGCCGACGGCACCCACTGGGTGCACAACGCCGCCCCGGCCGGCTCGCTCCCCGACACCGGTCCGACCGGACGCCGCCCCCTGGTCGTCGCCAACGCCGTCGAGGCCCGCCAGCTGACCGGCGCCCCCACCGTCGAGGAGGCCGCCCGGGCCCTCGCCCGCCGCGCCGACGGCGTCGTGCTCACCCTCGGCGGCGAGGGCGCGCTGGTCGCCACCGAGGGACGGTCGGCCCGACTCCCCGCCCCCGCCGTCCAGGTCGTCGACACCACCGGTGCCGGTGACGTCTTCTGCGGCGCCCTCGCCGCCGGACTCGCCCGCGGCGCCTCCCTCCCCGCCGCGGCCGCCACCGCTGTGGCCGCCGGCGCGTTCGCCGTCACCGCCCTGGGCGCCCGTGGCGCCCTCCCCCGCCCGACCGACCTCTGACCAGCCACTGCCCGACGGCGCCGGGCGGGCCGGGCGGACCAGGCCGGCCGGGCGGCCCCAGCCCGCCTCGAACAGGGGCACCCGGGCCACAACTCCCGAACGCCCCCGCCCACTTGTCTAGCACTCGGCCTACGGCCGGCCCATGTACGACGGGTAGTAGCCGCTGCTGATCCCCGAGATCCGGATCAGCGTCCCCGGCCGCGCCGCCTCGACGTACTGGTTGTTGCCCAGGTAGATCGCCACGTGCTGGATGCCCCGCTTGGTGCCGTTGGGAGACCAGAACAGCAGGTCGCCCCGGCGCAGCTGGCCGGCACTGATGGGCGTGGTCGCCGCGTACTGGTCGTTGGCCACCCGCGGCAGGTCCACCCCGCCGCGCCGGAAGGCCTGCTGCACGAGGCCCGAGCAGTCGTACCCGTCCGGCCCGTTGCCCGCGGTCCGGAACGGCTTGCCCAGCTGGCTCAGCGCGAACTGCACGGCGGACTCGATGCCCTGGTCACCCGCCACCGCGCCGGCGGCCGAGCCCGACGAACCCGACGAGGACGACCCGGACGATCCGGATGATCCGGACGATCCGGACGACGACGGGGACCCGCCGCCCGTCCGCGCCACGTACACGTCGTAGTGCGTGGTCCAGCGCCACTCCCCCTTGCTGTTCTTGAACCAGTACCGCGACCCGTCCCACCCCTGCTTGATCCCGCCGCTCGACTTCGCACCCGTCGACGGGGACTTCGCCGCGGAGGAGGATCCGCCCCCTGTCCGCGCCACGTACACGTCGTAGTGCGTGGTCCAGCGCCACTGCCCCTGACTGTTCTTGAACCAGTACCGCGAGCCGTCCCACCCGGCGTGCGCCGGTGCCGACTCGGCGGCCGCGGGGCTGACACCGGGGCCGACGCCGATCACACCCGCACCGGCCACGATCACGGCCACCATGCCTATCCCCCGGCGCACCCGCGCGACCCGCGAGGGACGGACGGGACGGACGGGGCGGACGTCAGCCGCCCGCTGGTCGACGGTGGCGGCAGCGTGCTGCCCGGTCGGTTCGTCGGCGGCACCCGGCGCGCCGGTGTTGACGGTGGTCATCCTGCTGTCTTCCCTCACTGCTGCGAACTGCCGCCACGGGGGCGGCTGCGGAATCGGCTACGGACACGCACGTCCCGGTGAGACGGCACGTACGGCTCGGCAGACCCCGCCCGGCATGCCACGGCCTCCGGTCGTGCGACCGGGAGCCGCGGCATGCCGGGAGGGGATTCAGTTCTGCCTGCGTGTCACGGTAGGCACGCGTCCGCTCACGGCGCGCAGTGGAGTGAGCCAATGGAAGGGTTCACGGCCGGTGAGCACCGACGGGGCATCAGGGTGAAGGCCAGTCATCGGGCCGCGGCCCGACGCCCCCTCATCCCTGCTGGTCGGCCTCCGCCAGCAGCTGCTTCTTCAGCACCTTTCCCAGCGCGTTCCGGGGCAGTTCGGGCACCAGCACGACCCGGCGCGGCCGCTTGTGCGCGGACAGCCGCTCCGCCACGAAGGCCGTCAGCTGTTCCCCTGTCACGGCGCCGTCCGGGATGACGTACGCGACGATGGCCTGCCCGAGGTCCTCGTCCGGCGCACCGACCACCGCCGCGTCGGCGACCGCGGGGTGGTCGCGCAGCGCGGCCTCCACCTCGCCGGCGCCGATCCGGTAGCCACCGCTCTTGATCAGGTCGACGGAGGCGCGACCGACGATCCGGTGGAAGCCGTCCTCACCGATCACGGCGACGTCCCCGGTACGGAACCAGCCGTCCGCCGTCCAGGCCTCGGCATCCGCGTCGGGCCGGTTGAGGTACCCGCTGAACAGGGTCGGCCCGGCGACCTGCAACTCTCCGACGCTCTCCCCGTCGGAGGGCACCGGCGCGCCGTCCTCGCCGACCAGCCGGGTGCGCACCCCGTCCAGCGGCAGGCCGACGCTGCCGGGCCGGCGCTCGCCGTCCGCCCAGGTGCTGACGGTGATCAGCGACTCGGTCATCCCGTAGCGCTCGATCGGGGCGTGCCCGGTGAGCGCAGCCAGCTTCTCGAACACGGGTACCGGCAGCGGCGCGCTGCCGGAGACCAGCAGCCGGGCCGAGGCCAGCCGACCCGCCGCCCCGGGGTCGGCCGCCACCCGGGACCAGACGGTCGGCACCCCGAAGTACAGGCTGCCGCCCGCGGCCGCGTACCCCTCCGGGGTGGGCCGCCCGGTGTGCACGAGCCGGCTGCCGGTCCGCAGGGCGCCGAGGACGCCGAGGATCAGTCCGTGGACGTGGAACAGCGGCAGGCCGTGGACGAGGGTGTCCTCGGCGGTCCACTGCCAGGCCACGGCGAGCGCGTCCAGGTCGGCGGCGACCGCCTGGCGCCGGATCACGGCTCCCTTGGGCGCCCCGGTGGTGCCGGAGGTGTAGAGGACGAAGCCGGTGGCGTCCGGCGCGGGCTCGGCGAACGTGGTGGCGGCGCGTTCCGTCGGGTCGACCGGCAGCCCCTCCACCTCACCCGGTACGACGTCACCCACGGCGTGCGCGAGCAGCACCGCACCCGAGTCGCGCAGGATGTGCTCGCGCTCCTTGGGCCCGGAGTCGGGCGGCAGCGGCACCACGGGCACGCCCGCCAGCAGGCCGCCGACCACGGCGACGACCGTCTCGACGGCGGGCCGGGCGAGCACGGCGAGCGCGGGCGCACCGGCCACCCGGTCGGCGACGGCGGTCGCCGCGCCCAGCAGCTCCTCGCGGGACAGCGCCCGCCCGTCGATCCGCAGCGCGTCCGCCGTGTCCCCGTAGTCGCCCTGAAGTGCGGTCAGCAGTGCCATGCTTCCGTCCTCGCCCTCGTCTCACGCTGTCGCGCCGACTCTACGGGCCGCACCCGGGCCGTCCGTGGGCGGCGGTCACTGGCCGCCGCCTGCCGCCCGCCTGGCTTGTACCGGCCTGGGCCGGCCTGGGGCCGGAAACGCCGGAGGGCGTGGCGCCGGTTACCCGGTGCCACGCCCTCCCACTGTCGTGCGCGGGGATCAGCCCTTGCGGGACTTCACCTCGGCGGTCAGCTGCGGCAGCACGGCGAACAGGTCGCCGACCACGCCGTAGTCGACCAGCTCGAAGATCGGGGCCTCCGGGTCCTTGTTGACCGCGACGATGGTCTTCGAGGTCTGCATGCCCGCCCGGTGCTGGATGGCGCCGGAGATGCCGGCCGCGATGTACAGCTGCGGCGAGACCTGCTTGCCGGTCTGGCCGACCTGGTTGCTGTGCGGGTACCAGCCCGCGTCGACGGCGGCACGCGAGGCACCGACGGCCGCGCCCAGCGCGTCCGCGAGCTCCTCGACGACGCCGAAGCCGGCCGCCTCGCCGACGCCACGGCCGCCCGAGACCACGATCGCGGCCTCGGTCAGCTCCGGACGGCCGGTCGAGACCCGCGGGGTGCGCGAGGTGACCTTGGCCGCGTTGCCGGTGAACTCCACCGCCACGTTCTCCACCGCACCCGCGCCCGCAACGGCCTCGGGGGCCACCGCGTTCGGCTTGACCGTGATCACCGGCACGCCCTTCGTCACCTTCGACTTCACCTGGAAGGACGCGGCGAACACCGACTGGGTGGCGACCGGGCCGCCGTCACCGGCCTCCAGGTCGATGGCGTCGGTGATGATGCCGGAGCCCAGGCGCAGTGCGACGCGGGCGGCGATCTCCTTGCCCTCGCCGGAGGAGGTGACCAGGACGGCGGCGGCGTCGCCGGCCTTGGCGATCTGGGTGAGGGCGTCCACCTTGGGGACGACCAGCTGGTCGGTGAACTCGGCGCCTTCGGCGACGTACACCTTGGCCGCGCCGTACTCGGCGGCCTTGGCCGCGATGCCGGCGGCGGCGGCGCCGGCGCCCAGCACGACCGCGGACGGCTCGCCGATCCGGCGGGCCAGGGTCAGCAGTTCGAGGGCCGGCTTACGGACCACACCGTCGGCGTGGTCCACCAGAACCAGGATCTCAGCCATGATTCGTTGCTCCTGATCGATCGTTGGATGCGCGAACGGGGGGGGACTAGATGAACTTCTGGTCGGCGAGGAAGCCGGCGAGCTGCTTGCCGCCCTCGCCCTCGTCCTTGACGACCGTGCCCGCGGTCCGCGCCGGACGCGCCGCCACCGACTCCACCGCCGTCCACGCACCCGCCAGACCGACCTCATCGGCCTCGATGCCCAGATCGTCCAGGTCCAGCGACTGGACCGGCTTCTTCTTCGCCGCCATGATCCCCTTGAACGACGGGTACCGGGCCTCACCCGACTGATCCGTCACCGACACCACCGCCGGCAGCGCCGCCTCCACCAGCTCGGTCGCCGCGTCACCGTCACGACGGCCCCGCACCACACCGCCCTCGACCGACACCTCCGACAGCAGCGTCACCTGCGCCACGCCCAGCCGCTCCGCCAGCAGCGCCGGCAGCACACCCATCGAACCGTCCGTCGACGCCATCCCACCGATCACCAGGTCGAACCCGGTCTTCTCCAGCGCCTTCGCCAGCACCGCCGACGTCCCGATCACATCCGAACCGTGGATGTCCTCGTCGTTCACGTGCACGGCCTTGTCCGCACCCATCGACAGCGCCTTGCGCAGCGCGTCCTTCGCATCGTCCGGCCCGACCGTCAGCACCGTCACCTCGGCACCCTCGTTCGCCGCCGCGATCCGCAGCGCCTGCTCCACGCCGTACTCGTCGAGCTCCGACAGAAGGCCGTCCACACCCTCCCGGTCGGTGGTGTGGTCGTCCGCGAACCGACGGTCACCCGTCGCGTCCGGCACGTACTTCACACAGACAACGATCCTCAAGCTCACGGCCTGTCTCCTGTACTGGTCTCGTCCGGCGGCTGCGGCTGTGCAAGCGGGGCGCGAACACGGTGCGCACCCGCTCCGGGCAGCGAGTTCCCGTGCCGGTCCGGAACTTCCTGGCAGCATACTCGGCAGTAGTCCAGTGGTCACTACTGGCCAGTAGCTTAGGCCGGGCGGCTGCACTTCCGTCTGCGCCCATCCTGCCCCAGGGCAACCCCGACACCACCTGATCGGGCTACATATCCGCCACAGGACCGCCGGGGCCCGGCTCACACCGTCTCGCCGAGCGCCGCGATCACGTCCACCTTGCGCGGCAGTCCGGCCGCCCGGCGCACCACCCGGCCACCCCCGTCCAGCACCAGGACGGTCGGCGTGCGCAGGATCTCCAGCCGGCGGACCAGCTCCAGCCGCTCCTCGGCGTCCACCTCGACGTGCGCCACCCCGTCGACCATGCCGGCCACCTCCGCGAGCACCCGGCGGGTGGCCCGGCACGGCTGACAGAACGCCGTCGAGAACTGAACCAGCGTCGCCCGCTCGCCGAGCGCCCCGCCCAGCTCCGCCTCCGACAGCCGTACCGCCCCGCCGTTGGTGCGCACCCTCAGCCTCCCGTCGCGCCGTACCCGTAGCAGCCAGGAGGCGGTCGCCGACGCCGGCACGACGACGCACACCACCAACCCGGCCATCCCCCAGTCTGCGGCAGCGGCCCCGGGCCCCGAAAGGGAGGTCGACCACCGGGCCGGGCCCGCGTACGATCGCCGGGTGGAATCCGACCGCACCGCACCGCCGTTGCTGACCTCCCGCCGCGTCGTCGACCTGGGCCGGGCCACCACCACCCGCTGTCGCTGACGCGCCCCGCCGCCGCCCGTCGCGACCCTCCCGGAGCCCTCGTGCAGATCGACCCTCGCGGTCCCCGCTTCGCCGCCGCGCTCACCTCGGTCGTCCTGGCCGCCGCCCTCATCACCGGCAGCGACGTGCTGCTGGCCGTCCAGGCCCTCGTCTTCGCACTCGGAGCGTTCGGCGGCCTGCGGCTCTCCCCCTACGGCTGGCTCTACCAGGCCTTCCTCCTCCCCCGGCTGACCCCGCCCTCCGAGACCGAGGACGAGCGGCCGCCCCGCTTCGCGCAGGGCGTCGGCCTGGTGTTCGCCGCCGTCGGCGCCCTCGGCTTCCTCACCGGGGTGGCCTGGCTCGGCCTACTCGCCACGGCCGTCGCCCTGGCCGCGGCCTTCCTCAACGCCGCGTTCGGCTACTGCCTCGGCCGCGAGATCTACCCCCTCGTCCGGCGCGCCCAGGGGCGCCTCGGCGCCGGAGCCTGACCGCAGCCCTGGGGCCCCTGGGCCTTCGGGACGGACCGGGCCTCCAGGTCGCCGGGGAGGGAAAAGTTCCCACCCGAACTCATCACGGAGATCACACCGCGAATATCCGCTTGACCGCACGGCTCAGGTGACAGCAGGCACTCGTTCGGGGGATCATCTCCGTGAATCACCCGTGACCGCCGCGGCGTGCCGCGCTCCGGTCGGCCCCCACTCAGCGACGCGGGTACCCGCCGTACCGGGCTCCGGCCCGTGGAAGTCAGGACTGACCGTGGCAGAGTTCGTGTACCCGCCGGTGATCGGCGCCGCACTCACCGCCTTCCGTGCGCTCGACGTGCGGATCAAGATCGTAGGCGCCGAGAACATCCCCGCCAGGGGCGGAGCCGTACTGGTCAGCAATCACATCAGCTACCTGGACTTCCTCTTCGCCGGCCTCGGCGCCTACCGCGGCGGCAAGCGCAAGACCCGCTTCATGGCCAAGGACGACGTCTTCAAGCACCGGGTCTCCGGCCCGCTGATGCGCGGCATGAAGCACATCCCGGTCGACCGCACCGACGGGCAGCCCGCGTACGAGGCCGCCGTGCGCGCCCTCAAGGCCGGCGAGGTCGTCGGGGTGTTCCCCGAGGCGACCATCAGCCGCTCGTTCATGCTGAAGAAGTTCAAGACCGGCGCCGCCCGGATGGCCGCCGACTCCGGCACCCCGCTGCTGCCCGTCATCCTCTGGGGCACCCAGCAGCTCTGGACCAAGGGCCGCCCGAAGACCCTGACCAAGCGCCACGTCCCCGTCACCATCATGATCGGCGAACCGATTCACCTCGGCCCGGACGACAAGCCCGTCATGGTCACCAGACGGCTGCGCGCGGCCATGAGCGAGATGCTCGACCAGGCCCAGCGCGAGTATCCCGGCAAGCCCTCCGGCCCGGACGACACCTGGTGGCTGCCCACCCACCTCGACGGCACCGCGCCCACCCTGGAGGTCGCCGAGGCCGAGGACGAGGCGGAGGCCCTCGCCAAGGCCGAACGCCGCGCCGCCCGGGGCTGACGGGCTGACCAGCCCCGTCCCTGGTCCGCCCCGCACCGCCACTCCGCGAGACCTTCTACTCCGTGTGATCGATCGAACGCGAGGCGTCGCGTGTCGCCCGGTCGCCGACGCTCCCCGTCTGACACAGTGACAGCCCCTTTGAGGGTCCTTCGTCCAGCATCGGAGACGGAGCGAACGCCGGAGAGGTCGGAAAGGTCGGAGCGGATATGACACGGATGACCCGCACAGGGCAGTCCCCCAGGTCCACACCCGAGGCCCGCACCCGCGCCAGCGCCGGTGCGGGCCTTCTGCTGCTGAGCGCCCTGCTCACCGGGTGCGGCGCCGAACCCGGTGAGATCCCCCTGTCCGAGATCCAGGCGGACGCCCCCTCCACCGCACCCGAGTCGCCGACCGCCGCCGCGAGCCCCGGCGTGGTCGGCGCCGCCGCCGGAACGCCTGCGGCCCCCGCGCACAACGGCCTGATCGTCGGCGGGGAATTCCTCGACGCCGCCCGCACCACCAGCGCCATCGTGACCCTCGCACCCGACGGCACCAACTGGCACCAGGTCACCCAGCCGCCCGACCGCACCCGCGACGACCGCCCCGACTGGTCCCCGGACGGCAGCACGATCGCCTTCGACCGGACCGACCCACGGAGCGGCGCCGCCCGCCTCTGGACGGTCGCCAACACCGGCGACGGAGCCCAGCAGATCGGCCAGCTCTGCGAGACCGGCACCGCCGACTGCGCCAACGAGGACGAACGCGCCCCCGCCTACTCGCCCGACGGCAAGCAACTCGCCTTCAGCCGCTCCTGGGGCGCCCTCGACCCGGCCGACAAATACCAGGTCCAGTACTCGGACCTCTACCTGATGAGCCCCGACGGCACCGACGTCCAGCGGCTCACCTTCCTCACCAACGACAAGCCGTACTCCGGGCAGGTCAGCAACCCCAGTTGGTCCCCCGACGGCAAGCGACTCACCTTCGAGTACCGCACCAACGCCACCGGTCAGCCCGCCAACAGCCGCGCCATCTACGTCGTCGCCGCGGACGGCACCGGGCTCCGGCAACTCACCCCCTGGGAACTGCGCGCCGGAGACCGCGCCAACTGGTCCCCCGACGGCACCCAGATCCTCTTCACCACCCACCCGGCCGGCCGCGCCGACGCCCCCGGCGGCGGCATCTACACCGTCCACCCCGACGGCACCGCCATCGGCGCGCTGACCCCCGCCCCGTCCGACGTCTTCTACGGCACCGCCGCCTACGCGCCCGACGGCAAGTCCATCGTCTTCGCCCAGGACCCCGCCGGCTCCGGGGCCGACCTCTACACCATGCGGCCGGACGGGACGGGCATCGCCCGGCTCACCCACGACAGGGACGCCTGGCTGACCCGACCGGCGTGGGGAACGGCGGCGGTACCGCCCCAACCCGATGGCCGGGCGTCGGCCCAGGCACAATCACGGCGGTGGGAAGAGGACGAAGAACTCCAGGACGAATGAATCACAACGCAAAGAACCCCCATCCGGTTTCCCGGATGGGGGTTCTCTGTGAATGATTGTTCGGCGGCGTCCTACTCTCCCACAGGGTCCCCCCTGCAGT
>NZ_JBHXMU010000096.1:0-25778 GCF_042720685.1 Kitasatospora sp. NPDC058492
ACTCAACCTGCTCAACCGTCAACCCATAGGCACACAGTCAAGACAACGAACACCTACACCCACAGTCACGCCCAGATGCGGTTGCAGTATTAAGCCGCCGACGGACCGCGCGGAACCACCTGGCACCCTGAACGGATGCACATACTCGTCGTCGAGGACGAACGCCGGATGGCCACCGCGCTGCGCCGCGGCCTGGAGGCCGACGGTCACACCGTCGACACCGCCCACAACGGGCCCGAAGGCCTCGCCCTCGCCGACCGCCACCCCTACGACGTGATCGTCCTCGACATCATGCTGCCCGGCCTCAACGGCTACCGGGTCTGCGCCCGGCTGCGCGCGAGCGGCTGCCGGGCCGGGATCCTGATGCTCACCGCCAAGGACGGCGAATGGGACGAGGCGGAGGCCCTGGACACCGGCGCCGACGACTACCTGTCCAAGCCGTTCTCCTTCGTCGTGCTGCTCGCCCGGCTGCGCGCCCTGCACCGCCGGGTCGACCAGCGGCGCCCGCGCCTGCACACCCTCGGCGACCTGGTCCTCGACGCCAACGCCCGCACCTGCGTCCGGGCCGGCCACCCCACCCAGCTGACCGCCCGTGAGTTCGCGATCCTGGAGTACCTGGCCGCGCGCGCCGGGACGGTGGTCTCCAAGCGGGAGATCCTCGACCACGTCTGGGACGCCCACCACGACGCCGACCCGAGCATCGTCGAGGTCCACATCCACGCCCTGCGGCGCAAGATCGACGCCCCGTTCGGCCGCGCCGCCCTCCAGACCATGCGCGGCGCCGGCTACCGGCTCGCCCCCGACGGCGGCTGAGATGCGCCCGCGCCCGCCCCGGCTCCTCGCAGTGCTGCGCCGCCTCCCCACCCCGCCGCGCCGCCCCGGGCTCCCGCGCCCGCTGCGCCGCTTCGTCCCCCGGTCCGTGCGCGCCCGGGCCACCGCCGCCGCCGGTACGGTGCTCGCCGCGGCCCTGGCCCTGGCCGGCGCCGGACTGCTGACCGCCCTGCACGCCGACCTGGTCGCCTCCGCCGCCTCCGCCACCCGGCAGCAGGCCGAGTCCGTCGCCCAACTCGCCGTCCAGGGGCGGCTGACGCCCGTCCTGCACGCCGGCCACGGCACCGACTTCCTCCAGGCCGTCGACGCCCACGGCACCGTCCTCGCCGCCAGCCCCAACCTGGCCGGCCGGACCGCCCTCACCGCCGCCCACCGCACCGGCTCGCGCACCACCGACGACATCGACCCGCTGTACGACCACCACCGCCAGCGGCTCACCGCCGTCACCGCCGACACCCCGGGCGGGCCGGTCACCGTCTACGCGGGCGCCTCGCTGCGCGCCGCCGACGAGGCCCTCGACACCACCCAGGCCGCGCTCGCCGTCGCCTGCCCGCTGCTGCTGCTCATCGGCGTGGTCGTCACCTGGCGGGTGACCGGGCACGCGCTGCGGCCGGTGGAGGCCATCCGCGCCGAGGTCGACGCGATCACCGGGCGGGACCTGCACCGGCGCGTCCCCGAGCCCGGAACCGCCGACGAGATCGCCCGCCTGGCCGCCACCATGAACGCGATGCTCGACCGGCTGGAGGCCTCCGGACGGCGCCAGCGGCAGTTCATCGCCGACGCCTCGCACGAACTGCGCAGCCCGCTCGCGGTGCTGCGCACCCAGCTGGAGGTCGCCGACACCCACCCCGACCCGGCCGTCCGGGCCGAACTGGTGCACGGCGCGCTCCAGGACACCGACCGGCTGCAGAGCCTCGCCACCGACCTGCTGCTGCTCGCCCGGCTCGACGCGGGCGGCGGCGCCGAGGACCGGCCCCGGCAGCGGATCGACCTCACCGCGCTGGTCGCCGCCACCGTGCTCGGCCGCCCGGCCGGCCCGCACCGGCGCACCACCGACCTGGCCCCCGCGGTGGCCGTCGAAGGCATCCCGCTCTGGCTCGGCCGGCTGCTCACCAACCTGCTCGACAACGCCGACCGGCACGCGGCGGGCGCCGTCCACGTCCGGCTCGCCGCCGACCGCGCCCGAGGCGTGGCCGTCCTGGACGTCGAGGACGACGGCCCGGGCATCCCGCCCGCCGACCGTGAGCGCGTCTTCGAACGCTTCACCCGCCTCGACGACGCCCGCAGCCGCGACGAGGGCGGCAGCGGCCTGGGCCTGCCGATCGCCCGCGACATCGCCCGCCACCACGGCGGCACGCTGGCCGTCACCCCGACGCCGTCCGGGGCCCGGCTCACGGCGACCCTCCCGCTGGCCGCCATCCCGTCGGCCCCCGCCCCGGGGCCTGCCGTCGCGCCAGCCTCCGCCTCGCGGACGCCTTTTGACGGACACCCGCTGACGGAGGCCTGAGACCCATTCGGCGCACCGGGATCGTGGTCGCGGCCGAAGGTTCCCAGACTCGAACGAAAGAGGGGTGGACCCAACCAATCGGAAAGGCATCCTCATGAGCATCGGGCTGCGCCGCGTCCTCGCGGTGACCGCAGCGATTTCCCTCGGCCTGGGCGCGGCGTCCTGCGACAGCGCGACGCAGTCGTCCAGCGGCGGCTCCGGCGCCGGGCGGATAGCCCTGCTGCTGCCGGAGGCCAGGACGACTCGCTACGAGCAGTTCGACCGGCCGCTGATCGAGAAGAAGATCAAGGAGCTGGCGCCGGACGCGCAGATCGACTACTACAACGCCGGCCAGGACGCCGCCGTCCAGCAGACCCAGATCGACGCCGCCGTGAAGAAGGGCGCCAAGGTGCTGATCCTGGACGCGGTGGACGCCGAGTCGATCCAGGCGTCGATCCAGAAGGCGCACGACGCGGGCGTCAGGGTGGTCGCCTACGACCGCCTCGCCCAGGGCCCGGTCGACGCCTACGTGTCCTTCGACAACCGCAAGGTCGGCGAACTGCGGGGCCAGGCCGCGGCGGCGGTGGTAGGCGGCACGGCGGACGTCGGCGAGGCGATCACGACCAACGGCTCGCCCACCGACCCCAACGCGGCCGATCCCAGCGCGGCCGACCCCAACGCTGCCGTACCCAGCGCGGCCGACCCCAACGCTGCCGCACCCAGTGCGGTCGACGCCAACGCGTCCGATTCCGAGGCGTCCGGTCTGAGTGTCCCGCTGACCGGCCAGGACTTCCAACTCGACGGCGTGCAAAGGATCCTGGCGGGCGCCCAGGCCATGTCGGTCTACAAGCCCCTCAAGTCGGAGGCCGACACGGCCGCGCAGCTGGCCGTCGACCTGGCCTACGGCCAGGAAATCGGCGGCGCCCTCGTGCCGACCACGGTGACCAGCGGCAGCAGCGACAAGGTGCCGACCGGCCTGATCGCCCCGGTCGCGCTCACCAAGGACAACGTCAAGGCCACCGTGGTCGCCGACGGCCTCTTCACCGTCGCCCAGATCTGCACGCCGGACTACGTCGCCGCCTGCTCCGCGGCCGGCCTCCAGTAGCTGCGGCGGGCGCCGGCTCGCTCGCCCGGCGCGTCCGGACGGCGGCCGGGCGGGGGCCGGGCGGGCGTGAGCACCCCCGCGCGGGCCCTATGCTGCGGAGATGCCGAGTGAGCTGCGCACTCTCAAGCCGGAGACCGACCAGCCGGAGACCCATCCGTCGGAGACCCACCCGTCGGAGACCGATCAAGCGGAGACCGACCAGCCGGAGGCCGATCAACCGGAGGCCGATCAACTGGGGAGCCGCCCGTCGGAGGCCGACCTCGCCTTCATCCGGCGCGAGACCGAGCTGAAGCCCGTCCCGTTCGTCCCCGAGGTCGGCCTGCACATGGCCGAGGACGCGATCACCCTGTGGGAGACCACCGAGCGGGCGCGGGGGGAGGTCGGACTGCCGCCGCCGTTCTGGGCGTTCGCCTGGGCGGGCGGGGTGGCCGTCGCCCGCCACGTGCTGGACCACCCCGAGCTGGTGGCCGGGCGGGCGGTGCTCGACGTGGCCGCCGGGGGCGGGGTGGTCGGCGTCGCGGCCGCGCTGAGCGGCGCCGCGTCCGTGCGCGCCGCCGAGATCGACGCCTACGCGGTGGCCGCCATCGGCCTCAACGCCGAGGCCAACGGCGTGCGCGTGGAGGCCGCCCTGGTGGACCTGGTGGACGGCGACGGCGCCCCGGCCGACGTGGTGCTCGCCGGTGACGTCTTCTACGAACGGGCCATGGCCGCCCGTTTCCTGCCCTTCCTGGAACGGGCCGCCGCGCGCGGCGCCACCGTCATCGTCGGCGACCCCGGCCGGGCCTACCTGCCCCGGGAGCGGTTCACCGCGCTCGCCGCCTACCAGGTGCCGGTCGTCGCCGACCTGGAGGACACCGCCGTCAAGACCACCACGGTGTGGCGACTGGGCTGACGGCCCGTCCGTCCAGGCTGCGGACGCCCTCGGCCACCGCACCTGGGAGGCCGCCGGCTACCGCCCCGAGCCGCAGTGGAGCCGCTGGGTCAAGCCGCTGACCGCCTGATCCCGCCCCGTCCGGACGGGCGCCGAGCGCTGGCGGCCGTGCCCGGAGCGTGGTCCGCTGGGGCCGATGCGTGTGCGAACGACCATGTTCCGGCACGCCGCCCAGCCCACCCCGCGAAGCCCGGACAAGGACTGCCATGACCGACGACACCCGCACCCTCGCCTCCCCCGAGACGGCCGCCGAACTGCTCACCCGGATGCCCGACCTGGAACAGGCCCTCGCCTACTTCCACCAGCACGTGGCGTCCCCCAAGGCGGTCAACCTGTCCGTCGCCGAGAACGTCCTGCTCTACCACCACTCGATGAAGAAGAAGGTCTTCGACAACATCCAGCTGATCCCCGAGCGGTACATCCAGTACATCGACTCGGCCGGGACCTTGGCGGTGCGCCGGCCGGTCGCCAAGCTGCTCACCCTGGCGCTCGGCGCCGAGGTCGACGAGGGCGACGTGTTCGGCGTGGCCGGGGTCTCCTCCGCGCTGGAGTGCATCGCCTTCGCGCTCAAGGGCCGCGACCCGGTCGGCCCGCCGCTCAAGGACGGCGACGAGGTGCTGATCCCCGCGCCGTACTGGCAGGGCTTCAACTGGTCCTTCCAGGAACGGCCCAGGCTCAAGTGCGTCCCGGTGAACCTGCCGACCACGGGGGAGGAGCGGTACCGGCTCACCCTGCCCCTGATCCAGAAGGCCTACGAGGACCGGAAGGCGGCCGGCCGCACGCCGCGCCTGCTCGTCCTCACCAACCCGCACAACCCGCTGGGCGTGAACTACTCGCGGGCCCTGCTGGACGAGATCTACGGGTGGGCGCTCACGGACACCGACCTGCACATCATCTCGGACGAGATCTACTGTCACTCCCAACTCGACAGCAGCACAACGAAGTTCACCAGCGCGCTGGCCCTGAAAGCGTACCGGGAGCAGCCCGACCGGATCCACGTGGTCTGGGGCTTCGCCAAGGACTTCGGCCTGTCCGGCTTCCGCACCGGCTTCGTGATCTCCCGGAACCCCGCCGTGCGCAACACCATGCTCGGCAACAACGACCCGGCCGAGCCCACCCACCCGCTGCCCTGGTTCAGCCCCTTCGACTCGCTGAAGACCTACGTCATCCAGGACCTGCTGAGCGCCTCCGCCAACGGCCCGGGCGGCGAGCTCTACACCACCTACGCGATGCGGGAGTACCGCACGCTGCTCAAGACGAGTTTCGACAAGGTCAAGGCCGCCCTGGACGCCGCCAGGATCGACTACGTGCACCGGCCCGGCGACAACGCCGCCCAGTTCTTCTGGCTCGACCTCTCCAAGTACCTGGGCAAGCGCCCCGGTACCGGCCGCGAGGAGGTGGCCGGGCTGCCGCTCGCCCGGTCGAGCGGACTCGACCCGAAGGAGGAGCGGCTGTTCAGGTACCTCATGGCCGAGCCCACCGAGGTCACCCTGCTGCCCGGCGGCACCATGCACAACCCGGCACCCGGCTTCTTCCGCCTCTGCTTCACCGCCCGCCAGCCCGAGGACGTCGTCGCCGCCGTCCAGCGGGTGGGGACGGCGCTGGGGAAGCTGAAGTAGCCGGTACCGTGCGGCACCCGGGGATCCCGGTGCCGCACGGCGGTGTCGCGGCTCAGCCGCGCAGTTCGGCGAGCCAGGCCTCGACCTCGGCGGAGGTGCGGGGGAGGCCGGCCGAGAGGTTCTCGTTGCCGTCCTCGGTGACCAGGATGTCGTCCTCGATCCGGACGCCGATGCCGTGGTACTCCTCGGGCACGGTCAGGTCGTTCTGCTGGAAGTAGATGCCCGGCTCGACGGTGAGCACCATGCCCGGCTTCAGCGGGCCGTCGACGTGCTCCTCGGTGCGCGAGTGGGCGCAGTCGTGGACGTCGATGCCGAGCATGTGGCCGGTGCCGGCCAGGGTGAAGCGGCGGTGCAGGCCCAGCTCGTACACCTTGTCGGCGGTGAGGTCGCCGAACAGGCCCCAGGAGGTGAGGTGTTCGGCGAGCTCGCGCTGGGCGGCGTGGTGGAAGTCGCGGAAGTCGGCGCCGGGCTTCACCGCGGCGATGCCGGCCTCCTGCGCCGCGAACACCGCGTCGTAGACCTTGCGTTGCAGGTCGGTGAAGCGGCCGCTGACCGGGAGGGTGCGGGTGACGTCGGCGGTGTACAGGCGGTTGGTCTCCACGCCGGCGTCGAGCAGCAGGAGGTCGCCGGGCTTGGCGTGGCCGTTGTTGCGCACCCAGTGCAGGGTGGTGGCGTGCGGGCCGGCCGCGGCGATGCTGCCGTAGCCGATGTCGTTGCCCTCGATCCGGGCGCGGACGAAGAAGGTGCCCTCGATCAGCCGCTCGGGGGTCTCGGTGTCGGTGCCGAGGATCCGCACCACGTCCTCGAAGCCGCGGGCGGTGGCCTCGCAGGCGAAGCGCAGCTCGGCGATCTCGAACTCGTCCTTGACCAGGCGCTGGCCGGACAGGAAGACCTCGAACTCCGCGTCCCGCTCGGCGACGGCCCGTCCCTGGAGGGACTGCTCCACGCCCGCGTCGTGGCGGCGCAGCACGCGCACCGGGCCGGTGGCGGTGCCCAGGTCCGCGCGGACGGTGCGGACGTCCCGGCAGGGCAGGCCGAGCAGCTGCTCGCTCTCGGTCAGGCTGTTGCGGCGGCCGTCCCACAGCTCGCCGTGGTTGTCCAGCCAGAACTCGCCGTTGTCGGTCCGGGAGCGGTCGCGCAGGTAGAGCACGGCCCGGTGGCCGGTGTCGCCGGTCGGCTCCAGGACCAGCACGGCGTCCTGGGACTGGTCGCCGGTCAGGTAGACGTAGTCGGAGGACGGGCGGAACGGGTAGTCGGTGTCGTTGGCCCGCACCTTCGGGTTGCCGGACGGGACCACCAGGCGCTCGCCGGGGAAGGCCGCGGACAGCTCGGCGCGGCGGCGGGCGGTGTGCGCGGCCTGCGGGATCGGCTCCAGGGCGAGGCGCTCGGTGTCGGCCCAGCCCTGCTTCATGTTCTCGGCGAGCTCGTCCGTGACGCCGCGGGTGAGGCCGTTCTTGCGGTACTTGATGGTCTCGGCGGGTTCGGTCACAGCAGACTCTCCAGGTGAGGGTGGTGGATGCGAGGCGCTTCGCTACGCTGACCTGCCCGGTACGTAACAAGCGTTATGTACGGTATATCGAGCAGGGTTCGAAGAGAAGGGGCCAAGACCTCGCGGAACCGGCCGACTGTCCTGGCGGCCAGGCTTTCCACCTGCGCAACGACGACGCCACCCCGGCGGCCTGGATCTCAGACGGTGCCGAAGTCGCCGGACTTGACGCCGGTGATGAAGGATCGCCAGGCGTCGGCGCCGAAGGCGAGGCGAGGGCCCTCGGGGTCCTTGCTGTCGCGGACGGGGAGGATGCCGGGGAGCCCGGGTGCGACCTCGATGCATTGGCCGCCGCCGTTGCTGTACGAGGACTTCAGCCAGGAGGTGGGCTTGACCGTCGCGATGGGGAACATGGCGTGGAACTCCTTGAGACGGGTGCGGATGAGGGCCAACGAGTTTTCGCATGAGAGGGCTTGGGCCTGGAGCCAATGGTAAGTCTCTACGAGGGAGCGGATCTTGTCCTCGTCCTCGCGCTCGACGTAGCCCCGTTGGATGGTTTCGAGGTAGGCCATCCACTTCTTGTCCGTGCTGGTCAGCAGGGTGAACGGCATGGTCGCCGGGAGGGCTTCGCCAAGAGTGGACGGCGCGATCTGCAGCATGACGTGCGGAAGGCCGGCCACGCTCTCAAGTCGGCGAAGCTGCTCGGCCATGACGAAGGGGCCGCCAACGGTTCGCAGGCAGCTCTCGTCCAGGACGATGTGGATGGAGGGAGACGGTTCGCGGTACAGCAAGGCCTGCCGCGCCATGCGGACATTCAGGCGTTCGATGGCTTTGTCCTCGGGGATCTCACCTCGTTGGGCTGCGGCGTTGATGAGCGCCGATGCGTAGCCCCGCGTCTGGAGCAGTCCCGGGATGACGTTCAGCTCGAAGATCTTGAAGGCGGTGGCCTTGGCTTCGTGCTCGGTGTAGGAGACGAATCCACCGATCAGAGTGCTGTTCTTCGCGCTCCAGTACAGGAGCTCAAGCGCCTCGCAGGTGTCGAGTTCCTTGTCGCATCGCCGGACGAGGTTCAGCGGCGCGGGACGGTCTCCGTTCTCGATCATGGAGATGAGCGAATCGCTGTAGTTGGTCCGCCGCCCGAGCTCGATCTGAGTGAGCCCTCTCGCCTTGCGGAAGCGCCGGAGCTGAACGCCGATGGCTGCGTTCGGAGATGAGGTCGGGTCTACTTCCCGCTGAGGCATGGTAACCACCCATTTCCACAGTGCCCGCTGTCAAAGTGAAGCTCTTCCGATGCTAGCCGCGATTGGCCACTCTTGGTGAGGAGTTAGCAACAGAGAGGAGTTATTCGGTGGATATGACGAACGTTCAATCTGGCGAAAGCATCGTCCTGCGGCGGAACTTTCCGCCCTGTCGGTGCCCGCAGTGCGGCGATTCCGTTCCCGAGGCGCGGATGGGCAGTGGCGCCATCGCCCCGGCGGCGCCGCCCGTGCGACGGGTGGCGCCGCCGTCCGAGCCCTACCGGCCGACCGTTGTCGGCGAGCGGGTCTACGACGTCCGCTCCGGGCGCTGGGCCGTCTTCATGGGGTGGCAGCACGGGCTGGCCTTCCTCCGGCCCGTCGGAGGTGGCGTGGAGTGGGACACCGAAGCGCGTTGGATCACGAACAGCGAAGAGTGCGATGCCCCATGAGCGGCATGATCGACAAGATCACGGCCGAGGACCGTCGCACCGCGGCCGACGTTCTCGACGACCTCCAGGCCGTCCTGCACGCCGCCGAGGTCAAACTGCCCTCCCTCGGCATCGACTGGCGCTCGGCCAAAGCCACCGGAGTCATCCTGATCGACCTCGGGGCCGCCCGGCCGGACGTCATCGAGCGGCTGGTCGCCGTCCTCCGCAGGGGAATGCGACCGTAATCGCCTCCGGTGCCATCGCCATCGGGAGTTTCGCGCTCGCGGGTGTGGTTTTTCTCGCGATTCCTGAGTGTGTTCCCACTGAGGCGAGTGCATTGGTGTGCGTTCTCGTCTTCATCGCCTCCTCGACGGGTGGATTCGCGCTCGCCGCGGGGTGGATGAGGGTGCAGACATGACGGCGCGGGCTTCGAGGGGTCTCGAAGCCCGCGCCGAAGCTGCGGTGTCAGGCGCCGTTCAGGGTGTAGGTGCGGAAGGTGGCCAGCAGGGGGAGGACTTCGGTCTGGCTCGGGTCCTCGGTCACGGCGCGCATGGAGTCGATCACCGCGTGGGCGATGGCCTTGGTCACCGCCAGGTCGTCCCGGGGTGCGAGGGTGCCCCAGGTCTTCAGTGTCTGGGTGAGCAGGGCGCTCATCCGGGCGCCGATGTTGGAGCTCACCGCGTCGGAGAGTTCGGCGAGCTCCTCGTCGCTCATGGTGGACCGCAGGCCGAAGGCCAGGGCCATCAGGGTGTCCATCGCGTGCTCGCCGTACGCGGCGACCAGCGCCGGGAGCGACCGCTCGTCCGCACCGCCCGCGGCGAGGGCGGACAGCGCCTCGTCGTCGTCCTTCCACGCAGCCTCCAGGGCGGCCAGGGCCCGAAGAGACTCGTCTACCGTCATCCCGTCTGTCATAGGAGGAACGGTATTGAGCCCGTAGCGTCCGAACCCAGGGTTCGGGCGCCGGAATCACACCTTCGAGCGAAGCCGGGCCTATTCGGGCCGGTGGGAGTGCGCGAAGTGCTCCGCGTTCCAGGTGCCGCCCAGCTGGGGGGAGAGCGAGGCGAGGGCGAGGGCGGCGAAGTCCTCGGCGGCTGCGGCGCGTTCCGGCAGGGCGCCGAGCAGCGGGGCGCCGGCCGAGCGCGGCAGGTCGGCGAGGTTGCACCGTTCGGCGAGCCCGGGGGCGGTGGGCCAGGAGCCGACGAGCACGCCCGCCAGCGGCAGCCGGCGGGCGGCCAGGGCCTCCGCCGAGAGTGCGACGATGTTCAGCGTGCCCAGTCCGGCGGAGGCGACGAGCAGGACCTCGGCCGGCAGCCCGGCGTCCAGGACGGCCCGCGCCTGGTCGGCCAGGGTGCGGCCCTCGTCGTCGTAGCGGACGAGCAGCCCGCCCGCGCCCTCGACCAGCACCAGGTCGTGCCCGGCGGCCAGTTCGGCGACGGCGTCGGCCACCTCGGCGGGGGAGAGGAAGGGCATCCCGGCCCGCCGGGCGGCGGTGTCGGGCGCCAGCGGCTCCGGGTAGCGGACGAGCTCACGGATCGTCAGGTCACCGGCCAGGCGCCGGACTTCATCGGCGTCGCCGGGTTCGCCGGGGGCGATCCCGGTCTGCCCGGGCTTGAGCACCGCGACCCGCAGGCCGGCCTGCAGCGCGGCCGAGGCGACCGCTGCCGTGGCGACGGTCTTGCCGACCTCGGTGTTGGTGCCCGTCATGAACAGGATCCGCGCGCTCATCCGGCCACCGCCGCAGCGGTCACGGCGTCGGCGATGCGTGCCACGTCCTCGTCCTCCGTCACGTAGGGGGGCATGGTGTAGATCAGGTCCCGGAAGGGGCGCAGCCAGACGCCGGCCCGGGCGGCCGCCTCGGTGGCCGCCGGGACGTTCACCGGGTGGTCCAACTGGACGACGCCGATGGCGCCCTGGACCCGGACGTCCCGGACGCCCGGGAGGTCGGCGGCGGCCGCGAGCCCGTCGGCCAGTCCGGCCTCGATGCGCTTGACCCCGACCGCCCAGTCCTGGCTCAGCAGCAGCTCCAGCGAGGCGTTGGCGGCCGCGCAGGCCAGCGGGTTGCCCATGAAGGTCGGCCCGTGCGCGAGCACCGGCATCTCGCCGCGGCTGATGCCGTCGGCGA
Organism: Kitasatospora sp. NPDC058492; assembly: GCF_042720685.1. Taxonomy (NCBI): domain Bacteria; kingdom Bacillati; phylum Actinomycetota; class Actinomycetes; order Kitasatosporales; family Streptomycetaceae; genus Kitasatospora; species Kitasatospora sp. NPDC058492. The sequence goes on from NZ_JBHXMU010000096.1 coordinate 11,247, forward strand.
TCTCGCGGGTGCACAGCGCGGCGGCGAGGGTCAGGTAGCCGCCGGTGAGTGCCTTGCCCAGGCACATCACGTCCGGCGAGACGCCCGCGTGGTCGGCGGCGAACAGTGCGCCGCTGCGGCCGAATCCGGTGGCGATCTCGTCGAAGACGAGCAGCACCCCGTACCGGTCGCAGAGTTCGCGCAGCATCCGCAGGTAGGCGGGGGAGTGGAACTGCATCCCGCCGGCGCCCTGCACCACCGGTTCGACGATGACGGCGGCCAGCTCGTCGGCGTGCCGGGCCATCAGCTCCTCGAACTCGGCCGCGTACCCGGCGTCGAGCGGGGCGTCGAACCCGGCCGGCGGCTGCGGGGCGAACAGCTGCCCGGGCAGCACCCCGCCCCACAGGTGGTGCATGCCGCCGTCCGGATCGCAGACGGACATCGGGTGGAAGGTGTCGCCGTGGTACCCGCCGCGCCAGGTCAGCAGCCGGCGCTTGGCCGGGCGGCCGGTGGACTGCCAGTACTGGAGGCACATCTTCAGCGCGACCTCGACGGCCACCGAGCCCGAGTCGGCGAGGAAGACGTGCTGCAGCGGCTCGGGCGTGATCTCGACCAGCGTCGCCGCCAGCCGGACGGCGGGCTCGTGGGTGAGCCCGCCGAACATGACGTGGCTCATCCGCCCCAGCTGCTCGCGCACGGCCTCGTCCAGCACCGGGTGCCGGTAGCCGTGGATGGCCGCCCACCAGGACGACATCCCGTCGACGAGCTCGCGCTGCCCGCCCGCGACGGGCTCGGCGAGGCGCAGCCGGACTCCCGAGGCGGATTCGACCACGTACGGGGTGGCGGTGCCGGGCATCGGCCCGTACGGGTGCCAGACGTGGGCGCGGTCGAGGGTGAGCAGCGTGTCCGCGGACAGCTGGGGCATGATGCGTCAGTCTCCAGAACTATCAGGCATTGGGCGCGAGTTCGGTGCCGGCGCCGCGAAGCCGGACCTTGACGAGGTCGCTGCGCAGCTCCCCGTCCGAGGCGTCCGAGGCGTCGGCGGCGTCGACCGCGACGGGGGCGTCGGCCGGCGCGTGCGCGTGCCCGCCGCACGGGCCGCAGCCGCCGCCGCTGCCGCAGGCCGAGGCCGCGGTGCCGCAGGAGGAGGCCGCCGCGACGTCCGCGCGGTGGCGGGGCAGGGTGGCCTCGCCGGCGCCCTCGACCTCGAAGCCGGCGTCCTTGATCATGTCGAGGTCGGTCTGCCCGGCCTGGCCCTCGCTGGTCAGGTAGTCGCCGAGGAAGATCGAGTTGGCGACGTGTAGCCCGAGCGGCTGCATCGAGCGCAGGTGCACCTCGCGGCCGCCGGCGATCCGCACCTCGGTGTCCGGGTTGACGAAGCGGACCATCGCCAGGATGCGCAGGCAGCGCTGCGGGCTGAGGTTCCATTCCTTGGCGAGCGGGGTGCCCTCGAACGGGATCAGGAAGTTGACCGGGACGGAGTCCGAGCCGAGCTCGCGCAGCGCGAACACCACGTCGACCAGGTCCTCGTCGCTCTCGCCCATGCCGGCGATCAGGCCGGAGCAGGCGGACAGGCCCGCGCCGTGCGCCTTCTGCACGGTGTCCACCCGGTCCGCGTAGGTGTGGGTGGTGGTGATGTCGCCGTAGGTCTTCTCGGAGGTGTTGAGGTTGTGGTTGTAGGCGTCGGCGCCGGCCGCCTTCAGCCGCTCCGCCTGGTTGTCGGAGAGCAGGCCGAGGCAGACGCAGATCTCGACCTCGGGGTCGGCGTCCTTGATGGCGGCCATGGTGTCGGTGACCCGGTCGATGTCGCGGTCCGTGGGGCCGCGGCCGCTGGCGACCAGGCACACGCGCTTGGCGCCGCCGGCCACCCCGGCGCGGGCCGCCTCGGCGGCCTGGTCGGGCTTGAGCCAGGTGTACTTGAGGATCTCGGCCTTGGAGCCCAGCCGCTGCGAGCAGTAGTTGCAGTCCTCCGGGCAGAGCCCGCTCTTGAGGTTCACCAGGTAGTTGAGCTTCACGCGCCGGCCGAACCACCTCCGGCGGACCTTGCCGGCCGCGGCGACGACGTCCAGCAGCTCGTCGTCGGTGGTGGCGAGGACGGCCAGGGCCTCCTCGCGGGTCGGGACTTCGCCGCGCAGGCCCTTGGCGGTGAGGGTATCGAGCAGATCCATGGGGCCGATCCTGCCTGGTGGCGCTCGAATGGCGCCAGAGGGAACCCGCCAGAAGATCGGCGGAAGGATGTGCCACTTGCCACAGTGTCGAAGCTCACGGTGTCGTCGCTGGTCACGAGCTTGACGCCGGTGCGAATCGGAGGTTACCGGCCGGTAGGGCGCGGTCGCGGCGAAGGGCCGGGGAGACCGGCGCGGGGCGGTCGCCGGTGCGCGCGCCGGACGGTCGCGGGCGCCGGCACGCGGCGGTGACCGGCAACCCCCCACCCCGTGATCCACGCCACCCGACGGTTGCTTAGAATCTGCGCCATGACCACGCAGGGGGAGCGCACCCCGACTCCGGGAGAGGGCCAGGACGGCCAGGCAGTGCGGCGGACCGGCGGGGCCCCCGCCGGCGCGGGCACGGACCTGATCGGCAGTCGGGGCGGTGGCAGGGGCAGGCGGTTGACGGCCCGCCGGGCCGTGGGCTGGGTCGTCGTGGTGGGAGTGGTGGCCGCCGGCGGATGGATCATCACCCGCCCGATGCCCGGCGACTACATACCCGGGCTCGGCCCGTCCAGCAAGGACGCGGCCAGGACGCCGCCGGTGGTGGGGACCCCGCCGCCGCGCACCGACCCCGAGGGCCTCAATGCCGACAGCCTCTTCCCCGCCCAGCGGCCGGTCGAGGCCGCCGGGTACAAGGCCCGGCGTGGCGCCATCCGGCAGGGCGGCAACTGCACCGAGGTGCTGCAGGACCGCACCCAGGAACTGCTCAAGGACACCGGCTGCCAGGCCTACCTGACCGTCAGCTTCACCGGCCAGGACCGCCCGGTGCTCAGCAGTGTCACCGTCCTGCGCTTCGGCGACCAGGCCGCCGCCACCCGGGCCGCCGACACCCTGCGCGGCAAGCCCGGCGCGCTCGCCTTCATCCTTCCGGACACCAACGCCGCCCCCGCGCCGTCCTCCGGCGGGCCCAAGTCGGCCGAGCCGCGGGTCGAGGCGGTCGGGCACTACGTGACGGTGGTGAGCTCCCGGCTCAGCGACGCCCGCACGCCCGGCCCCGGCACCCAGTCCACCCCGGCCTCGACGCAGTCGGGCCCGGCGCTCACCACCGAGCAGACCCTGGAGGAGGCGACCCGCGCGCTCTCCTGCGCGGCGGGCGCGCCGTTCGTCTGGATGTGACGCCGCGCCGGCCCCCCGCTCCGGGGGGCCGGCGACTCCGCAAGCGGGGGTTGACGATCCGTCAGCCGCCCAGCCGGTCCACCGCGGTGACCCGCAGCACCGCCCGGCCCTCCTCGTCCGAGCCGTACAGGTCGACCTCGGCGCTGATGCCCCAGTCGTGGTCGCCCTCCGGGTCGTCGAAGATCTGCCGGACCTTCCAGGCGGAGTCCTCCTCCTCGATGATCAGCATCTTGGGGCCGCGCGCGTTCGGGCCGGTGCCGAGGTCGTCGTACTCCTCCCAGTACCCGTCCATGGCGTCCGCCCAGCGGTCCGCGTCCCAGCCGTACGAGCCGTCCAGCTCGGCGAGCTCCGCATAGTGCTCCAGCGCGCACAGCTCGACCCGGCGGAACAGCTCGTTGCGCACCAGCACCCGGAACGCCCGCGCGTTCGCCGTCACCGGCGCCGGCTTGTCGTCCAGCGTCACCTCGGGGGCCTGCGGGTCCGTGGGGTTGGCCAGCTGCTCCCACTCGTCCAGCAGGCTGGAGTCGACCTGGCGGACCAGTTCGCCGAGCCAGGCGATGACGTCCTTCAGGTCGTCGGTCTTCACGTCCTCGGGGACGGTCTGCTCCAGCGCCTTGAACGCGCCCGCCAGGTAGCGCAGCACGATGCCCTCGGTGCGCGCCAGCTCGTAGAAGCCGACGTAGTCCGAGAAGGTCATCGCCCGCTCGTACAGGTCGCGGACCACCGACTTCGGCCGCAGCTCGTGGTCGCCGATCCACGGGTGCGCCCGGCGGTACACCTCGTACGCGTGGGTGAGCAGCTCCTCCAGCGGCTTCGGGTAGGTGATCTCCTGGAGCCGCTCCATCCGCTCCTCGTACTCGATCCCGTCGCGCTTCATCTCGCCGATGGCCTCGCCGCGCGCCTTGTTCTGCTGCGCGGCGAGGATCTGGCGCGGGTCGTCGAGGGTCGCCTCGACCACCGAGATCACGTCCATCGCGTACGAGGGCGAGGTCGGGTCGAGGAGCTCGAAGGAGGCCAGGGCGAAGGTGGAGAGCGGCTGGTTGAGCGCGAAGTTCTCCTGGAGGTCGAGCGTCAGGCGCACGATCCGGCCCTCGGCGTCCGGCTCCGGCAGCCGCTCGACCACGCCGCCCTGCAGCAGGGAGCGGTAGATCGCGATCGCGGTGCGGATGTGCCGGCGCTGCGCCGCGCGGTCCTCGTGGTTGTCGGTGAGCAGCTTGCGCATCGCCTCGAAGGCGTTGCCGGGGCGGCCGATCACCGACAGCAGCATCGCGTGGCTCACCTTGAACCGGGAGACCAGCGGCTCCGGGTCGGCGCCGATCAGCTTGTCGAAGGTCTCCTCGGTCCAGCCGACGAAGCCCTCCGGCGCCTTCTTGCGCACCACCTTGCGCTTCTTCTTCGGGTCGTCCCCGGCCTTGGCGATCGCCTTGTCGTTCTCGATCACGTGCTCGGGCGCCTGCGCCACCACCTGTCCGACGGTGTCGAACCCGGCCCGGCCCGCGCGCCCGGCGATCTGGTGGAACTCCCGGGCGCGCAGGATCCGCACCCGCTGCCCGTCGTACTTCGACAGGGCGGTGAACAGCACCGTGCGGATCGGCACGTTGACGCCGACACCGAGCGTGTCCGTCCCGCAGATCACCTTCAACAGGCCCGCCTGGGCGAGGCGTTCGACCAGCCGGCGGTACTTCGGCAGCATGCCCGCGTGGTGCACGCCGATGCCGTGGCGCACGAAACGCGACAGGTTGCGACCGAACTTGGTGGTGAAGCGGAAACCGCCGATCAGGTCGGCGATGGCGTCCTTCTCCGCCTTCGAGCACATGTTGATGCTCATCAGCGACTGCGCCCGGTCCACCGCCTCCTTCTGCGTGAAGTGCACCACGTAGACCGGCGCCTGGCCGGTCTGCAGCAGCTCCTCCAGGGTGTCGTGCATCGTGGTGCGGCGGTACTCGTAGAACAGCGGCACCGGGCGGGTCGTGTTGCGCACCACCGTCGTCGGGCGGCCCGTCCGGCGGGTCAGGTCCTCCTCGAAGCGGCGTACGTCGCCGAGCGTCGCCGACATCAGCAGGAACTGCGCCTGCGGCAGCTCCAGCAGCGGGATCTGCCAGGCCCAGCCGCGGTCCGGCTCCGCGTAGAAGTGGAACTCGTCCATGACCACCTGGCCGACGTCCGCCCGGAGCCCGTCGCGCAGCGCGATCTGCGCCAGCACCTCGGCCGTGCAGCAGATGATCGGCGCGGTCGGGTTCACGCTCGCGTCGCCGGTCATCATGCCGACCTGCTCGGTGCCGAACATCTTGACCAGGTCGAAGAACTTCTCCGACACCAGCGCCTTGATCGGCGCCGTGTAGAACGTCCGCTTCCCCTCCGCCAGCGCCGCGAAGTGCGCGCCCGCCGCCACCAGGCTCTTGCCCGACCCGGTCGGCGTCGCCAGGATCACGTTGTTCCCCGACACCAGCTCGATCAGCGCCTCCTCCTGCGCCGGGTACAGCGTGATCCCGCGCTCCTCCGCCCACGCGGCGAAGGTCTCGTACAGCGCATCGGGCGTGGCGGGCTTCGGCATCAGATCAAGGAGGGTCACCCGGCTATCTTGCCTGCTCGCCGCCACCCCCGGCAAAGCCCGCCCTCCGCCGGCACCCGCCCCAGGACTGTCCGGATCGCTGCACCGGCGGCCGCGAAGCTGTGCGCGGCCGCACATTGATCGCGGCGGCGGGGCCGTGCCAGAGTGCCGGGCATGGTCCAACCGCTCGCGTCCGGAACGCACACCACCGACCTCGCCCCGGCGGCCGTCTTCGACTGGCTCGACGAGGCCGCCGAGCTGCGGGCCGAGGCCGGGCTGACCCGCCGGCTGCGCAGCCGCACGGCACAGGACCCGGTGCTCGACCTGGCCGGGAACGACTACCTGGGGCTGACCAGGCACCCGGCGGTGACGCAGGCGGCGGCCGAGGCGGCGCTGCGCTGGGGCGGAGGATCGACCGGGTCGCGGCTGGTGACCGGGACGACCGCGCTGCACACCGAACTGGAGGAGGAGCTCGCCGCGTTCTGCGGGGTCGAGGCGGCGCTCGTCTTCTCCTCCGGGTACACCGCCAACCTGGCCGCGCTGACCGCGCTCACCGACCCGGACACGCTGATCGTGTCGGACGCCTACAACCACGCCTCGCTGATCGACGGCTGCCGGCTCGCCCGCGCCGACGTCCACCGGGCCCCGCACAGCGACCCGCAGGCCGTCCGGGAGGCGTTGGAGCGCCGGACGCAGCGGCGGGCGCTGGTGGTCAGCGACTCGGTGTTCTCGGTGGACGGCGACGCCGCCCCGCTGGCCGGGCTGTCCGCCGCCGCCCGGGCGCACGGCGCAGCGCTGCTGGTCGACGACGCGCACGGGCTGGGCGTCCTCGGCCCCGGCGGCGCCGGGGCGCTCGCGGCGGCCGGGCTCGCCGGGCAGCCGGACACCGTCGCCACCGTCACGCTCTCCAAGTCGCTCGGCTCGCAGGGCGGCGCCGTGCTCGGGCCGCGCCGGGTGATCCGCCACCTCACCGAGACCGCCCGCACCTTCATCTTCGACACCGGCCTCGCCCCGGCCGCCGTCGCCGCCGCCCTCGCCGCGCTGCGCCTGCTGCGCGCCGAGCCGCACCGCGCGGACCGCACCCGCGAGGTGGCCCGCGGCCTCGCGGCCCGGCTGACCGCCGCCGGGCTCCGGGCCTGCGAGCCGGACGCGGCCGTGGTGTCGGTGCGCGCCCCGGGCGCGGAGGCCGCCGTCGCCTGGGCCGCCGACTGCCGGCGGGCCGGGCTCGCCGTCGGCTGCTTCCGCCCGCCGTCCGTGCCGGACGGGGTGTCCCGGCTGCGGCTGACCGCGCGCGGGGACCTGACGGACGGGCAGCTCGCGGAGGCGGTCCGGATCATCGCCGAGCTGGCGCCGGAGGGCGCCCGGGTCGGCTGACGCCTGCCGGGAGGGGTGCGCGGCGGATGCCCACCAGGCCGCCCTGCCGCCCGCTTGGCCGCCCGTGCAACCGTCCGGCCGTCGGTGACGTCACCCCAGCGGGGGTGAGCCGATGGGGGTGGCGGTGCGGCGGTGGGGGCCGGTGGCGGCCGGGGTGCTGCTGGTGTGGCTGGCCGGATGGCTGGTGGGCGGGCCGGTGCGGCAGTTCGGGCAGGCGGCGGGCCTGGTGGGGGTGCCCGGGACGTTCCGGGCGGAGCGGTGTCTGATCCCGGCGTACGAGGACGGCCCACCCCCCTCGGACTGCCGGGGCGCGTTCCGCCCGGACGGCGGGGGCCCGGCGCACGAGCACGCCCGGATATGGGCGGGCGCGCCGGTCGGCGAGGACGTCTGGGCGGTGTGCGAGGGCGACGAGTGCCACCTGGTGTCGGACGCCGAGGTCGCGCGGACGGTGATGCTGCTGGCGCTGGCCCTGGCACCGGGGGTGGCGGGCGTGCTGCTGACCGGCGTCGGCCTGCGCGCGCGGCGGGTCGGCCGGGGGCTGCTGCTCTCCGGCGCGGTCGGGGGCGTCCTGCTGTTCACCCTGGTGGTGCTGGGCGGCGTCCTCTGGTTCGTGCTGGCCATGACGGGGGTGTGAAGACACGCCCTACGCTTTCCGGGCCCGGCTGGGCTGCACCCTGGTCGGCTCGCCGGCCGCCTTGGGGTGGTCGGGCGGGTACGGGAGCTCGCCGAGGCCCTCGTCGCGCAGCTGCTTGTCGTACAGCTCCAGCAGGCCGTCCAGACGGTACGCCCGACCGTCCATCCCGGCGTTCAGGTCGCCGAGTTCGGCGAAGCGGGCGGGGACGGTGCGCAGGTCGAAGTCCTCGGGGGAGGCGTCGTCGAGCTCCTCCCAGCGCAGCGGGGTCGAGGCGGTGGCGCGCGGGCGGGCGCGCAGGGAGTAGGCGGAGGCGATGGTGCGGTCGCGGGCCATCTGGTTGTAGTCGACGAAGATCCGCTCACCGCGCTCCTCCTTCCACCAGGCGGTGGTGACCTGCCCGGGCATGCGCTGCTCCAGCACCCGGCCGAGGGCGATCACCGCGTGCCGGCCGTCGGTGAAGGTCCACTCGGGCGCCAGCGGGACGTACACGTGCAGGCCGCGCCCGCCGGAGGACTTGGGCCAGCCGCGCAGCCCGTACTCCTCCAGCAGGGCGCGCAGTTCGTGGGCGGCGCGGACGGCGTCGTGGAAGTCGGTGCCGGGCTGCGGGTCGAGGTCGATGCGCAGCTCGTCGACGTGCTCGGTGTCGGAGCGGCGGACCGGCCAGGGGTGGAAGGTGAGGCAGCCGAGGTTGGCGGCCCACAGCACGGCGGCCGGCTCGGTGGGGCAGATCTCGTCGGCGGAGCGGCCGCTGGGGAAGTTGATCCGGGCGGTGGGCAGCCAGTCCGGCAGGCCCTTGGGCGCGCGTTTCTGGTAGAAGAACTCGCCGTCCACGCCGTCCGGGAAGCGCTGCAGGGTGGTGGGCCGGTCGCGCAGTCCGCGCAGCACCCCGTCGGCGACGGCCAGGTAGTACTGCGCGACGTCCAGCTTGGTGAAGCCACGCTCGGGGTAGTACACCTTGTCCGGGTTCGACAGCCGGACGCTGCGCCCGGCGACATCCAGTTCCACGGCTGAGCCCATGCCCCTCACGCTAAGGGCGCCGTGCCCCGCGCGCGTCTTTTCGTCGTGCGCCCGATCCTCGCGCGCCCTTTCGCCGTACGCCCTTTCGTCGCGCGCCTTCCGGCCGTGCGCGCGAGGATCGGAGCCATGGACCTGCCCGTGATGCCGCCGGTGGCGCCGATGCTCGCCAAGTCGGTGGCGAAGATCCCGCCGGGGATGCAGTACGAGGCCAAGTGGGACGGCTTCCGGACGATCGTGTTCCGCGACGGCGACGAGGTGGAGCTCGGCAGCCGCACCGGCAAACCGCTGACCAGGTACTTCCCCGAGCTGGTCGCCGCGCTGCGGCGGGAGCTGCCGCCGCGCTGCGTGCTGGACGGCGAGGTGGTGATCGCCCGGGACGGCCGGCTGCGGTTCGAGGAACTGCTGGAGCGCATCCACCCGGCGGCCAGCCGGGTGCGGCTGCTCGCGGAGCGGACGCCCGCCTCCTTCATCGCCTTCGACCTGCTCGCGCTCGGTGACGCCCCGCTGCTGGACGAGCCGCTGTCGGTGCGCCGCGCGGCCCTGGAGGCGGCGCTCGGCGCCGCCCGCGACCCGGTGTTCACTGCCCCCGCCTCCACCGACCGGGACGTGGCGCAGACCTGGTTCGCCGAGTACGAGGGCGCCGGGCTGGACGGCGTGGTGGCCAAGCCGCTGGACCAGCCGTACCGGCCGGGCGAGCGGACCATGTTCAAGATCAAGCACGAGCGCACCGCCGACTGCGTGGTGGCCGGCTACCGCGAGCACAAGAGCGGCCCGGTGGTCGGCTCGCTGCTGCTGGGCATCAACGACGCCGAGGGCCGGCTCCAGCACGTCGGCGTCTGCGCCGCGTTCTCGATGGCCCGCCGCCGCGAACTCGCCGAGGAACTGGCCCCGTTGCGGATGACCGACCTCTCCCGCCACCCGTGGGGCGGCTGGGCCGACGAGGCGGCGCACGCCGAGGGCCGGCTGCCGGGCGCGGTCAGCCGGTGGACCGGCGGCAAGGACCTCTCCTGGGTCGCGCTGCGCCCCGAGCGGGTGGTCGAGGTCGCCTACGACCACATGGAGGGCACCCGCTTCCGGCACACCGCGCAGTTCCGCCGCTGGCGGCCGGACCGCACGCCGGAGAGCTGCACCTACGCGCAGCTGGAGGAGCCCGTCTCCTACGATCTGGCCCGCGTACTGGGCAGTTGACGGCACGTCGGAGGCCCGGCCCGGTGATCCGGGCCGGGCCTCCGGCGGGTCTGGCGTCCAGACGTTCAGGCGGTCTGGTGCTCAGGCGTTGACCGTGGTCGGCGCGCCGGAGGCGGGCCCCGGGGCGCCGGGCGAGGCCGGGGACGAGGCCGACCCCGATCCCGAGGGCGAGAGCGAGGGCGACGGTGACGCGGACCCCGAGGACGAGGCCGACGGCGAGGCGGTGTTCACGGGCGGGATCGAGTAGACGTTCTTCGGCGAGACGATCTGCGTGATCGCCTTCGCGAACAGCGAGGACGGCTCCGAACCCCGGTACGGCACATCGGTGTTGAGCAGCACCACCAGGGTGGCCTGGGACTGCGGCAGGTACACCGCCACGGTCTCGTAACCGGGCAGCGAGCCGTTGTGCCCGATCCACCCGTTGTTGTTGAACAGCCCGAGGCCGTAGCCGACGCCGGGGTCGCCGGTCGGCTGGGTCTTCAACCGCTGGGACTGGGTGTCCTGCTTCAGCAGGGAGCCGGTGGCCAGGGACTTCGTCCAGTTCTGCAGGTCGGTGAGGTTGGAGATGACCGCTCCGGCCGACCAGGCCCAGGACGGGTTCCAGTCGGTGGCGTCCGTGGTCTGGCCGTTGGGAGTCTGGTCGGTGTAGCCGCGGGCGTGCGGGTCGGGGAAGGTCGCGTCGGTCGGGAAGACCGTCCCGTTCAGCCCGGCCTGGCTGAACACCTGGTCCTTGAGGAACTGGTCCACGGGCTCCCCGCCGGCCTTCTCGATGACCTTGCCGAGCAGGATGTAGTTGCTGTTGCTGTACTGGAACTTGCTGCCCGGCGGGAAGTTCGCCGGGTGCTTGTACCCGTAGGCGAGCAGTTGGTCGGGCGTGAACACCCGGTTCGGGTCGCTGATCAGCGCGTTCACGAAGTCCGGGTCGGAGGTGTACGGGAACAGGCCGCTGCGCATCCCGGCGAGCTGGCGGATGGTGATGTTGTCGCCGCCGGGCACGCCGTCCACGTACTTGGAGACCGGGTCGTCCAGGCCCACCTTGCCCTGGTCGACCAGCCGCAGCACGCCGGTCGCCGTGAAGGTCTTGGTCACGCTGCCGATCCGCATGTTCAGGTCGGGCGACATCGGGGTGCCGGACTTGTCGGCCTGGCCGAAGGCCCGTTGGTAGCTGCCGTCGGGGGTGGTGATCCCGACGATCACGCCGGGGGTGGAGGTCTGGTTCAGCACCTGCTTGATCGCGGCGTCCAGCTGTTTGGCGACGTCGGGGGTCAGCGGCACCACCGCGCCGGCCGAGCCGCTCGCGGCGCCCGAGCCGGCGGTGGAGCCCGACGCGGACGGGCTGAGCGCGGCCGGCTCGGCGGTGAGGGCCGTGCCGCCGGCCGACCGGTTCGGCGGCGACCCGCCGGAGCAGGCCGCGGTCGCGAGCAGGCCGGTCAGCACCAGGGCGGCGCAGGCCGCTCGGCGGGTGGAACGGGACGCGGCCGGATGCGGCCGTCGGATCGTGGTCATAGGTCGAGGCGCCTCTCTGCGGCGGACGGCCCCGGAGCGCTGCTCCACGAGGCCGACGGGGGAGCGCCGCCACCGTAAGCACCGCCGGTGCGGCCCCGCGCGTCGGCCGCCTCGGGGCTGACCCGAACGGACCCAGCGGTCAGCCGACTGCCCCAGCCGGCTGGCGCACATCGCCTCCCGTGTTGTCAAGGACCGCTGCCCACTGGGGGATTGGTGTCGCGGAAGCGGGCTCGCGCTCGGCCGAACAGGTGAGCACCGGCATGCCGCACCCGCCCCCGGGCCCAGCTCGGGCACGATCGTTTAGCCCAGCTGTGGCCGCCCTTAAGAATTCCTCGATGGACCGAACCCGCTCTCACCAGGCAGATTGCTGCCTGCCCGGAACGCGTCCGCCAGGAACGGCCACACCGGGGCCACTCGGCCTGCCCACCCGCGAAGGCCGCCCCACTCGCACGTCAGGAGCCGTCGCCCGTGAAGGCACTCGTCAAGCAGAAGGCCGAGCCCGGGCTCTGGCTGGTGGACGTCCCGAAGCCGGAGATCGGCCCCGGCGAGGTGCTGATCAAGGTGCTGCGGACCGGCATCTGCGGCACCGACCTGCACATCCGCAACTGGGACGGCTGGGCCCAGCAGACCATCACGACCCCGCTGGTGCTCGGCCACGAGTTCGTCGGCGAGGTCGCCGAGATCGGCGCCGGCGTCGCGGACATCGCGGTCGGCGACCGGGTCAGCGGCGAGGGCCACCTGGTCTGCGGCAAGTGCCGCAACTGCCAGGCCGGCCGCCGCCACCTGTGCCGCAACACGGTCGGCCTCGGCGTCGGCCGGGACGGCGCCTTCGCCGAGTACGTGGCCCTGCCCGCCTCCAACGTCTGGGTGCACCGGGTGCCGGTCGACCTGGACGTGGCCGCGATCTTCGACCCGTTCGGCAACGCCGTCCACACCGCGCTCTCCTTCCCGCTGGTCGGCGAGGACGTGCTGATCACCGGCGCGGGCCCGATCGGCATCATGGCGGCCGCCGTCGCCAAGCACGCCGGCGCCCGCAACGTGATGATCACCGACGTCTCCCCGTACCGCCTCGACCTGGCCCGGGAGGTCGGCGTCACGCTGGCGCTGAACGTCGCCGAGCACACCATCGAGGAGGGCCAGCAGAAGCTCGGCCTGCGCGAGGGCTTCGACGTCGGCCTGGAGATGTCCGGCCGCCCCGAGGCGATGCAGTCGATGATCGCCAACATGACCCACGGCGGGAAGATCGCCGTGCTCGGCCTGCCCGCCGAGCAGTTCCCGATCGACTGGGCCTCGGTCGTCACCTCGATGATCACCATCAAGGGCATCTACGGCCGCGAGATGTTCGAGACCTGGTACGCGATGTCCGTGCTGCTGGAGGGCGGGCTGGACCTCGCCCCGGTGATCACCGGCCGGTACGCCGCCGACGACTTCGCGGCCGCCTTCGACGAGGCCGCCAGCGGCCGCTGCGGCAAGATCATCCTCGACTGGACCGCCTGAGCCCCCCCGTTCGTCCTCGTTAGGAGTCCGCAGTGTTCGACAACGTGCGCGCCGACATCGCCATCACCCTCGACGAGATCCGCGAGGCCGGGCTCTTCAAGCCCGAGCGGGTCATCGGCACCCCGCAGAGCGCCGCGGTCACCGTCACCGGCGGCGGCCGCCCCGGTGAGGTGCTGAACTTCTGCGCCAACAACTACCTCGGCCTGGCCGACCACCCCGAGGTGCTCGCCGCCGCCAAGGACGCGCTGGACCGCTGGGGCTACGGCATGGCCTCGGTGCGCTTCATCTGCGGCACCCAGGACGTCCACAAGGCGCTGGAGGACCGGCTCTCGGCCTTCCTGGGCCAGGAGGACACCATCCTGTACTCCTCCTGCTTCGACGCCAACGGCGGCGTCTTCGAGACCCTGCTCGACGACCGCGACGCCGTCATCTCCGACGCGCTCAACCACGCGAGCATCATCGACGGCATCCGGCTCAGCAAGGCCCGCCGCCACCGCTACGCCAACCGCGACCTGGCCGACCTGGAGCAGCAGCTCAAGGAGACCCAGGACGCCCGCCGCCGCCTGATCGTCACCGACGGCGTGTTCTCGATGGACGGCTACGTCGCCCCGCTGCGCGAGATCTGCGACCTGGCCGACCGCTACGACGCCATGGTCATGGTCGACGACTCGCACGCCGTCGGCTTCGTCGGCCCCGGCGGCCGCGGCACCCCCGAACTGCACGGCGTGATGGACCGCGTGGACATCATCACCGGCACCCTCGGCAAGGCGCTCGGCGGCGCCTCCGGCGGCTACGTCGCCGCCCGCCGGGAGATCGTCGCCCTGCTGCGCCAGCGCTCCCGCCCGTACCTGTTCTCCAACTCGCTCGCCCCGGTGATCGCGGCGGCCTCGCTGAAGGTGCTCGACCTGGTCGAGCAGTCCAACGAGCTGCGCGAGCGGCTGGCGGCCAACACGGCGCTGTTCCGCAGCAGGATGACCGAGGCCGGCTTCGAGATCCTGCCGGGCGACCACCCGATCGCCCCGGTGATGATCGGCGACGCGGCCAAGGCCGGCCGGCTCGCCGAACTGCTGCTGGAGCGCGGCGTGTACGTGATCGGCTTCTCGTTCCCGGTGGTCCCGCACGGCCAGGCCCGGATCCGGGTGCAGCTGTCCGCCGCGCACTCCACCGAGGACGTCGAGCGCGCCGTCGCCGCCTTCGTCGACGCGCGCGCCGCGCTGGGCGAGTAGGCCCTGTCCGGCGACGAGTAAGCCGGCAGCCCCATGAGCTGCCCGCGGGCCGGTCCGCTCGGAACCGGACCGGCCCGCGGGCTCACCATCGTCGTGGGGGGGGGGGGGGGCGGGGGCGCCCCCCCCCCCCCCCCCCCCCCCCCCCCCCCCCCCCCCACCCCACCCCCCCCCCCCCAAAAAAAAATAAAAAAAAAAAAAAAAAAAAAAAAAAAAAAAAAAAAAAAAAAAAAAAAA